>CAMKLO010000054.1 GCA_946413655.1 uncultured Fibrobacter sp. | reverse complement strand
ATTGTGGTGGCGGTGGTGTTGAAGATTGTGACAAATCTTGTTTGCGTAAAACGCGTATGATGCTAAGTTTTGCGGTGAATAAGAACGGTTGAAGTAAATATTATTTTTCTGAATCGTAACTAAGAAATTAAGTAGTTTTTCATTGAATGAATTCCGCAGGAATGGTTTGCCTGCGGTTTTGATTTTGTGGATGTTAAAAAAGGAGAAAATATGCAAAATAAGGTTTCGTATATCGTCATCATCGTGCTTGCGTTTGTGTGCCTCTTGCTTTCTATGAGGCTTTTGCACGAAGGAAATGCGGCGAAACGGGCAGAATCTGCCGAACAGGCGAAGGCTTCCGCGAGTGAGTTTACGAACTCTAAGGATAGTTGGAATGTCATTTCTCTTTCGACAAGTGAGCAAGAGATGTTTGTTGCCGACGAGTACAAGATTACGTTCAAGATTGTCCAAAAGCAAAAAGAGAAGAGCCGTGCTTTTGCCTTGCTGAATGAAAGCCGCGAAAAGGTTCTTTTGATGCTCAAGGAATTGAATGTCGATAAGTCAAGTTGCGATTTCCGTTCGATGCGTATTTCTAATGACATAGAACGTCGCGACAATGGCAAGAGGGTTAAGGTGGGCTATGAGGCCGAGCAGGAGGTCGAGATAAAGCTTGCGACCAAGTCCTTTAGCGATGCTGTTGAGCGTAAACTAGCAACTCTCGATTTTATAGATGATTTTGAGACTGCCGGCGGATTGAAAAATGCCGATTCGCTAGAGGTCGAAACGATAAAGCGTACATGTAAGAAAGTGCTGGAACAGGCCGATGTGTATGCAAGAAGTGTCGGTGCCAAGGTGGGGAAGGTTCTTGCCGCAGAAGGTAATTCCAATGTGAATGAGCGCGATAGCTATTCTGATTCTGTAGGCATCAATGCTCATTTGAATGTGTCTGTGCAGATTCAGGGTCGTGATGAACCCAAGCAATCTTATGTCCAAGTTCACCAAGAAGAATCGAAGAAATTTTTGGCGGATTTGTTTACTATTTCTGCAGGAGCGATTGTCGATGGCGACGACAGAGAGAAAATTTACAGTCAGGTGGGGCGTGTGAAGGATTCTATTGTGGCTCTCGCTAGAAATTTGGGTGTTGCAGAATCTGAAATTGATGTTCATACGGCAAGGATTGGAATTAAATCTCATTGGGATTTTATGAATAACGAGCCTA
This sequence comes from uncultured Fibrobacter sp., assembly GCA_946413655.1. Taxonomy (GTDB): domain Bacteria; phylum Fibrobacterota; class Fibrobacteria; order Fibrobacterales; family Fibrobacteraceae; genus Fibrobacter. The sequence continues at coordinate 21,959 of CAMKLO010000054.1, read as the reverse complement.
AGAAAAATCGTTTTAGGGCCCGCCAGTTTGTTACGGTCAATTTTACGTCTAAGCAGGATGCTGCCGTATTCTTGGCAGAAATTGGTGGTGCAGAAAATGTGACTATTAATTATGTTCATTCTGTATTGAAAAATCGCGATTCACTTAAGGTTCTCGTGACTGAAATTGCCGGGAAGAAGGCCATGGTGCGTGCCCGAGCGATTGCTGAAGGCTTTGGCGGAAACTTGGGCGATGTCGTGTATGTGGGAAACAATACATCTTACGACTACAACGTGGTCAACGAGATTTCTTATGAATCTAGTGCCAGAGGCAATAGCTTGCTAGGAAACAACCGAGGTCTTTCGGATGGCGTTTATTTTGATGGCTTGGCCGGTCTTTTGGGTGGTGGCGAAGGCGGTGCTGCCTCGGGTATGATTGCGGATTCTGTTGAAGTTAGTTCTAGCGTGAATGTAATCGCTAATCTCAAGTAAAGTGGTCTTTTGCCTGAAAAATGACTATTTTAAATCCATAAAAGTTGAACCATTAAAAAAGGGGTAAAATGATGATGCAAAAATTGCTCAATATCATCTATCTTATCGTGCTCGTCGTGTGCGTGTGCCTGATTATTCGCGTATTCAATGCGCAACCGGCAACTGTCCCTGCGGTCGCTGCCGCAAACGGCAATGGCGCCACGACAATCGAGGTCCCGCGCATCGAGGTCTCGGCATCCGAAACCAAGAAGTTTGCCGCCGACAAGTTCGAGATGAACTTCAGCCTTGAAATCCGCGGCAAGGACAAGGAAGCCGTCTTCAAGCGTATCTCGGAACGCCGTGCCGTGATTTTCGAGAACGTCAAGTCGCTCGATATTCCGCAGTCCGATGTGGAACAGAACAGCGTCGATATCCGCAAGGAATGGACTTACCGTAACAACAAGCGCGAACTCGTCGGTTACGTAGCGACGCAGAACTTCACCATTACCGTGAACAGGAAGATTGACGCTGCCGCTCTCGTGCAGGCTCTTTCTCCAGAACCGGATGTCGAAATCCGTCGTACGGCGGTGGGGCTCAAGGACGAAGATGCTGTGCAGTCGAAGGTAATCAAGGTCGTGGGCGAAAAGGCGAGAAACAAGGCCAAGGATTATGCCGATGGCGTCGGTGCTAAGCTTGGCCGTGTGTTGCAAATCAATGGCGAAGGCGGCGGAATCTATTACAGGCCGATTCGCTTCCGCACGAACGGTGTCATGATGGCGAAAGCGGCAATGCTGGACGGCGCTGCTGAAGCCGCTCCCGACGAAAGCGCCATTGCCGATTCCGTCGAGGTGAGCGCTTCTGTCCGTGTTACATTTGAACTAAAGTAGTTCTAACAAACTATCTTTGTATTTCTGGGCCGCCTGTTCAAGGGTGGCCTTCGTTGTATCCGGACCGCAGCCGTAAAAGCCGAGCGGCTTAAACCATTTCATGCCTGCTGCATTTGCGGTCATCTCGAACGGGATGAGCATTTCTTCGGCGGTGTGGCGGTTGAGGCCTTCGTGGGTGTAGTGCTCGGCGGCGGCGCCTGCCGTGAATACGACGCGTACGGGCATACCTTTCAAGAAGTTGTCGGCGCTATAGACGATAGGGCTCATGACTTGGTCTTGCCAGTCTCGCAAACTTGCGGGGGAGTTGTACCAATATATAGGGAACTGCCAAATGAGCGCTTTCGATTCCCGGAGCAATTTTTTTTCGGCTTCCAAATCGAAAAGACCGTTAACCTTGCTTTTTTCGAGGTGATGAATCTCAAAATTGGGCTGTTTTTTGTTGATATCCACTAAGTATTTGTTGAACACCGAGTTAGATATGTTTGGGTGCGATAAGAGAATTGTAATTTTTGAGTTCATTATTTTTTTCTGTTGATAAGTTGATGAAATATTATAAAAAAATTACATCTTTAACGAAAAAAATCGTCCAAAATGGTTTAAGATTTATTATACTTGTATTGTTGTTGACCTACATCTTGTGGGTGTGGTTCGACTTCAAACACAAGATATAGTAAAAATTAAGGATTTTGACTATATTTGAGGAAACGGGATATTAAGGTTACATTTAGATGATTTTTACTGTTAAAAAGCGCGACGGCCGCGAGATGCCGTTCAACATTGAGAAGATTTCTGACGCCATTATCAAGGCGTTCCGCGCCTCTGGCGAGTTGGATGAACAGATCAAGGCCGCACAGGCCCAGATGAATTTACTTGGAAACGACGACCTTCTGACAAACGTCGCTCTCAAGGTTGCAGCCGAAGCCGTCGGTCACCTGGAAGCAGAAAACAAGACCAAGCCGGACATCGAAGAAATTCAGGATGCAGTCGAAAAGGCGCTTACCGAAGGTGGTTACGCCGACACCGCCAAGAGCTACATCTTGTACCGTGCCGAACGCACCCGCGTACGTGAAGTCAACACGCGCCTCATGCAGACGCTCCACGACATCACGTTCAGTTCCGCGAAGGAATCCGACCTCAAGCGCGAAAACGCGAACATCGACGGCGACACCGCCATGGGCACCATGCTCAAGTACGGTTCGGAATCCGCGAAGCACTTCTACACCATGATGATGCTCAAGCCGGAGCACAGCCGCGCTCATCTGGATGGCGATATCCACATCCATGACCTCGACTTCTATTCTCTTACCATGACCTGCTGCCAGATTGACCTCATTAAGTTGTTCAAGAACGGCTTCAATACGGGTCACGGTCACCTTCGCGAACCGAAGGACATCCGCAGCTATGCGGCTCTCGCGGCGATTGCTATACAAAGTAACCAGAACGACCAGCACGGTGGCCAGTCGGTGCCGAACTTCGATTACGCCATGGCGAACGGCGTGCGCATTACTTACCGCAAGGCCTACCTCTCCAACATGGTGAAGGCGCTTATTCTCCTTACCGGTATGGAAGAAGGGGAAATCCTGCCAGTCGTGAAGAAGCTCCATTCCGAAATGGCGGAAATGGGCATGGTCGCGACGCTTGTGCCGAACGAGAAGTTCCAGGAAACCGAAATCCGCGAGCTCTCCAAAAGCTTTGACTTGGACGTGGTGAAGAAGGCGCAAGGCTTTGCCGAAAAGATGGCCTACGAAGAAACCGACAAGACGACTTTCCAGGCGATGGAAGCGTTTGTCCACAACTTGAACTCCATGCACAGCCGCGCTGGTGCCCAGACTCCGTTCAGCAGCATCAACTACGGTATGTGTACCGAACCGGAAGCCCGCATGGTCATGAAGAACTTGCTCCTCACGACCGAAGAAGGCCTCGGCGGTGGCGAAACGGCCATCTTCCCGATTCAGATTTTCCGCGTCAAGGACGGTATCAACCTCAACCCGGGCGACCCGAACTACGACTTGTTCAAACTCGCCTGCCGCGTGAGCGCAAAGCGCCTGTTCCCGAACTTCAGTTTCCAGGACGCTCCGTACAACTTGCAGTACTACAAGCCGGGTCACCCCGAAACCGAAATTTCGTACATGGGTTGCCGTACCCGCGTGATCGGCAACAACTACGACCCGAGCCGTGAAATCTCTTATGGCCGTGGCAACTTGAGCTTTACCTCGATTAACCTCCCGCGTATCGCCATCAAGATGAAGTCCGTCGATTTGTTCTTCAAGGAACTCGACCGCATGCTTCAACTCGTGAGCGACCAGCTCATGGAACGCTTTGCCGTGCAGAGCCGCCGCAAGGTCAAGAACTTCCCGTTCCTCATGGGACAGGGCGTGTGGATTGATTCCGACAAGCTCGGCTGGGAAGATACCGTGGGCGAAGTCATCAAGCACGGTACGCTATCCATTGGCTTTATCGGCCTTGCCGAAACGTTGGTGATGCTTACGGGCAAGCACCATGGCGAATCCGATGCGTCGCAGGAGCTCGGTCTCAAGATTATCGGCCACATGCGTGAATTCTGCGACAAGGAATCCAAACGCCTCGGCCTCAACTTCAGCTTGCTCGCCACGCCGGCTGAAGGCTTGTCTGGCCGTTTCGTCCGCATGGACAAGAAGAAGTTCGGCATTATCCCGGGCGTTACCGACCGTGATTACTATACGAACTCTTTCCATGTGCCGGTTTATTACAAGATTTCTGCTTTCAAGAAGCTCTCGCTGGAAGCCCCGTACCATGCGCTCACCAACGCAGGCCACATCAGCTATGTGGAACTCGACGGCGACCCGACGCAGAATCTGGATGCTTTCGAAAAGATCGTGAAGCACATGGCAAAGGTCGGAATCGGTTACGGAAGCATCAACCACCCTGTCGATCGCGACCCGGTTTGCGGTTTCGTGGGCGTGATTGGTGACGTGTGCCCGCGCTGCGGACGTAGCGAAGGCCATGCCATTTCGTGCGAAAAGCTTGCAGAACTTAGAAAGAAATTCCCGGGAATGCCCGCATTCAGAGGGATTAGGTAAATGAGCTAGTGGGGTTGTGAGGTCGGCTAAGGTTGGTGAGCCGGTTGATGAGCCTGTCGAATTAGTCGAACCACGAGCCTTTGGGGTATGAGGAATATGCTCAAAGGGACCGTAAGGGACCGAGCCCATACCTCAGAGCAACGAAGTTGCGACCCCATAGCTAGCGTAAACAAATAAAGTTTTTATTAAGGAGAAACAAAATGTCAGAAAAAGAAATGTCCATGTATGGTGAAGGAGTCGGATTTGAACGTATCCGCCGCATCACGGGTTACCTTGTCGGTACAATCGACCGCTTCAACAACGCCAAGCGTGCCGAAGTCAACGACCGCGTAAAGCACGGGGTGTAATCGGCGCTTGCCATGTCCGATTATCCTCCATTAAAAATCGCTGGAATAGAGCCGGAATCGTTTGTCGATGGTCCCGGTATTCGCTTGACCGTGTTTACCCAGGGCTGCCACCACAACTGCCCGGGCTGCCAGAATCCGCAGACGCACGATTTTGGGGGCGGACACTTTATCGAGCGCGAAGCGATTATCACGATGATCAAGGAAAATCCGCTGTTGGACGGCGTGACGTTCAGCGGCGGTGACCCGATGGACCAGGCGGCGGCACTTGTTCCGCTGGCGCGAGAAATCAAGGAACGCGGACTCAATCTCGTGATTTTCACGGGTTACACGTACGAACGATTGATGGAACTCACGCCCGAAAAGCCGGAGCTTTTTGAGCTGCTGACTTTTGCGGACATCCTCATCGACGGCCCGTTCATCATGGCGAAAAAATCGCTCGAACTCAAGTTCCGCGGCTCCAGCAACCAGCGCATTATCGATGTGCAGAAAAGCCTTGTCGAAGGCCACGTGGTGATTCACCAGATTCAGCTGGACGAGATGGCCGAACACCCCGACAGGGAATACAATACGTAAGTTAGTTACTAGTTCTGAGTTACTAGTTACTAGAATGGTGTTGGCTGTTGATGGCGTCATCCTGAGCCTCGTAGAGGGGAAGGATCCAGTGAAATGAAAAGGGTGCCGTGGGCATCCTTTTTTACATACTTAATGGTGTTTTTGATGATTTAAGTCTGTAATGATAAAATAATTAAATTGTAAAAGAAATGAATTTAGTTTGTGTGTTTTTTTTGCTGTTTTAAATAAATTATATTGATTCAAAAAATGTTTGTAATGCGAGGTTTTTATGAGTCAAAAAAGTGTTGTAAATATTCTAAATGGCAATATTATACAGCGTTTTGAAGAACTTTATGGTGTAAAGGAAAAATTTCTTAACGGAATAAAAATTCTACCCAATTGTTATATTGATTGCGAATTTAAAGGAGATGTTTTTGCGCCCCATGTTGCAAACGATGGAGTTACTATAAAAATACATGCTGATTATGTGAGTTTTTTGTGGGGCTTTATTTATGGATCGTGGGTCCAATATGAAGAGGACTTCATGAAGGAAGAGTTGATTTGCCAAGGTGTGTCTCTTTCCCGAGATGTAACTTTGATTCAACGAGCGCGGGAAGTCTTGGATATGTCGTTAAAAAATCGGGCTTATCCATGTCCTGAAGGGTTCCCTAGTCCAAATTCAGGAAATTCGGCTAATGAACGATTTTATGTAGAAAGGGTAAATGGAATATTTCTAGACGCTTTATGTATTCTCCTTTTTCATGAAGTTTGTCATATTGAATCGGGTCATTTTGGAAAATTAAATGGGTTTTGTAGTGAAAAAAGAATTCAATGTGAAAAAGAGTGTGATTCTTATGCTCTTCGGATGGTTTTTAGAAATTTCAATGAGTCAAATCCAAAACAATTCAACACGTCAATGTTGGCTACAGTTCATGCTTTTGCTTCAATGATGTTTTTATTGAAAGATCCTCTTTTGCTTAATCAAACGAATCATCCAAATTTAGATGATCGACTTCAAAATATGATTGATAAGTTGGATATACAAGGGAATCATCATAAATATTACATATATAAATATGCAGATGTGTTGGTTAGACATTTTCGTAAATGTCACCAAGATGTTTATGATTTCATGAAAATCGACTTTGAAAATAAACCGGTGGAGACTGCTCAAGATTTGTTTTATACGGATCTTGGTGGTTGTATTGAAAGGCTGAAATTCCCTGTAATTCTTTTTTCGCCTGATAGGTTAGGACGCAATGCCCAATACGCATCAAGAAAAATTCATGGCTATTTGAGTGATGTTGATCTTGCTTCTAATGATAATGGTAAAATAAATTTTGTTGCTGTTGAAAATATACCGGGTTTTGATGAAAATAAATCCTTTTTCCTTTATGCAAGGGGAATGTTTTATACAATCTGTCGAAATGATTCCCGTTATTATCAAAATTTATATAGAAAATGCGAGAAAAAATCTTTTTATTACTATTTAGTGGATGAAACTCCAGAAAATTTAGTACCAGTTTCTATTAAAGATCATCCTTCAATTGATATGTTAAAAGAAAATCCATATAATAAAGAATTGTCTACAAATTGTTATTCGGAAAATATACTTAATGATACCTCTATTACTGCAGTTTTTTCTTGTCCTGGACGTTGTGAGGAACGAGCTAATCGACCGTGTAAAGGTATGACAGGTAAATCATTAGATTATATCCTTAAAAAGATTCATTTTGGAGGAATTTCTCTGAATCGATCTTTAATTGGCATAAACAATGCTTGGGATAAGATAGAGTATACTGCGAAAACGAAACGGAGTGAAGCTAGTGATGAAGAAATTTTGGAAAATTCAAATATTGAACGCTTAAATTATGAACTTAGATATACCAATGTTGCTATAGCGTTTGGAGATAAAGCTTTCCTTGCTTTAGATTATATAAAAAAGAATTACAGAAGAAATTTAATTGTTGTGAAGGTGATTCATTTGTCTCCGAGAAAAGTTAATACTAGTATAAAAAAAGATATGTTTGGAAATGATTTGGTTAAGGGTGCAAAGGGAAATTTGAAAAAAAGGTTGTGCGTTGTTGCGGAGAATATTAAAAATGCATCGGGAGGAGTTTTTTCGTAGTTTTGGTAAATCTCATCTTTTGATGGGAAAAAGGCTTTTTGTATACTGTGTTAGTTTTTTCTGATTATCAAGCTTGACTCTGTTTTCTTTATAATCCGCGAATTGGGACTGCATCTCCATTCTCGTATCACGTCATGTTGAGCGAACGCGAAACATCCAGTGACTTTTCCTTTAGCATTGTTTATATTTACCTCATGGTTATGAGAAAGTTTGATTTTTTGGCAATGGCGGCGGTGACCGTAACATTTGCGACGTCTGCGTTTGCGGCGGGTAAGGTTGCTTGCGTCGGCAATAGCATCACTTACGGTTATGGCATTGAATCTTGGCCCGACCAGACGAGTTACCCGCATCATTTGCAAGGGATGCTTCGCGAAAATGCGCCTGCTGATACAGTCGAAAATTTTGGCGTGAGTTCGCTAACCGTTCGGAAAGACGATCAGGCTTCGTACTGGAAGGGCCATCGTTTTGCTCCAGCGATTGAATTTGCGGCCGATACGGTGATTATTGAGTTGGGCACGAACGATTCCAAAGCTTATACGCAGTGGAGCACTCCGGCACAGAACGCTGCGGTAGATTCTGCGATTACGGCGGATTTTGAAGCTTTGATTGACACGTTCCAGGTAAAGTCGAAACCGCACATTTTCATTTGTCTTGCGCCTTACGTGAATAACGTGAATTGGAACATTCTCGATTCGGTTGTCGTGAGCCGTGTGAATCCGGCGATTTTGCGGGCAGGGCTTGAAAAAGGCGTGAACGTGATTGACTTGCATTCGCGTTTTAACGCTCTTGAAAATCGGAGCTGGTATTTGTCGGATATGGTGCATCCGTCCGTCGAAGGCGCAAAACATTTGGCGGAGATTGTCTATAGCCATTTGCAGATGGATACGTTGCATGTCACGCAGGTCGATAATCTTACGCTCAAGGCGCCTAAGGGCTTTGGCTACCAATGGTACAAAGATGGAAAACTCCTCAAGGGCGATACGCTTGAAACGCTTGCGATAAAGAGTGTGGGCAAGTACAAGGTTTCCGTGAAAATTGACGAAAAGAGCCTTTCGAGGATTGTGACTGCGCCGTTTGATGTGCTGGAAACAACGGGGTTGCCGGGCTTTGGTCAAAAAATCGTGCGCGATCACGGAAAGCTTGAAAATGGAGCTCATCGTTTCGACGTTCGCGGCCGTGCTTTGCAAAAACAACGCAAATATCAGAAAGTTTACAGAAAATATTAAAAACAGGGCGTTTTTCCCTAGTTTTATCCATTTGTCGTTCAAAAATAGCAGGTAATCCCCTGTTTTGTGTGCTTCGTGAAAGTTAACACGGCTAAGGGTTTGATTTGATTCTGTTATTGTTAAATTAATGTTCGAACAAATAGGGATTTTAAACAAATGCCAAAATTTCTCTTGTTAATTCTTTTGTGTGTGACGGCGCTTTATGCCGAAAGAGACACTATTTATGTCGAGGTCGTCACTCGCGATACGGTGTATATTCCTGTCAAGCCGAAAACAGATACTATTTATGTCACGGGCGAATCGCTTCGAAAAACGGCATCAGACGTTCCTAAGGCTTCTGCAAATTTGAACTCTTTGAACGAAACAACAACGCCGGCGTGTTGCCGCCCGTCAGAAGATAACCCGTTTGGCTTGGATACGACAAAGTTTTTACGCAACGACACGAACTATACTCATCATTTGTTGTATATCGGCGTGGATGTTTTTTCGGTCTTGAATATTTTGCTTGGCAATGTGACTGTTGTTGCTGATGCCGAGCTTTCGTTTAGTCGTAAAAATTCTTTAATCATGAACTTCCAATATGCGAAAAAAATGCCTTCGGATGACTATAGCGAAAACTTTAGAAAGGAAGACTATAGCGGGAATATGACACAGTATATTTTTGGTTTGGGGTATCGCCATTATTTCCGTCCGGCAAAGAGTTCGTCAATGATTGAATTAGGCTTGAATGCTCAATTCCGTAATTTAGATTATACATATCATCCGTATTGGAAAAATAACATGGTTCCTGATCATGTACAACAAAATAAAAGAGGTATCCAGCCGTACATACATCACGGATTTTTAAGGCGGAGTGATTACGTAATTTGCGGTTTTGAATATGGATTAGCGTATAACTTCTTGTCGAAAGATGGGGATATTTTAAAGAACCATATTATGTATCTTGCGGATGGAATTCAGATCGATTTTAAATTCAATATAAGTGTTGGTATGCTATGAGTTGTTTTATGAAAAAATTGGCTTTGATAATGTTGCTTGTTACCCTGTTTTCTGGAGAAAGCCTAGCTCAAACAGATACCGTATATGTCCGTAAGCATGTAACGGATACGATTTTTGTGAAGTCTCCACCGGATACAGTTTATATTAAAAAGTCCGCTGCAAAATTTGTGGATACGATACCCGAGAAAAATGAATTTGTCACATATTATGATACGGACACAATTCCTCCGGCAATAAACTTTTATATAGATGGGGTTATGGCTCCAGACTTGCTGTTTTTGCCGCTTGGCATATGTTTATTTGGTTTCGAGTTAGAACAAGAGAACTCGTATAGAGGTTCTGTGATTTATAATTTTTCAACCATTTTCCAATTTCATGATCTTTGGAAAGAATGGGAGGGAATTAAAAGCATATGGAGCTTGGGCTTGGGCTATAGGCATTATCTCGTGACCTCTGTGATAACTCATGCGAATCCAAAGAAACAGCCTGTAAAACACAGAAATGTGCCGCTCAACAGTATCTCTCTTTTTGCTCAGGCTATGTTGGGACCAACTTTGAATTACGATCGCATAAAAAATGTGGAATCCGATGCCGACAAACATGGGGCGTGTGCTTTTGGGGCTTTTATAAAAGGGACGTTGGGTGTTGTGTGGAATTCTAGTAATTTCCTTTGGGAACTGGGAATTAGCGGTGGCCTTCAGTATTGGGGTGAAAAAGCGCGATTGATGATGAATACGGAAAGTTTTGCTATTATCAATGGGACCTCTATTAAAGGTGCTTTTTTTGGAACAGAAGTAAAAATGGGTTTCTAAAATGAAAAAATACCTTTGGATATTTGTCGCTTTGATAAATGTGTCGGTTGCATTTGCCGATGGATGGGAAAATTCGCCATCAAATAAATGGGACGCAAAAGACACGCTTTATGTTGATACGCATAAGGTAACGTATATTGACGATACGGCGGCTAAAGACTCTTCGCCCACCTATAATGCGGCTATGTCGGAGGCGCAGGCGCTCAAGGATACATTTGGGATGAGTGCTCCGCCTTATACAAAACACAGGCTTTATGCAGAAATTGTGGCTCAGAATTGGGCTCCAGGGATAACATATGAATATCTTTTTTCTGATTTCTGGAGTGTTGCGGCTAGGTTTAGCTATTCGTATTTTACTCAAAAGAATATTGCGAAATATACGGATGTCGAGGGCGAAATGAAAACGTTCTCGTTCCCGTTGATAGTGCGGTGGTATTGGGGGCGGAGAAATATGGGAACGTCCCAAGTCATTGATGCCGTAGGGAAAAATCATGAGATTGGACAAATGTCCCAGATTGAATGTTTTTTGCAGATGCGGATGGATCCTGTCTTTTATAGCGTTGACTTGGTAAGTCCGACGGATAAAACAAGGCTTTTCCCGCATAGCGAAAATGGCGTTGCTCTCGGTCTCGGTTTTGGGGCAAGATCAATTGGAACCCGTTTCTTTTGGGGAAGCGAAATCAGTTTCGGACGCTTTGTGAAAAAGCCTCAGTTTATGGGAAATATTCAAGTGAGCGGTACTGATAAGTATTCCCATGCGCGGTTGCTCGATAATATTTACATTGAGACGGCTTTGTCTGTGGGGTTTGTTTTTTAATAACACTTGATATGTTATATGTGCCCGTGTAAGAATCGTGGGGGGCGGGACTCTTACCCGAGTTTTTCGGTGAGTCTCGTGTAACGCCTTGTGCTGCGGTTGTTGCGCACGGCTTGGTAGAATGCGCCCGGTGCAGACAAAATCCACACATGGCCTTTGGCTCGTGTGATGGCGGTGTAGATGAGGTTCCGCTGCAGCATGATGCTGTGGCTGGAATCGAGCACGACGATGACGGCGGGGTATTCGCTGCCTTGGCTCTTGTGGATGGTGCAGGCGTAGGCGAGCATGAGTTCTTCGACTTCGTCGGGTTCGTAATCGACGGTTTTGTCATCGTAAAAGACGGTGATTTTTTTCGTCTCCTTGCCGATTTTGTAGATGATGCCGACGTCGCCGTTAAACACGTTCTTGTCGTAGTTGTTGCGGATTTGCATCACGCGGTCGCCCGTGCTCCAGTTGCCACTGGCGATTTTGATGCGTTCCTTGCCCGGATTCAGGAGGTTCTGCAAGAAGTTGTTCAGCTCGTAAATGCCGAGAGGGCCTTTGCGCATGGGCGAGAGCAACTGCATCTCGGTTTGAATGTCGATGTCGATTTTTTCCTTGATGCCGTAAGTGACGAGGCGGGCGATGATGTCTTTAGCTTCATCGGCCGACTCGTATGGCAAAAAGTGGAAGTTCGTGCCTTCGATGGGCGAGGGGCAAACTCCCTGGTTGATTTTCGCAGCCTTGTCGGCGATGTCGTTTCCGCCGGCCTGGCGGAAAATGTGCTGAAGGCGGGTGCTCGGAATCTTGGGGCAACGCAACAAGTCATTCAGCACATTGCCAGCTCCCACGCTGGGAAGCTGGTCGGCATCGCCTACGAGAACGATTCGCGCATTCAGCGGCGTCGCTTCGAGGAGGGAGGCGGCAAGCCACGTATCGACCATACTGAATTCATCGACAATCAGCAAATTGCATTGGAGCTTGTTGTCTCCATCGCGGTGGAATTTGCCCGAAATCGGGTCGACTTCGAGCAAACGGTGGATGGTGCGTGCTTTTTCGCCACAGCATTCGCCCATGCGCTTGGCGGCGCGGCCCGTGGGGGCCGTGAGGCTTACGCATTCTTCCATTTGGCGGGCGAGGTACAAAATGCCCTTGAGAATAGTCGTCTTGCCTGTGCCGGGGCCACCTGTGATAATGGAAATCTTTCGCGAAAGCGCCATCTGGATAGCGCGCCTTTGAATGGGATCGAAACTGAACTTGTGTTCGCGTTCCCATTTGGCGAGGTCGTTCTCGAAGTTGTTCGTTTCGAGTGTGTTGTACCGGAGACGGAGCTTGATGTTGTCTGCAATGCGTTGCTCGGCATTGTATAGAGGCGGAAAATAGCAATCGTCGCCTTCGCGTTTGATGCGACCGGTTTCGCTTGCTTTTTCGAATTCGTCGAGGAGTGTGTTGATGGGACCGTCATCGTCCGGTTGCAAACGCAAATAGCGGAACGTGCGTTCCAAGAGCACGTTCTTTGGCAAAAACACATGCCCATCGTTAATGGAGGCCTCTTGCAATGTGTAAAGCAACGCTGCCTGGAATCGCTCGGGGCTGTCTTTCGGGAACCCGACCTTCTGCGCAATTTCGTCGGCCTTTAAAAATCCGATGCCCCAGACTTCTTCGCAGAGCATGTACGGGTTTTGCGTGATGCGTTCGATGGTCGCTTGTCCAAATTTGTTCCAAAGGCGTTTTGCGACACTGCCGACAATTTCGTGCTTGTACAAGAATAGCATCGTCTCGCGGCTATGCCTTGCCTCTTGCCAACGTGCCAAAAACGCTTCCACCTTGCGGGCGGGGAACCCCTTGATTTTCACTTCGCGGAACTTGTCCGGATTGTTGTCGAGAATGTCGGCGGTCGCATCGCCCAAAGCTTCGACAATGCGTTCGGCAATCTTTTGCCCCACACCTGGGAATTGTCCGCTCGCAAGATATTCGACTATGTCGTTGTCTTCGGTGGCGAGGTATTCAAAAGAAGTCGCCTGGAACTGCTTTCCGTATTTGGGGTGGCTGCCCCACTCGCCTTCGATGGCGATGGATTCGCCCGGTTGCAATGCGGGGAACGTACCCGTGACGACAACGACTTTTTTACTTTCGATATCGTTAAGGCGCATCACGGTAAAGCCGTTTTGCAGGCTGTGGAACGTGATGCTTTTTATGCTTCCCTTGAGATTCACAACAATTGTCATGCCCGTCCCGGAACGAGTCCGGGATGACGTCGGGCATCTCCTTTATTTGTTGTGGATGGTTCTTGCATTGATTGAATTTGTTGTCGGCGCTTGTAAAGCTTGCGAATCTCTAGTCTATTCGGCCTTGGGGACCTTCCCTTCGTCCAAATCCGAGTTCCAAGCATCAGGATCGAAACCTTCCATCTTGGTAAGCGTTTTACCGCGGGTGCAGAGGAGGAATCCGAGAATTACAGCGTCGTGGAGAGCAATGACGAGAGCAGTCTTGTAGTCGAGACCAAACCCGAGCGGAGCGCCCTTGAGGTTTTCCGGGCTCACCCAAAGAATATAATCAGCCGTAATGAACGTCATGAACATGCACGGGATAAGTGCAATCCAGAAGTTCTTCTTTTTGCTGCGGAGATAAACTGTGGCAACACACAAACTGCAAACGGCCATGAGCTGGTTGCTCCAGCTAAAGTAGTTCCACAAAATGTTGAATCCTTCGGGATTCAAGTTGCTCCAGAAGATAAGCGCGGCACAGAGGGCGAACATGGGGACTGTAAGGATGAGTCGATTCTTAACAGACGTCTGTTCCAGTCCTGTGAGTTCCGCGATGGTCAAACGCAAACTTCTAAGGCTTGTGTCGCCGCTTGTAATCGCGAGGATAATCACGCCCACGACCACGAGAATCGAAATCGGTGCCCACGGAATCACGGTCGAAACGAGGACGCTCAAGACCTTCACGCCAGAAGCGCCCGTCAAAAGTTCTGGCATCTGGTGATAAATGAACATGCCGCCGGCAGCCCAAATCATACCAATCAAACCTTCGATAATCATCATGCCGTAGAATGTCTGGCGGCCCGTCTTTTCTGTCACTTCGGTACGGGCAACGAGCGGACTTTGCGTGCTGTGGAAACCGCTGATAATACCGCAAGCAATCGTCACGAAGAGCATCGGGATAATCGGCTGACCTGCCGGGTGCTTGTGGAAGTTGCTCATGATATCTGCAAAGCAGAATTCATCGAGGACGTTCAAGTTCGGGATGATGCCTATGAAAATAGCGAGCGAGGCGAGAATCAAAAGCGCACCGAAAACTGGGTAGATGCGACCGATAATCTTGTCAATCGGGAAGAATGTGCTGATGAAGTAGTATGCGAAAATCACTGCGACGGCAACCCAGAACAGCGTTTGCGAAACGTGGCTACCGGCGAGAATCGGCGTATTCACGAGAGCTGCCGGCGTGTTGGTGAACACCGCACCCACAAGGATGAGCGCCACCGAAATCAGAGCCATCACGAGTTTTGCTGGGCCCTTGCCCAAGAACTTGCGGGAGAGCGCTGGTACGTTGTAGCCGTTGTTGCGCATGCTGATCATACCGCTGAAGTAGTCGTGCACGGCACCGCCAAGCACGTTTCCGAGCGGGAGCAAAATAAACACGATGGCGCCGAACTTGATGCCGAGAATCACGCCAATCACGGGGCCAATGCCTGCGATGTTTAAAAGTTGAATGAGAACGTTTTTCCAGTGCGGCATGGGAACGCGGTCAACGCCGTCCGGATTTGCAAGCGCCGGGGTCTTGCGGTCATCGGGGCCGAATACACGTTCAACGAACTTGCCGTAGGTGAAATATCCAAGGATGAGGATCGCAACACCAATTAGGAATGTTATCATTTTTTGTGCCTTCTTTAGTTAATTAAAACTGTACCATCGCGCTGATGGAAATGGCTATGTATGTTTGCCAGACATAGCTTTTAAGATCTTTGGTACCCGCATTCTTGGTATTGACGGCCTTGTACCATGTCTCGTAAACACGCATTGACGGGTTCAGGGCGAAATAGTCCGTAATGAAGTAACGCACGCTTCCGATGAATGCTATTGCTGAACCCATCAGTTCTGAATTTGCAAAACCTTTTTCTACGCTTGTGGCGTTGTTCTTGAGCTTAACCGAGGAAAACGAGTAGCCGAGACCGAGGCCCGCCTGGAAAAATTCAGGGTAGAAAAAGTTATAGGTGAATTCTGCTCCAAGTCTCCAAAAACGCATCTGCTGTTCTTTCATAGTTTCGGGGAGGCCGTTGATGTCAACGTTCATGGACCAGTATTGGAACGTGGCTGCAACAGAAAACTCGCGGATGTTCACGCCGATACTGTAATCGGGAGACATGAGGACTTTGGTCAGCGGCAAATTGATTGTTTCGGTTATTCCGTCTTCTTGAACCTTTATGGAGCGTTCGAAAAAATCACCACGGTTTGCGATGACTCCGAAACCGATACTTGCAAAATAGGAGCGTGGCCAGTAGCTATAATCGCTGTCTTCGGGTTGCGCAAAAATGGCGGAACTCAACAAGGCTATAGCCAATAAAATTTTTTTCATATTTCCTCCAAAAAGATAGCGTCCCTAAATCTAGAAATTTAAGGACGCTTGTTGAAAACGGCTATATATTATGACGCTTTATTCGGCGTATTTGAACATGGCGTCGATGCACTTCTTGGCTTTGACGCGTACGTCTTCGTCGAGCGAGATATGTTCTGCCTTTTCTGGATGGCGGAGAGATTCCAGAATGTTTTCGAGCGAGTTCGATTTCATGTACTTGCACATGCAGCAGCTACCGATAAAGTTCATATCCGGGTGCTCGTAGTGCATGCGGGCATTGAGGCCGCATTCCGTGAGAAGCAAAATGCAGCTGTCCTTGGGCTGCTGGTTGATGTAGCTCACCATCTGGCCGGTGCTTCCGACGTAGTCGCTGAGCATAGCGACAGACGGGTTGCATTCCGGGTGGCTAATCACCTTGAGATTCGGGTTTTGGCTACGGAAGAACTGAATCAAGTCCGGGTCGTAGTTTTCGTGGACGTAGCAGCAGCCGTTGTAGAGCTTGATATCCTTCTTGACGCCGCGCCGCTTCATTTCGTCGATGATGTTCTGGCCCATGAGGGCATCCGGCACAAAGAAAATCTTGTCGGAGGGGATTGTTTCGACGATGTGCATCACGTTGCCGCTTGTGACGCAGACGTCGCAGGCGGCCTTCACGTCGGCAGTCGTGTTGATGTAGCAGACAAACGTGTAGTCCGGATTCTGCTTGCGGAGTTCTTCGACATCCTTGCCGGTAATGGAATCGGCGAGGCTGCAACCCGTGAGCGGACCCGGGATAATCACGTCTTTTTGCGGGTTCAGAATCTTGGCGGTTTCGCCCATGAAACGCACGGCAGAGAAAAGAATCGTCTTTTGCTGGACCGTCGTTGCGTCCTTGCTGAGCTTGAAGCTATCGCCGGTGAAGTCGGCAACGCCCAAGAGAATTTCAGGAGCGCAATAGCTGTGGGCGAGGATTACGGTATCCTGTTCTTTCTTGAGTTCGTTGATTTCGTTGATGAGCGGGAGCATCTTTTCCACCTTTTCCATGGTGTAAGTGCAAAGGGCTGCGCCCGGCTTGACGGACTTGAGACGGTTGTAAAGTTCTTCTGCGGTCATTGTTGTTCCGTGGTTAAATGCCTAGTGTAAAGATAGAAATTTGAGGGGTGGAGTGCTAGAGTAAATGTAAGTTTAGAGTTCCAAGTTACTAGTTACTAGAAATGTTCTTATTGCAATCTCTAGTAACTAATAACTAGTAACTAGCCCGAAGGGCGAAGTAACTATTAACTAGTAACTGCGCCGTAGGCACGCTAATACCCGGCCCATTCGGCGCTTATTGAAGGGCTTGCTTCGCGGATGTTTTTTTCTTCGGCAGTCTCTTCTTTGCGGGCGATGTCGCCGCTTGCGATTTTCTCCTTGATTTCGTCGAATGTTTTTGGCGGGACTGCATCAGGAGTGTTGTCGCCGAGCACTTTGCAGGGGGCGACTTCGGATTCTTTAGCCTTGTCCTTGACGGGCGTGTATTCGCGGAGGGCGTTGACGGTGTAGAATTTGTCTTCTTCCGGGCACCAGGCGGTAAGCGCTTTGCCGTAGCAACAGCCGGAATCGAGTCCGATGAATCCGGGAATATGTACGAAGCCTTGTTTTGCCCAATGTCCAAAGACGACCGGTTTTTCCCATTTCACCTGTTCATACCACGGTTTGTCATTCCAGTTGCGGATGGAGAGGAGCACTTCGGGGCTCATGTCTTCGAGGCGTTTTTTGCCCGGTTCAAGCCCGGCATGCACAAGCAATGCGTGCGGTGTGTCGCGCCAGAGCGGCCACGTCTTGGCGAAATCGCGGATGTGAATCCAGTCGTCGAGCGAAAGAGCCTTGAAACGTTTCCTCTGTTTTTCAGTCCACTGACTTGGAGGTGTTTCCATCATGCGGATGAGGTGTTCTTCGTGATTCCCGCGGACAGTCAAGATGCCGAGTTCTTCGACGATGCGGATGGAACGCAACGTGTCGGGACCTTTGTTGATTATGTCGCCGGTCTGGTAGAGCGTATCGCTTCCACGGACGAAACCGAACTTGTCAATCATTTCGCAAAGTTCGTCCGCACAGCCGTGCACATCACCGATGTAGAGAGTTCGTTTCATTTTTTAGTAGACAGTAGGAAGTAGGCGGTAGGAAGTAGGCGGTAGGAAGTAGACAGTAGGAAGTAGGCGGTAGGAAGAACTTGGTCGTTAGTTATTGGTCTTTGGTCGGTTGTATTTTTAGTATCGCGACGAAGTCGCCAAATTTTATTCTAATAACTAGTAACTAAGTTCTAATAACTGCGGCGAAGCCGCTATAAATGCACTGCTTGTCGCAACTTGTTCATTTCGTTTGGCGTGAGTTCGCGAAATTCGCCTGCGGGCAAGTCGCCGAGTTGAATCTGGCAATAGCTCACGCGTTTGAGGTCGCGGATTTCGTAACCGACGGCGCGCATCATGCGGCGGATTTCGCGGTTCTTGCCTTCGATGAGCACGAGTTCCGCAAATCCGTTTTCGAGATAAACGTCTGTGGCAAAAGCGATTTCTTCTGGTGCGTCAGGATCTTCCGGGTCGCGGATATCGACGCCATCGACTAAGCGCTGGGCAGCAGATTCGCTGAGCTGGCGCGTTGTCCACACGTAGTAACTGCGCGGTACTTCGAAGCTCGGGTGCGTGAGGCGGTAAAGCAGTTCGCCGTCATCGGTGAACAGCAAAAGACCGCGGCTCTGCAAGTCGAGTCGTCCGACGTATTTGAAATTCTGGTATCCCGGCGGCAAGTAGTCATAGACGGTACGTCGCCCTTGTGGATCGTCCTTGGTACAGACGCAACCGGCGGGCTTGTGGAACATGATGACCTTGCTCTTTTTGTTCGCGGAAACCTTGAGGAGCTTGCCATCGACCGTCACCTGGTCTTTCGTTTCATCTACCTGATGACCGAGATCCGAAATCGTTTCTCCGTTCACTTGCACGCGTCCACTCGCAACGAGTTCGTCTGCGGCGCGGCGGCTTGCAAAACCACTGAGAGAAATGTACTTGTTTATACGCATAATCTTTTTGCTCTGTCCCTTTATTTGTCATCGTCGCCGGCGTTTTTGTCATTCTGGTTTTCGGTTGGTGAGCCTGTCGAACCATCTTTTTTCTTCAAAAACGCCGGGCGCTTTTTCGGCTTTTGTTCCGGTTCTTTTTCAGGCGGATAGAGCAAACCGAAACGCAGCCCCGCTGTACTGATCTTGAATGTTTCCACGCGGAGCTTTTCCAAAAGCGAACGCAGCCAGAATAGACCGCAAATGATGACTTCGTGGCGCCCGTTTTCAAGTCCAGGCAACATCGCACGCAGTTCCTTCGAAAGGTTCGTGATGCGCGTGGTGACCGCTTCGAGATCCGAAAGACTCATTTCGAGACCTTCAATTGCTTTATAGTCAAAGACTTGCTTGTTTAAGAACACCATCGCGAGAGCCGTGCCTGTGCCGCCGATAAGATAGACGGGTTTCTTGGTCATGCCCTTGAACGAAATTTCCTTGAACGTTTCCTTGATAAACTTCTTGTATTCCGGGCCGGGAATCGGTCCCATCGCCTTGAACATCTTGAGTGCGCCAACAGGAATCGAGAATGTCGTTTCGCCGTTGCTGAGTTCTGTGGAACCGCCGCCGATATCTATCGTGACAAAGCCTGTGCCGTGCCATTCTTTCACGGAACGGTAGGTGAGCTTGCCTTCTTCTTCGCCGGTGATGATGCGTGGTTTTACCCAAACAGCTTTTTCGACGGCTTCGATGACTTCGTCCGGATTTTCAGCTTTGCGCATGGCTTCCGTCATGGCGACTGCCTTGAGGTCTGCTCCCAGGGCGTGCAAGTCCATACGAAACTTGATCATGATGTTGACGAGTTCCTGAATGCGTTCAGGCGTGATTTTTCCGTGTTCGTAAATGTCTTCGCCAAGGCGGCACACTTCGACTTTCTGGAGCTTCGGCACGAGAATCTTGCGCGGCTCGGCTTCGTGTTTTTCTGCGGGCACTTCGGTAGGCTCAGTGTCCTTGGTGCCGACTATTTCGGAGGTCTCGAGATTCGCGGATTCAGCGGACACTTCGGCAGGCTCAGAGTCCTTAGAGCAGACTGTTTCGGTTGGTGAGCTCGTCGAACCATCGAACGCCGCAATCAACAGAATGCAGCTATGGCTCCCAATGTCGATTGTCGCTTGGAGTTTATTTTCCACCTTGAGCCTCGTCCGTTTCGTTGTGGTCGCTTTCGTCTTCTGGCTTGTTCATTTTCTTCAGCATGATGTTCTTCATCTTTTCGACGAGGGCGCCGGGATTTGTGAGGAACTGCTTGGCGTGTGCAATCGCTTCTTCGACAACGGATTCCGAATACTTGGAACTCCATGCGGCAACGATTTCGCCGGTGGTGCTGCCCAGCGGTTTCTTTTCGCGAATTTCCTGACCCATCTTGAGGGCAAGCAAAAGCCCGAGTTCAAAAGCTTTCGGTTCTTCTTCGCTTTCGATCATCTTCTCGATGCGGGTGATGCGTTCTTCGTATGGAATATTTTGTGATTGGGTCAAATCTTTTTCTGAAATCATGCTAACAAAAATAGTAAAGGTGGGGCGTGGCGCCAAAGGATATTATTGTTACAAAGGGTTTTGTTGAATAGAAAAAAGAATGTTATGCGGGCGTGGCGCAAAGTGTTTTGTTTGATGGAATAAAAAATGACCCGCAGAAATCTGCGGGTCAAGAATTTTGGGTCACAAAGAAGATTACTTCTTAGCTGCAGCGGGCTTCTTAGCAGCAGCCGGCTTCTTAGCAGCGGCGGGCTTCTTAGCAGCAGCCGGCTTCTTAGCAGCGGCGGGCTTCTTAGCAGCAGCCGGCTTCTTAGCAGCAGCCGGCTTCTTAGCAGCGGCAGGCTTCTTAGCAGCAGCCGGCTTCTTAGCAGCAGACGGCTTCTTAGCAGCGGCCGGCTTCTTGGCAGCAGACGGCTTCTTAGCAGCAGCCGGCTTCTTAGCAGCGGCAGGCTTCTTAGCAGCAGCCGGCTTCTTAGCAGCGGCGGGTTTCTTTGCAGCAGCAGGTTTCTTTGCAACAGTTTTTGTAGCCATTTTTTTCTTCCTTTTATGTTATTTAATTGTTGATACCTAAAAGATAACTTCTTTTTCACAAATAATCAACAATTATTTTAAAAAAAATCATTTTTTTTTGAAAAATTTTTGTATCAAAAAAAGACTGCTAAAAAGAAATTTTGAGTAAAAGAAAATCGACCTTTGACGAGATCGATTTTGTAAATGTGAAAAATAATTATTTTGTTCTAAACGGTTGTTTGAACAACGTTTTGTCTATGCTCTAGCTTTTACACTTTCAATGTAATTCTTAAATCCTTGAACACCAACGGAATACATATCTACGAATTTCGTGGCGAACGGAGGAATTTTATTTGGATGCATGCCAAGAGCATCGTGCATCACGAGAACATGACCATCCGTGAACTTGCCTCCGCCGATTCCAATCGTGGGTGCGGAGACTTCTTTTGTGATTTTTGTGCCGAGTTCTTCAGGGATGTGCTCAAGGACCATTTCGAAGCATCCGAGGCTATCGACGAACTTTGCAGCCTCTTCAATGGCGCGTGCTTCTTCTTCTGTTCTGCCTTTCTGCTTGAAGTTTTCTGCGGTCTGCGGTAAAAGTCCGAGGTGGGCGCAAACGGGAATGTCCTTGCTGCGCAAGAATTCGATGACGCCTTCGGGAGTGCCTTCGAGCTTGATGCTAGAGCAGCCTACATCCAAAAATCGGCGGGCGTTGTCGTAAGCGGTTTGCGGATCTTTGTCGCTCATGTAGGGCATATCGCCAATGACGTGCGTGTTCGGGGCGCCACGGCAGACAGCGGCAGCGAAGATGAGCATTTCGGTCATGCCGATTTCACGAGTGCTCTTGTATCCGAGCATCGTGTTGGCGAGGCTATCGCCCACAAGAATCTGGTCTATTCCGGCGGCTTCGGCCATTTTTGCGAAGGCGAAGTCGTAAGCGGTGATCATGGAAATCATTTCGTGCTTGGATTTTTTTGCTTTGATATCTTCTGGTGTTAACATGATGACCTCTTGACATTTTTAAATTTTCCGAAAATATAAAAAATGTGTTTAATTGTGGCTTGCTTTCATAAAAGCTC
>CAMKLO010000053.1 GCA_946413655.1 uncultured Fibrobacter sp. | reverse complement strand
TTTTACAGCGTATGGCGGAGGAATACCCGCAAGTACCTTTTTACTTTAAAGATGTTGCCGTAGAAGGTCGCCTCAAGGAAGGCCGCAAGCTGAACTGTTACTGGTGCAGCACGCAGCGCCGCACGGAACTCATCAAGTTCGCCAGCGAAAACAACTTCAACAAAATCGCACTCGGCCACCACATGGACGACATCGTCGAAACGCTTTTGATGAACATGCTGTACAAGGGCGAGTTCAGCGGCATGCCGCCAATGGTGCCGTACGAGAAGTACCCGTGCAGCATCATCCGCCCGCTCTGCTACTGCGAAGAAAGCGAAATCATCGCCTACGCCGAAGACGCCGACATCCGCAAGTTCACCTGCACCTGCGAATTCTCGAAAGCGAGCCACCGCAAAACCATCCGCGAAGAAATCAAGAGCCTCACCAAAGGCAGCTCCACGCTCAAGGCAAACTTGTTCGAAAGCATGCGAAATATAAGAATGGATTATTTGCTGTGAAAAGATTCCTCATCATAAGCGTTTTCTTTGCAAGCCTCGCGTTTTGCCTATGCAGTTGTAGCTGGCAAAAAGCAAGAGTCACGGAAGGCATATTCGACGTGTACGCCCCAGCACCCTACACTGGAGCCGCATTTTCGATGGATGAAAAATCCAGTGCCATGCGTGTAAGTTTGCAAATTCGCAAAAACGACAAAGAAACATGGCAACTCGAAGGCATTCAAAACGACCCCATCCATAGCGACAATCACGGGAAAAGTTTAAACAAGAGCGACGCCAATATCGCCTACAGGTTCAAGAGATTCCCCGTCACAGGATCATTCGACTATTTTAGCAAGAACAGAATATCAATGTGGGGAGCAGGAATTGGACTCGACCCCTACCCCTTTATCCGCGGAGCCGTTGGAATAAATTCGCAACACATTGAAGCAGGCATAACCGCTTATTTAAACATGAGCCTGAACACGTCCACGAATAAAATAAGTTGGATATCGCACGACTACGAAGGCATGATGTCCGGTTACGAAGACCATGAAGGAACAGAAGAAGGCCGATATCAAGAAGTCAAATTCAATGGCGGGATTGGTGGATTTATAAACTTCTTCCCCATAAAATCAATTGCGATTTCTTACGCACCATTCCTTTACAGGCCTTGGTGGGACGATGAAGTACGCGACTACGAAGTATCTTTTCGGTTCCCCTGCATTATTTCGCAATATTTCGGGGCGTCCATTCTTATTGCAAAACACGTACAAGTTTCCGCAGGGACAACACTCTATTTGAGCACAGCCGTCAAAGGAAGCTATTGGTTCTTTGATTCGGGAGTCGGTTTCATATTCTGACGGCAAGGGTATTGACGATACCATTTTTTCACTAAAGATTTACTCCTGAAATTTTGGCAGGCGTGAATATTTCTCTGTCTAAAAACATGCCCCGAAATGCCCATCGTCGGAGAACCAACCAGTAACCATCCCGCAAGCGTCATGCCCAAAGTACTGGCCAAGCTTCCTCCCGCCACCGCACCAACTATTCCAAAAGCTCCCGTCACTATTCCGCCTCTCATAAGAGCATCCCCAAGCGGTCTTGGATGCGGTAGCGAATCAACTTCACAAGGAATAAACTCATCACTTCGATAGACACTTGTTCCAGAACCAGATTCTGCAGCCCAAACTAAATCATCAGACTCCTCGTAACAGATATACTTCGCGTTAACCATAAGCGTATCATCATCGTCACGTTTCTGACGCAGAAACTGAATTTTTTCAGCATTAACATAATGCATTACCGCTCCATTTACGTAGGCAACGGAATCTTTATAATAATGAGCTAAATCTGTTCCTTTATGCAGCATATTCTTAGTCTCAACAACTTTCTGCAAAGATTCTGACTTTACATCATATTCCTCATACGGGTTTCTTGCAATTTTATCCCTATTACATCTCGTTACATTTTCTCCTACAACCCAAGCTGACAACGGAGCCACAAAAATATTTATCGGAAACGGAACCAATAAAAGCGGAACGAAACCTGCAACAACACTGCCCGCTACACCAGCATTTACATTTCGGTTATAATCATCAGTAACGTCTACAACGGTGTCCAAAACCACATTGTTGTAAACTTTCATAATCAGATGGTGTTCGCCAACCGGAAGCTTTACATCTAGAGGTGTATTTCCCATAAATTTATCGTCTAAAAAAATAGCGGCAGAACCAGAACCGTTTGTAATATAAACTCTCCCAAGAATATCATCATTATTCTTCCGGACAACCTTATCCGCCATTGTACAACCGGCTAAGAAAAAAGCCAAAAAAAACGGAACAAAACATTTATACATATTCTAACAATAGCAAATCTATATTGGGAATTCGATTATGCCACAACTACTTAACGCATCTCACGGAACGGGCATCCGTTTTCGCAAACGCATTTAAACTCGCAGCATCACTGCTGAACGACAAGAACAAATAGTATGCCAGCGACTCCGGGAACTCATCATCTTCCGTTGCGCTCCAAAAATACGCATAACCGCCGATACCATCAAACTTGCCGCCAGTAACTGCACCATTATCCGCTTTCGAAACGGCATTACGATAACCCGCCGGGAGAGCCTTGAAACCCAAAGCATCCGAACCGTTCCCTTTCTTGAACCAACCGTCTTTAGCCTTCAAAGCCGCGCCAGCATCGCCCTTAGATGACGCCACGCCATCCTTGAGCAACTCCGCAATAAGTTTTTCGAAATCCGTTTTCGTCGGCAAGCGCCAACCCTCCGGACAAACAGACGCAGCCTCTGCCCATGTATAAAGCCGCCCCAGCCGCTTGCAGTTGCGGGTATCGCCATCAGGGCAAGCGCTTGACTCCGTTGCATAATTCAGATTCTCAGCCATCCATATCTGCTCGCCGATTTTCACAACACCATAAGACTGCCCGTCACGCGAATCCGTAAGAGAATCGGAACAACCGGAAAGGAGAAAGAAAAGAACAAGTGCGCCAAACCTACCGAATGCGAGCAACGAAGAAAATGGCGAACGCAAGAATTGATTATTCATATAACTAAAAATATATTTTTTATATTACAAAATCAAGATATCCACAATTGTTGATAAGTTGTTAAATAAATTTCCTTATCTGCAATGCCGTTTGAGCGCCGCGATATAAGCATCGGCATAACGCGACTTCGTAATACCTTTTCGCATAACGTAACCGACGGTCATCTTGTCGTGAACGTCGAGGCGTTTCGCGATGATGTTCTTGCCATTGAGCTTATGGCTAATGACACCGGAGCAAATGGTGTAGCCATCAAGACCGATGAGCAAGTTGAAAAGTGTCGCGCGGTCACGCACCTTGATGTTTCGCGGGCAATCGAAATCGATGGCGGTGAGGGGTTCTTCGGCGAAGTAGAACGAATTGAAATCGCCTTGTTCGTAGGTCAGGTACGGGAAGGGTTTAAGGTCTTCGAGGGTGATTTTTTCCTTTTTCGCAAGAGGATTGCGCGACGACATGAACACGTGAAGCGGTGTTGCAAAAAGCGGTTCAAACACGAGATTGTTCTTTTGAATAAGCTTGGTGATGACTTTCTCGTTTTTATCGCTGAGGTAAAGCACGCCCATTTCGCTTTTCATTTTGGCGACATCGTCAATAATTTCGTTGGTTTGCGTTTCACGAAGCGTAAAGTCGTAGCTGGGGCCACCGAACTTGCGAATAACATCGACAAATGCGTTTACGGCAAAAGAATAGTGCTGGCAGCTCACGGAAAAGATGGTATTGCCGCCCTTGCCGCCTTTATAGCGGTCTTCCAAAAGCGTCGCCTGTTCCAGAACCTGCCTTGCGTACGAAAGGAATTCATCGCCTTCGTTTGTTATGGTCACGCCTTTATTGGAGCGGTTGAAAATCGTCACGCCCATTTCTTCTTCGAGTTCATGGATGGCGGCGGTAAGGCTTGGCTGCGAAATAAAGACCCGCTTGGACGCTTCGGTAATATTTCGCGTGTCTGCAATGGCAATGGCGTACTTCAGTTGTTGTAAAGTCATGATTTTTGTTGTCATGCCCAGCTTGACTGGGCATCTCCTTTTTTACATCATTATAAATTAATCTTATAACCAGTTATCAGATTTCTGCGTTGGTTCGGCTAATTCGACAGGCTCATCAACCGGCTCACCAACCTTACAAGGTCCCTGAGCCGATGCACTGAGCTTATCGAAGTGTTGTCGAAGGGCATCATAGAAAAAATCTATGGTGAACACACAAAAAATAGTATTTTACCTATTTCAAAAATGAAAATATATTTGGGAACGTTCAAGAAAACAAGTAAAAAGGTAGGTAAAACACTATGGGCAATAAGAAAACATCTGTAATTGGTTTCCCGCGTATCGGTAAGAATCGTGAACTCAAGTTTGCTAGCGAAAAGTTCTTCAAGGGTGAAATCTCTGAAGCAGAACTCCAGAAAGTCGCCGCAGACATTCGCCAATACGGTTGGCAGAAGCAGAAGGCCGCCAACATTGACTTCATTCCGTCCAACGATTTCTCGTTCTACGACAACGTTCTCGATATCGCATTTTTATTTGATGTCGTGCCGGAACGCTACAAGAATCTAAACTTGAGCACACTTGAAAAATATTTCGCAGCTGCTCACGGCTACCAGGGCGATAAAGGCGACGTGAAGGCGCTCCCGATGAAAAAATGGTTCAATACAAACTACCATTATATTGTTCCCGAAATTGACGACGCTACCGAATTCAAGTTGGTCGCCGACGCCAAGCCGGTTCAAGAATTTAACGAGGCCATAGCCGCTGGAATCGAAACAGTTCCGAGTTTGATTGGTCCTTACACATTCCTCCGTCTCGCCCGTTACAACGGCCAAAAGAAGGCCAAGGATTTCGCAGCCGCAGCTGTCAATGCGTATATAGAACTCGCCGAAAAACTCGCCGACGCAGGAGCCAAGTGGCTTGCACTCGCAGAACCGGCTTTGGTATTTGACATCACCGAAGACGAAAAGCGCCTTTTCAAGTCCATTTATGAATTTTTCTTAGATCAAGTTCGTGCAAAGACGTCACTAAAAATTGCATTGCAGACGTACTTTGGCGACATCCGCGATGTTTATCAAGATGTCATTGCACTTGGTTTCAACGCGATTGGGCTCGACTTTGTTGAAGGCTTAAAGTCTCTTGAACTTCTCAAGACGGGATTCCCGAAAAACACGCTCCTCTTGGCAGGTGTCGTAAACGGTAAGAACATCTGGCGCGCCGATTACGCACAGAAAAACAGTTTACTCGCCGAAATTGAAAAGTACGTAGTCACAGAGAACGTCGTTGTTGGCACTTCTTGTTCTCTGTTGCACGTGCCTTACACGGTCGCTGCCGAAACAAAACTCCCGGCAGAAACGCTCCAGCACTTTGCATTCGCCGAAGAAAAACTCACGGAACTTGCAGAACTCGCAAGCGGTGATGACGCCGCACTTGAAAAGAACAAGGCCTTGTTCGCGACAACTCGCGTCAAGGAGAACAGCGCCGTGCAGGGCCAACTCTCCACCCTCACGGACGCTGATTTCGAACGCAAGCCGAGCCGTCTCGAACGACGCGAAGTGCAGAAAAAAAGATTCAACTTGCCCGCTTTCCCAACAACGACAATCGGTTCCTTCCCGCAGACAGCCGAAGTCCGTGCCAACCGCGCTGCGTTCCGCAAAGGCGAAATCACATGCGAACAGTATGTAGAATTCAACCGCAAAAAGATTGCCGAATGCATCAAGCTGCAAGAAGAAATCGGCCTCGATGTGATTGTGCATGGTGAATTTGAACGCAATGACATGGTGGAATATTTCGGCTCCAAGATTGACGGCTTTGTGTTCACACAAAACGCTTGGGTACAGAGCTACGGTACCCGTTGCGTGAAGCCGCCTATCGTCTGGGGCGACGTGAGCCGCAGCGCTCCGATTACCGTTGAATGGTCTGTTTTCGCACAAAGTTGTACGAACAAACCCGTGAAGGGAATGCTCACCGGCCCGGTCACCATTCTCAACTGGTCTTTCCCGCGCGAAGATGTTTCTCTCAAGACGCAAGCTCAACAGATTGGCCTTGCCATCCGTGACGAAGTCCTGGACCTCGAAAAGAACGGCATCAAAATCATCCAAATTGATGAAGCCGCTCTCCGCGAAAAGTTGCCGCTCCGCAAGAGCGACTGGCACAAGGAATACCTCGACTGGGCCATTCCGGCATTCCGCCTGGTGCACGCCAAGGTCAAGCCCGAAACGCAGATCCACACGCACATGTGCTATAGCGAATTCAACGACATCGTCCGCGATATCGACAACATGGACGCCGACGTAATCACGTTCGAAGCCAGCCGTTCGGACCTCAAGTTGCTTGACGCACTCAACGAAGCGCATTTCGAGACACAGGTAGGCCCGGGTGTTTACGACATCCACTCACCGCGCGTGCCCTCGGAAAAGGAAATCGTCGACGCCCTCCACAAGATTATCGCAAAGGTTCCGCGACAGAACGTGTGGGTAAACCCCGATTGCGGTCTCAAAACCCGCGGCGAAACGGAAACCACGGCTAGCCTCAAAAATCTTGTCGCCGCCGCCAAGAAACTGCGCGAAGAGAAGTAAAGGAAACCGCCGCAAAAAAATACACCTCTTAACTAAATCCCCGTGCGAGTACCACGGGGATTTTCCTATTGACAAAAACTATAACAAAGCATAAAAAAGTAGTATAAACCTATACCTTGTGAATACCCTACCACATTTCTATC
This sequence comes from uncultured Fibrobacter sp., assembly GCA_946413655.1. Lineage (GTDB taxonomy): Bacteria > Fibrobacterota > Fibrobacteria > Fibrobacterales > Fibrobacteraceae > Fibrobacter. The sequence goes on along the minus strand of CAMKLO010000053.1, from coordinate 16,434 downwards.
TTTGTGCCGCATTTGTGGTTCGACGAGCTCACCAACCGAGCTCAGCACAAGCCACGAGGATGACAAAGCGACAATAGGAGGCAAAAATGGAAAAACGAACAGGACTTTTTTCTAATGGAATTATCTGGTTTGGCGTTGCCATCTCCGTTTCCGAAATCGAAGCGGGTATAGAAATTGGCGCCGCGGCCGCTAGGGATTCGCTTTGGCTCCCGCTTGTGCTTGGGCACATCTTTGGCGGCATCTTGCTCTTTTTCGTGGGCCTCATCGGTGCGCGCGTCCGCTTGAACGCCATGGAAACGACTAAATCCACATTCGGCAAATACGGTTCCAAGTTTTTCGCCGCATTGAACACGTTCCAGTTGCTCGCCTGGGTCGCCGTTTTGAACGCACAAGGCGCTTCCGCTTTGGCAGGGCTCAACTTGCCGATTTCATTCCCGCTCACGTGCGTGATTCTCGCAGCGCTCATTGGAGCTTGGGTCTATGTGGGCATTCGACGTTCCGCCAACGTAACGACCGTCGTGATGGCTGCCCTCGCCGTTTTGCTCGCCATTTTATCTGTTAAGTTGTTCGGACTCGACAGCGGTTCAAGCTCTGTCGCAAGCGCCGCCGGAGCAGCTGCAGCGGGAACTGCCACCACCGCGCTCAAGTTCTGGAATATTTTCGAAATTTCCATCGCCATGCCGATTTCCTGGTTGCCGGTGATTTCGGACTACACGAAGGATGCCGAAAAACCCGTGAAGGCAACCGCACTTTCCGCAATCGCCTACACGGTGGCAAGCCTCTGGATGTACATCATCGGCATCGAAATTTCGGGCATCGGAGCAAACAACAACATCGCGCAAGCCATTCTCCTAGCTGGCCTCGGCATCCCGGGAATCATCATCGTGGTGCTATCGACCGTGACGACAAACTTCCTTGCCGCAAACTCCGCAGGCGAATCTTCCAAGGCAATTTACAGCAAAATAAATCCGAAAATTGCAGGTGTCGTCGTGAGCCTCTTGAGCGCCGCCCTCGCCATTTCGGGAATCATGGAGCACTACATCAGCTTCCTTTACCTGATTGCTTCCGTATTCGCCCCGATGGCCGCCGTTCTCCTGGTATCGTTCTACTTCTCTAAGGAACGCACCGAATCGCTCGGCGTTTGGCTCTGGAACATTTTCGCTTGGCTCGCGGGCTTTATCGCCTACCAGGTGGCAGAACGCTTTGATTCCGTTTTCCTCGGCCCGACGCTCCTCGCGGTAATCGTGTCAGCGGCATTCGCCTCCGTGCGGGTACTGTCGGAGATTAGGGGAGATTCCCCCCGGAACAAGTCCGGGGCAGGCTCTTCAAGTCGGGAATGACACCTTCATTTTTAATTTTTAATTTTTACCCGTCATGTCACAGAAGAAAATCGCGCTAATTAATGATGTTACAGGATTTGGTCGGTGTTCCATCGCAGTTATGGCTCCGATCGTTTCGGCGATGAAAATCCAAGCGGTCACAGTGCCGACTGCGATTCTTTCGGCGCACACGCAGTTCCCCGAATATTACTTCGATGACTACACCTCAAAGATGCACGATTACATTCAGACCTACAAGGATTTGAATTTAAATTTCGATGCGATTGCAAGTGGATTTTTAGGTTCCGAAGAGCAAGTCGATATCGTCATTGACTTTTTCAAGACATTCAAGAAAAATGGCACGTTCACATTAGTGGACCCGGTGATGGGCGACTACGGCAGGCTTTACGAAACATACACGCCTAGTTTGTGCGAAAAGATGAAGGCTCTAGTTCACTACGCCGACATCTTGACGCCAAACCTCACCGAACTTTGCACCTTGACCGATGTAAAATACCGCGAAGAGGGATTCAACGACGCAGAACTTGCGACCATGTGCCAAAAGCTCGTAGAACAAGGCCCAGAACACATCGTTGTCACAGGCATCCGTTACAACAGCAAGCAAATCATGAACTACGTCTATAGCAAAGGCGAAGAACCGCGAATCGTCATGGTCGATCGCATCGGCGGCGACCGCAGCGGAACCGGCGACGTCATCAGTTCAATCATTGCAGGCATGTACTTGAACGGGCACGACTTTTACGAGTCTGTCAAAAAGGCTGCGGAATTTGTCTCTAAATGCCTGCGCTACTGCGAAGACAACAACGTCCCTACGCACTGGGGACTCTGTTTCGAGATGTACCTTCGCGACTTGATGGAGGATTAAATGATCGTATATACCGTTACAGGAAAAGTCGGGGAAGCCGGATATTTGGACATCGCCAACAGCGGCGATATTACAGGCAAGAACATTTACGTGAACATGACCAACCGCTGCCCGTGCAGCTGCGTTTTTTGCCTACGCCAGACAAAGAAAATGATGGAAGGCAACTCGCTTTGGCTCAAAGGCGGCGAACCCAGCGTTGATGCCATTATGAAAATATTCGAGCCGTACGACCTTTCCGTCATCAACGAGCTCATCTTTTGCGGTTACGGCGAACCGCTCGAACGCCTTCACGATGTATGCAAATTAATTGATTTGCTGAAAAACAAATACCCCAATTTGAAAATCCGCGTCAATACGAACGGACTTGCCAACCTGATCTACGGAAGAGACATCACGCCAAAACTCGAAGGTCGCTTCGACACCGTTTCCATTTCACTGAACGCCCCCGACGCCGAAGAATTTTTGGCTCTCACACGCTCAAGATTCGGAATCCAGTCCTTTGACGCGCTGAAAGAATTCGCAGCGCTTGCGAAAGAACACGTCCCGAACGTAGTGATGACCGTCGTCGAAAAAGTAATGCCCGAAGAAAAAATCGAACGCTGCCGCAAGATTTGCGAAGAACTCGGCGTCACGCTGAGAGTCAGACCGTTCGAAAACTAAGGAATAAAGCTAAGAAATGCTGCCGCCGACAAAATCGGCGGCATTTTTTTTTCGCAACTCCCTACGTCATTTCTTTCCACTTGATAATCAGGCTTTTCGCTTTCTGTAAATAGGCGCGAGTTTCCTCGGGTTCGATAAAGAATGTCGCTACACAAACGACAAAGAATGTGCTGAACATCAGTCCAATAAGAGTATTGGCAATATAATAGCCTCCATACATGTTTTCGCGCATATATTCTAACGAACCCCATAAAGCATTGACAAACGCAACCACGACATAAAGTTTCAATATCAGAGAATTTCTTTTCACGATGGCGAACACGCCTACTGCAATAGTAAATAAAAACAATGTCTCATTCACAATGGAAAATGATTCCACACCTTTACTAAACAAACTCACAATAGATTGAAAGAAGGCTTTCAATCCATCGACCAAGAAGTATGCGGCACAGAATTGAAGCAAGCCAAATTGTGTAGCCGTTCTAGGTTTAATAAAAAATACCGCAACAACAAAAACTATCATAGGAGTCACAATTCGTTCAAGTAGACTGTTAAAGAGATAATCATAGCCAACACCAAGCGGCAAATAAAAGCGGTTAAAATTCATGACATCTACTACAGTTCCGAACAAAATAGAAATGATTATCCACACGGCGTAGATTTTCAGAATCAGCACGTTCTTTTTAACAAGTGTGACTATTCCTAATGCAAAAATAATCACACAAAAAAGAACAGATGCAATATAAAATCCTAAAGGTTCGATATCGCCCGTCATTTCCTCGTTAAACTTCTTGAAAAGCAGACTTGCAATGTTATACAGCGAGCTCATAATCATGACAGCCGCACAGACCCTAAGCAACGCCAAGTTCATAAATCACCCTTTCATTTTTTGCAAGCAAGATTTCACCCACTCGGGTTTAATGAAGAATACCGCAATAGCAATCACAGTTGACGTATTGAAAACGGCATGTGAAACAAGCGGACCCACCATATAAGGGTCTAATCCAGATATGCGGATAAAATTAAGCCAATTCAATAAAATTTGAACAAACATCATCAAAGAGCCAACTATTAGAACCGCAGGATTCTCTTTAGCAAGCGCAAATACACCGACCGCTAAATTAACAACACCGAAGAAAGCAAGTTGAAAAAGGGGAGGTTGCGTAAAAAGGGGAGATTGTGAACAAACAAAATGAGCCAAGCTGTTCAACCCGCTTACAATAAAAAAGATGGCGCAAAGACGGAACAAGCCCAAATTAAACGGCTCTTCCGCAGCGGCAGCCCCACTTTCATCATGCTTTTTAGATGCAACAAAGAACGCAGCCACAGCAACAACAACATTCACGTTAAAAACCATGTTAATGAAGTTCTGGACATCAACTTTTGTTACTGCATCTGCCATTAAAACATGGATGGGAATAATGATGAACACGCTCGCGAAAACCCAGATAAGGAGCAGCACTGCCAATATTTTTAGAATCATCACGTTATTTTTGACAATCGCAAATACCCCTAGCGCAAGCAAAACGACAAAAACCAAAACACCGAGCAGCACAGGCAAGCCAATCCCCGATACAATCAACAGTCCGACCGTTGCAAGCAAATCTTCAAATGACGAATTCGTAAGTGCGCTCCACAGCGAACTGAAAAATCCACCGTGCCCAGCCATAAAGGACATATTGAAGACAAATTTCAATACATTCACAATGTACACGATAGCGCAAACCCTAAGCAAAGCCAGGTTGCCGGTGAATTGAATTTTTTCTCCTTCGCTCATTTGACCCCTCTATTTTTGAATTAAATATTTTTCCAGTTCCGGGAATGTGTCGGATGAAAAGAACACCATTCGACCCTTAGCCCTCAGACAGCCAGTCCATCCCTTTTTAGAACCATTCATTTCTGTAAACTTAAACTGTTCCTGTTTTATCGTAATGCTGTTGCCAAGCATAAATGTAATCCGCACAAGTTCATTTTCAAGGAATTCAACTTTTTGCGGAGCCATCTGAAGGGCCACAAAGCAAAAATAAATAACTATCAAATAAAACAAGACACCTATAAAACCGAAAGATTCATACGAACCAGATCTTACCAAAGTGACAATACTATGAACAAATATAAATAAGGCAAGAATAAACGCAGCCACACCTTTATAAGTCATGCTTTTGCTTTTCGCCTTATACACTTTATTTTCTTCCATTCAATTACCTCGTTCTAATAATAACAAAAACGGCCCGGATTCTATTCCAAACCGTTTTTGAAATGTTGCTGGATCCCCTCTCTCCTCTATCCCCTTACAGGGTCCAAAGTCGGTCGAGGATGACATCGCGTAAGGAGGTGCCCTCCCCATACGCGGATCATGCTCACATAAGTGCTAAAGCACTAAGTGATCAAAGAGCTCGGTGGCGGGCATGACAATCGCGAGTTATTTCACGAAGGCGGCGTAGATGGCCTTGATGGCCTTCTCAGCATCGGATTCATCAACACCGGTGATGATGTTGATCTGGGAAGAACCCTGGTCGATGATACGAACGTTTACCTTGTTCTCAGCGAGCGCCGTAAAGAGCTTCGCGGCAACACCGATCTTGTTCGTCATGCCGTGACCCACGGTAGCGATAAGAGCGATGCCCGGGAAAATCTTGATACGGTCCGGACGCATCTGCTGCGTGATGTCTTCGAGGACAACATCCTGCACGGCGTCGAGAGCCCTGGAATCCACGACGATGCTCATGGAGTCGATTGCGCTCGGGCAGAGTTCGTAAGAGAGTCCTTCGCTTTCGAGCACTGCCAAGACGCGGCGGCCAAAGCCAACTTCCTTATTCATCATGGACTTTTCGATGTAAATCATCGAGAAGCCCTTGCGGCCAGCAACGCCCGTAATCGGGAGCTTGGTCTCTTCGGGAGTGGGGCCGATGATGGTGCCCGGATCCTGCGGACGGTTCGTGTTGCGGATGTTGATAGGAATCTTCTTCGCGCGGCACGGAGCGATGGATTCGTCGTGGAGCACGCTTGCGCCGGAGTAGGCGAGTTCGCGGATTTCGCGGTAGCTCACGTATTCGATCGGCAGCGGATTTTCGACGATGCGCGGGTCAGCCATGAGCATGCCCGAAACGTCGGTCCAGTTTTCGTACTTGGCAGCGTCAATGCCGTTTGCAAGGATGGCGCCCGTGATGTCGGAACCGCCACGGCTGAAGGTCTTCACTTCGCCACGGAGGTTAGAGCCATAGAAGCCCGGCAATACGTACAACTGATTTTCGTCGCCGAGAGTCTTTGCGATATCTTCGTAAGTCTTCGGAGCGATGCGGTACTTGTCATCGAAAGTGATGAGCGGGTAGCTATCGACGAAGTTTGCACCGAGATACTTTGCCATGAGGCGTGCGCAGAGGAATTCGCCACGGCTTACGAGGAAGTCCGTGCTCACGGATTCCGGATGGTTCTTGAGCTTGTCTTCGAGACTGTCGAGGTCTTCGGTAAGCTTGTCTTCAAGACCGAGGTCCTTGCAGATTTCGTCATAACGGGCGCGGATGAGATTCCACGGCGTGGAGAAATCGAGGCCCTTGGAGGCGAGATCATAGGTGCTGTAGAGGAGGTCGGTCAGTTTGGTTTCTTTCGGGTTACGCTTGCCCGGAGCAGAAACGACGATGACTTTACGGTTCTTGTCGCTTTCGACAATGGCCTTGATTTTCTTGAACTGACCTGCGTCGGCGACAGAGCTGCCACCGAACTTGCATACGATTCTTTGACTCATTTTTTCCTTTCGGGCCACCAAACCTCTCAGCTTCGAGCGCAGTCGCTTTCCTCACGACCGTCGTGCCCAAGCCTACCCATCTGGCCAGCCACTTTTAGGCGCCCTCTAAAAATTCATTCTCAAAAATTTGGCTGCGACACATCGTGCAAGTTGCATATTCATGCCAACTATACGGCTCAGTCATGCCCATGCAAGCATGGGCGCGACGTTCACCTTTTATAGTTGTCGTCACTCAAAGTGGTAAAGACTTCCAGTATTCACCACTTTTCGTTCCTGCCTGCACTCGGTCTCGCTCAAGTTTTCAAATCAAAGCAATTTTTATCGGTCGCCTTGGTTTATGATTTGTCTATGTCTGCGACGGCACTGTACCGCCGCGCGGCAAATGTAGCAAAAGTGTGCAAGGCGAGCAAGGCGAAAAAACTTGTTTTTTCATCTTTGAGCCGTAGCCACGGACGCCGAAGGCGTCAAAAGTGTGCAAGGCGAACAAGGCGCAAAAATTTATTTTTGCATCTTTGAGCCGTAGCCACGGACGCCAAAGGCGTCAAAAGTGTGCAAGGCGTGCAAGGTTTTCATGGAATAATATTAACAAAAATTTACCGGACAACCGGACAAAAAAAGCGTGTTAATAATAAAGGGGCAACCTCAAAAAAAATGCCTTGAGGGTCTATGAAGAAACACGAAAAATTGATGTTCATCGCCGCAAAATCCAATATTCCCGTGCTGTTGCAAGGAGAATCGGGAGTCGGCAAAGAAATCGCCGCTAGATTTATACACAAGCACAGCCCGCGAAGCGAGGGGCCGTTCATTGCGCTCAACTGCGGAGCCATCGCAAGGAACCTAGCCGAAAGCCTTCTGGAAGGCGCCAAGAAAGGTTCTTACACCGGAGCCGCAAGCGACCACCAGGGCATCGTGCAGGCGGCAAATGGCGGTACGCTCTTTTTGGATGAAATCGGTGAAATGCCATTCGACATGCAAAGTAAGCTCTTGCGCATTTTGCAGGAACATTCCGTGCTCCCGCTCGGGGCCACGCAAAACGAGCCGGTAGATTTCAGACTTGTCTGCGCCACGAATCGCGATTTGCAAAACGAAATCCACGACGGGAATTTCCGCAAGGACCTGTTCTTCAGGCTGAACGCCTTCCCTATCGTGATTCCGCCGCTCCGCAACAGAGATGACTTTCCAGAAATCACAGCCAAGTTGTGGGCTGAAATCACAGCCAAGACTTTTGCGGAACAATTTCCGCTTCGCAAAAGCGAAATCAGGGCCCTTTCCAAATACAAATGGCCCGGCAACATCCGCCAACTGAAAAACGTACTCCAGCGCTACGCGCTCTTGATGCAGCACGACATCTCTCTCGAAGAAATTCTCTCCGAAGAGTTTTCGGAAAAAACGATACACGATATTGACGAACACGGCATGTACAACACCAACCGGGCATCAGCGCCCAAATGGTCATTTATCCAAAAAGCACTCGACGATTACAACGGCAACAAAAGCAGAGCCGCCAAAGCATTGAACATCAGTCGCGGTTGTCTATGCTACCAAATAAAAAAGCACGAGCTCCATGAGTGGAACTCGTGCGAGAATATTTCAGAACGTTCGTTCGCCTAGTATTCGACTAAAATTTCACACCGACCGCAATGTAATGGTTTCCGCCTTCAAACGCCGGACGCGGGCTGTAAGCGTAATCGAACACGATCATGCCGAACGTCACACCGAGACCGCCGCTGATGGCATTTTCAGTATCAGGGCGAATCGCATAACCCATGCGGAACGAAAGCATGTCAAAATACACGACCTCACCGCCGAACAAAAGCTGCGCCTTCGTATCGGCACGGCGATACGCATCTACAGACAAATGAATCATCCAGCGGTCGAGAATCGGGATGAATCCCGTCACGCCAGCCTGGAGCGCAAGTGGAGCCGCTTCTTTCTCGTCTTCATACTTGCTTGCAAAACCGAGGTTCGTGAAATTCGCACCAAAGGCAAGATACTGATTCACGCGGAAAGAGCCACCCGCATCGAACGTGAACAAGAAACCCGTCTCGTCATCGATGGTCTGCGTTGCAAAACGCATCGAAGCCGCCCAGTTGAAAATCTTCGAACGGCTACCGAAACCAGCCAAAAGCGACCAGGCATAAGAACCGTATTCCGAAGTCTTGAGACCGTTCTCGTCTCGACCTTCGATGTCATCATAACCCAAGAAATCGACCGCGAACGCAAGAGTAAACTTATCCGCAATAGGCAGTCCGTAATAAGCGGAGACGAAATTGTCGGCACCACCTTCACCAAAAATAACCTGGCTAAGTCCAAATTCAGCTTCACTGGCGGTACTCATCGCAAGCGGATTACGTGAAACTTCGGAAACGCGACCCGGATCAGCGACACCGGCACCCGAAAGTGCAGCAGCACGCGGCGCAACCGGCATCGACAAGAACTTCATCGTCACACCGCCCGGATCCAAATGCCAATACTCCCCAGCAAACGCAAGGGAACCAACAGCAAGTGCGAGCGCAATAAACTTTTTAAACATACGAGGTATAAGATACTAAAAAAAGACGAGAGAGTAGAGACGAGAGACGAGAGATTTTCAAACAATATACGCGCAAAGCGCCACTATCACCTTTCGTCTTTCGTCTATAGGGCCAAAGGCCCGTTCTATACCCTACTTCCGCCAGCCTTCCATAATCTTGAGGCAGTCGGCGAGGAGTTCCGCAGAGCGTTCCTTGCCTTCGGTTTCCACGTAGCAGCGGAATTCCGGAGCGTTACCGCTCGGGCGCAAATGGATGATGTCGCCGGAATCAAATTCCATGCGGTAGCCATCGACTTCGTTCAAGGAGATAATCTTGCCCTGGAACGCTTTCGGCGCAGAACCGTCCTTCGCAAACTTCGAAGGCTTTGCAGCAAGCGCGCCGAACAGCTTTTCGCCGAGATTCTTTTCGCGGATTTCAGCAAGCTTCGCCTTCGACTTTTCAGTCGGGAATTCCTTGAGGCGGTCGCTCACGGTAAAGCGCTTAGGCAACTTGCGGAGCAAATCCACAACGCACATGCGTTCCTTGCGGACCATCACCATCACGGCAATCATCGGGAGGAGCGCGTCACGCGTCGGGAGTGCCTTGAGCGTGCGAACTTCGCGCTTATCGCCGTTCACAAATTCCTGCGTCAAATCTGTTTCAAGCAAGAAGCCGCCGTTCGCTTCGTAACCTGCAACCGTCACGCCGTTTTCGACCAAGCTTTCCATGCCGGCAATCACGTAAGGGCTACCGATGCGGGTGCGGCAAATCTTTTCGAAACTACCGCTCTTTTCGAGAGAGGTGTTGCAGCTCACCGGAGTGGCAATGCGCTTGATTCCCAATGACTGAGCGGCCAAAATGCCGAGCACGTCGCCACGCAGCCACATGCCAACGTCGTCAGCCAAAAGCGGACGGTCAGAATCGCCGTCGGTGCTGAACACGGCATCCACGTAATCCTTGTGCGTAAATTCACGGGCAAGTTCTTCGTCTTCCTTGCGGATAGCTTCGGTATCGACCGGGACAAAGACATCGCTACGGCCAAACGGCTTGACTGTTGCGCCCAAGCTTTCGAGAACGCGCACGACAATGTCGCGGCCCACAGCGGAATGCTGATAAACTCCAATCGTGAGTCCGTGCAAAGCGTCGCTACCAAAAAAGTCCGGATAACGCTTGCAGTAATTTTCTTCTGCTTCCGTTTCAACCGCCGGGAGTTCAGGCGCATTTTTCAACATGCCCTTGTCGTCAAAAAGCGCTTCGTCAAAATCCACCGACTGCGACACGATTCCCTGTTCGTCGGCCTTCGTGATTTCGCCATTCGGGTGGTTGAACTTGATACCGTTGCGGTCTGCCGGAATGTGGCTGCCCGTCACCATGATGGTCGGCAAATGCTTGTCGATGCCGTACATGGCAATCGCCGGGCTCGGGATACGGCCGCAGTAAATCACTTTCCAATTCGCATCGGCACCCGCCTGCACGAGCGACTTCAAGATGCGTTCCGTACTCGGACGCAAGTCGCCAGCAATCGCAATCGTGTGTTCGCACTTGTATGACGCTTCGCAGTACTTGATAAAGGAACGCGCATATACATAGCACACACGGTCAGTCATAGCGCTCACGAGACCGCGGGCACCGCTCGTGCCAAACGCCACCCCGGACTGTTTCATCACATCTTGCATCGCAACGGACATAGAAAACCTCTAATAAGTAGGAAGTAGGAAGTAGACAGTAGGAAGGATGCAATAATGCAATTGCAAAATCCTAAAGCACCACCAAACCGCCAAATGAATTTTCAAAAGCTAAGATAGAAAAATACAACTTACAACCAAAAGAAAAAAGTTCACAAGCATATTTAGATTCTTTCAATCGCACAAAAAAAGCCCCGCCGCAGCGGAGCTTCAAATAACCAAAATCAAAATTATTTCTTCTTCTTGGCCTTCGCTTCCTTAGCCGCCGCGTCCTGCTTGTCACAGGTAGTCACGATTTCGAACTTGCCCTTATTCACGGTCACGATTTTCGTATTGGCGTTTGCACCGCGGCGGAACTTGATATTGCCGTAGATGCCCTTGAAATCCTTGGTCGCATTGATATAGCGTGTCAAGTCGTCCTGCTTACCGTCGATAGCGGCGAGCGAAGTGAAGATGACATTCGCAGCATCGTAGCTCAAGCCACTGACTTTGTCTTCACCGGGTTCAACACCCCAACGAGCCGTAAAGTCCTTCACGAACTGGGTGTAGGGAGACTTGTCCTTGTTCATGTCGTTATCTGGAACACTGAAATAAGAACCTTCCACAAGCTTCTTGCCTTGAATCAAAAGTTCACGGCCATTCCATCCAGACGTTCCAAGGTAGGTACCGGAAACCTTGTGGAATGCGGCCTGGCTCACCATGGCACCAGCATCAGCCGGGTTCGTTGCCGGAATAAACAGGCCCGGGAAAACCGCATCGGCATCGGAGAGGTAAGCCTTGCGATCCTTCTGGCTCAAGGCGCCGATATCGCTCACGCCCTTGGCAATGTTGCGGCGACGGTTTTCCTGATAAAAGCGGACATCACGCATCATGTTGAATTCCGTCTTGTAGTCCGGACGGCCTTCTTCGTAATTACGGAAAGCGACAACCTCGCCACCACGGCGTTCAACAGCCCTGGTAAAGTTTTCGGACATCGACGTACCGAAATCACCAAGCGGGCTCATGATACCGAATTCACGGATGTCGAGACACTTGATAGCAAAGTCCGCAATCGTCTGCGCAAGAATATCCATCGTGATATTCACCTGGAAAATATTCGGGCCGAGTTTCGCGATACCACCGTCGGTAGCCGTCGGAGTAAGCATCGGCACATGCTGGAAGTTCGCCCCAAGCCATGCAGCCACCGCCGTTGCCGGAGCACTCATGATAGGTCCGATAATCGCAATGACACTATCCTGGTTGACAGCGCGCTGCGTACGCATGATAGCAATAGCCGCATCGGCATGCGTGTCCTGGAAGCGGATATTCACCTTGTCCTTGAGGCCAGACTGCTCGTAAGCGAGGAGAGAGCCCTGAACCGCAGCGGCACCGAATTCGGCATAATCACCGGAAAGAGGAGCAAGGACGAGAATAGTCGGGAGGCCAGCGCCAAGCCCTTCAAGAGCGTTGAGTCCTTTCTTGGCCGTATTTTGCAAACTCTCGGAAGAAGAACTCTTCAAAACTTTCTTGTACCAGTACCTGGCACCACGATAACGCTTTACATTCTGGCATTCACGGCCAAGCTGGAGCTGCATCCAGCCCATCACTTCGCGATCGACAGGATATTTTTCAAGCAAGGACTGGAGCTGGTCGGCATTCAAAAGCGAAGCCGCCAACGTCTGGATAACGACATCCTTCGCGCGGGACCTTGCAGCCGGATTCGTCGAATACGAAAGCACGCGGAGCATCGCTTCGACGCCATCGAACACGGAACCCTTTTCCACATCGACAACGGCACGGGCAAGTTCCATTCGCTCGCGATAAGCGGACTTCACATAGTATTCCAAAAAGCGCGACGCCACATCGTGCGCCTCGTTGCGCTTATGGCTACGGAGGTAGCATTCCGCAAGCATCACGGCAGCCTTTTCACCTTCGGGCTTACCGAAAGAAGAACTGTAAATCTTCTGCAGCGGACCAATCGCGTCCGAGCAACGGCCATCCCTGACCATCGGCTTAATGCGCTCGACCTCGCCTTGCGCAAACACTGTAGAAGATAGAAGAGCGACTAGAATTAAGGAAAACAAGCGATTCATATTTAACCACGCCGACCTTACTGGAAACTATCGGCGGCCTCCTGGATAACAGAATGTTCTTTCTTGATTTGCTTTTGGAGAGATTCAGGGAGTTTCGACCAATCAACAACATCGACACGGAACGGAAGCCCACTTTCGACAAAAGCCTTCTCGACCGAAGTCATGTCGTCGAGGGAAATAGGGGAATCCGAAATGACCACCAATTCCAATTCCGTATCCGGGGTCAAATCAACACCCGTAACACGTGTCCCGTAAGCCCAAACTTCAAACCCCTCAAAATGGAGTCCAAGTATCCTCTGTACGGTTTCCAACTGATCTGATTCTAAACAAAGAGCCATAGTTCGCTAAAATATAGTTAATCAAATTTGACACTAGCCGACATTACAGTTTGTCAGGCACAAAACGAAGGAACCAAAGCTCGGTATCGCTGCCAACACGAACCGGCGGTCCCCAAGAATCCACGCCGCTGGAGACAAGCCACTTGACCTGATCCAGTTCGCCAAGCCCATAAGCGAGGCGCCAGACCCAGTTGATAATGACCGTTCCCGGGAAAAACTGACCGTTGTGCGTATGCCCGGACATGGCAAAATCAGGACGGCGCCCTGGGTGGTCTTCTTCGATTCCACGCGGTTGGTGGTCCAAAAGCAACCAAGGGAGTTTCGCCTCATTCGTCGGCGGACGCAAGTCAAAAAGCGGCTTGCGTTCGACATCACGAATCTTTGCTACGTTGTGGTCAATGCGGCCGGTAAAACACGCCAAAGGCGTACAGACCGTAGAATCTTCCAATACGACAAAGCCGTTGTCCTGCATCCACTTTTTATAATCGTTACCTTTATGTTCGAGGAACCCCTCGTGGTTTCCATCGATTGCAATTGCCGCCATGCGCGCGGTCGCGGCAAGCTTCTGGGTCAAAAGATCGTATTCCCAAGCAGAGAGCGTCGAATCCACCACATCCGAAAAATCACCGCCAAACAGCACGAAATCAGGATGGAGGCTGTCGCACACGTGCACGATACGTTCCATCTTTTCGCGGTTGAACAAGGGGTCAATATGGAGGTCGCTCAAAAACACAGCCGTGAACTCGTGTTCCGTCGGAAGTGCCACCTTGAATTCGCGAACCTTGAAGTTCTCGTTGTTACCCACACCAATCGCCAAGAACACAATCGTCATCACGACCGAAACAAAAAGCAAAAGTCTCGACACCGAAACGACAAGGCGACGGTCAATCGGTTTCTTCACCACGGCACGGCGAATACCGCGAGCAATCCACCAAAGAATATAAAGGAAAAGAGCTTCGCACAGCCAGACAGAAAAGAACGACATGCCAAGCGAGGCGATATAACTTGTTCGAAGCTTCAAACAGACCAGGAGAATCACGATCGAGATTCCAGCGATAATGCTTCCCTTGATTCCAGGCGATACATTCCTGACATTCACGAACAGGAACAGCACACCGAAAATGAGTATAAACAAAAAAATCATTTCAGCTTCGCATGGATAAGTGAAAGGACATCGCGATGGACTTCGTCCTGAGTGCGGTCGGCATCGACAACGCTTACGCAGTCGCTGTAATCGCGACCGGCAGCCAAGTAGCCTTCGCGCACACGCTCAAAGAATTCCGCCTTTTCGCTTTCGAGACGGTCAGGCGTTCCACCACGATTCGCCATGCGCTTACGGCTAGCTTCAACCGTCAAATCAAGCACAATCGTCAGTTCCGGAAAGCAACCGCCGCACGTGAGTTCCGTGAGGCGCTGAACTTTATCCGCACCGAGCCCGCGGGCGTAGCCCTGGTAGGCAAACGTGCTCCACGCAAAACGGTCGGCGATGACGACACTCCCAGCATCAAGCGCAGGCTGGATGATTTCGTGAATCACCTGGGCGCGGGCAGCATTGTACAAAAGCAGTTCGGTATCGTCGGCCATAACGCCCTTGAACGCCGGGTCCAACAGCAACTCGCGAATGCGCTCGGAAATTTTTGCACCACCCGGTTCACGCAGCCTTACGACCTTGTAACCTTCAGATTCAAGAGCTCGAACCAGCATGTCAATATGCGTTGACTTGCCGGATCCATCAATGCCTTCGAGGCTGAAAAATTTCTTCGCTGTTTGCATGTGATTTTAGGAATTAGGTTTTAGGTATTAGGTCTTAGGTTCAGATAATCGCGGCTACGCCGCCTTACACAGATGCACGAAGTGCATGATACTTTTCCTAATACCTGTCCCCTATAACCTACAACCTCTCCTATTCAACGTCCTTGCCGTGGCACTTCTTGTACTTGAGACCAGAACCGCACCAGCAGAGGTCGTTGCGACCAAGCTTTGCGCCCGCCTGCTTCTGCGCGCGCTTCACTGCGGCAGCAAGTGCCGGGTTCACACGGTTCGGGCGAGTACCCGGAAGTGCGCTCTGCGGCATCGCCTGATTTGCCGGCTGTTCTTCAGAGAGGGCGTTCGTTTTGGACGAGGCGGCAGTTCCAGCGAGACCTGCGGCCTTGGCGCCGTCTGCACTCAGCTGTTCTGCAAGTTCTGCAGACGTCCCTTCGGCGGACTGTTCCGCACCTTCCGCGGCGTTACCTGCAGCAGCTTCTTCGGCGGCCTTGCGTTCAGCGTCAATCTGTTCCTGGCTCTTGAGCTGCAGCTGATCCGGCGAAACCGTCATGCCGTTCGGGAGCGTGATGCGGATGTTCAAAATGCGCAGAGCCGTGAGTGTCGCAATCTTTTCGAGGCAGCTTTCGAACATCTTGAAGCCGTCGTTCTTATAGACCATCAGCGGATCCTTCTGGGCGTACCCGTGGAAGCGGATAGCATCCTTCAGCTGGTCCATCGCATACAAGTGTTCCTTCCACACCTGGTCAATGGTCATGAGCAAGAAGCGGCGTTCGATATTGCGGAAGTCGGCATCCGGAATAATCTTCGTGAGCTTGTCGTAACGAACCTTGCAAAGATCGATGACTTCGTCCAACACCATTTCCGGAGTCTTCTTCGTGGCATCTTCAAAGCTCAGGTTGTACTCCATGCCGAGCGTGCGCTGCAAGTCCGTATGCAAGTCTTCGAGCTTCCACTGTTCCGGGTAACTCTTCGCCGGAATGTAGGCGGAAACTTTGATATCGCAAGCGTCTTCGATGCGGTTCATGATTTCGTCACGGATGTCTTCGCCGTTCAAGATGCGGCGGCGGAGTCCGTAAATCACCTTGCGCTGTTCGTTCATCACGTTATCGTAGTCGAGCAAGTGCTTACGGATATCGAAGCTCTGGCTTTCCACGCGGCGCTGTGCACCACGGATGGAGCGGGAAACGATCGGGTGCGTAATCACTTCGTCTTCGCCCACGCCAAAGCGGCTCATCAAATTCTTTACGCTGTCGCCACCGAAGATACGCATCAGGTTATCGTCGAGGCTGAGGAAGTACTGGCTAGAACCCGGGTCACCCTGACGGCCAGAACGACCGCGCAACTGGTTGTCGATACGGCGGGATTCATGGCGTTCCGTGCCGAGCACGTGCAAGCCGCCAAGTTCAGTCACTCCCGGTCCAAGCGCAATGTCGGTACCACGACCGGCCA
>CAMKLO010000052.1 GCA_946413655.1 uncultured Fibrobacter sp. | reverse complement strand
TTCGGCGGGTTATGACATAGATAAAATTGAAGAATATGTAAATCAATTTGATTCGCCTTTTGCTGGGTAGATGCGCATGCCGAAATCGAGAACACGGCTGATACCCCCAAAAAGGCGGCAAGCATCGCCTTGGTCTTGGGAGCGAATTCACTAGTGCTTTCGATTTTTTTTGCGCTCGATTTCCATCACATTAATTAAAGATAAATAATCGGGAACCCTTCGCGGTATTCTTTGATAATGTACGGGTGCGCTTTGGCGTATTCAAGGATTGTTTCACCGAGTCCATTCTTTACAAGTTCAATCAATTCGGGCCGGGGCGTTGCGCCGATAGCCGGGCATGTGGGAGTGAGCGCGATGACGAGTTCGCCGTCTTTATTCATAATGCGGAGCGGCCAGATGGAACAGTCGAAGGGTTTATCTTCGGGCTTCAGGATGCAGCCGCGTTCCGGATTCAGGAAAGTGCAGGAAACTTCTTCTTCAGGGTCGGCGGTGCGGTAATTGTTTTCAAGAACAAGGCGGTAGGCACAGTTTTTTTGCGGGTCGTCAACTGCGCGGAACTCCCCCACCACACCGTATTCGTTAGGTTTGCTGAGTTTTTCCACGACTTCGGGCGGGAACAGCGGCGTTTCCCAGAGGCTCTGCCGACGGAAGGAGCAGCAGAACTTGCATGCGGCGCAGGTTTCGCGAGAAAGAATTCTAGATAACATCCGGGCCGCTCCACATCACGTTGAAGTCAGGTCTCGATATAGGATCCCCGCCTTCGCGGGGATGACAATGAGGGTCGCGGGGATGACTCGATGAGGTTTCGCTGTCTATGACCGCGTGTACCTTGTTCAAAAGTATCATCGGGTAATACGAGAGTTTGGCTTTGCGAAGGCCTTCGAGATTGATGTCTTCTTCGCGATTGATGAGTTTCGCGCCGGCAGTCACGAGACGCTCGGCAAACAGCTTGTTAATAACGGCATAGCCGCCATTAACCGCATATTCCCCGATGACTTTTTCAAAATGGATATCCCAGACACTAGATGCAATTTCTGAAGATATCGTCATGCCGACAGGAACGCCAGCCACATAGAGTACGGCCCCCTTCATGCTGAGAGCGTCAAAGTTTTCCAGTGCCTCCACTATGGCGCAGTATTCCGCCATGCGGGACTTTTCGTCTTCGGAGCGTTCAGCCCACGCGGCTTCCGCACAGTCACAGGGCTGCTCGACACTCGGTTCTATCGAAGCGGCACCCGCAGCACAACCAGCATTGTCGTTTGTGTTTACACTAGCTTTGCCAACATCTGCCGCATCGCCTTTCAGCCAAAGTTTTTCAACATCGAGAGCATCGGCGATATTTTCATCCGTGATTTTTCGCAGTTCGAAATTTGCGTAGGTACGGGTAAAGCGTGAAATATGGTTTCGCTTTTTTCGGTAGGTGTTCCCCGCAAGCGTCGCGAGACTTTCGGCAGAATAAATGTAATCGCTGTCACCGCGATTATTCTCAAAATGCAAAACGGCTCTAGCACATCCCCTGCCATCAAGGCTGTTCATCTCATCGGCACGGTTCATCCCGGTGTTTGCAAAATATTCGCGCAAAATCTGTGCCCGCGGCTCATCGACAAGGCAAAATTCCAGCGGACGGCCCGTTTCGCGGGCATCGACCTCAATTGCAGCTAGTGCCTGCGGCAAGTCGCCCTCCCCGAGCGGAAACGCATAACCCCGACGGCTACCCTGTCCATTATAATAGCGAAAAAGGAACCCCTCTTGCAACGCAATCAGCGTACCATACTTTTTGCGTAACAGATAAACATTCGCAAATCCAGCATCGCTTCCAATGTAGCCCGAATCGGCGAGAGCACGCCTTGCTGCAAACATATCCGAAAGTTCTGGTGTCTTGAAATTTATCAAAGTTTTCAGGTTCTCCCCAAATTCAATAGCCTTCAATTCGAAGGTTTTTGATTAATATATACTCAATTGGCCATTTTTTCGCCAAAATTTATATAATTTTATCGCAAGATAAATTTGTTTTTTCGTTGGTTTGTTCATGAAAAAAATTTTTTTTATAGCCATACTCTTTTTGGCGACATCGGCGTTTTGCGAATTCCATTTGTATTTATCAGGTGGTTATTCGCAAACATTGACAGGAACTACTCCTGTTGGCGATTTGAGTGTAGGAACGACGTTCGATTTCTTTGACAGTTATGATATGCGAGTGGGGATAGATTTTCTCCATTTTCAAATAGCACCCTCAGACCGTTTTCAAACGGTCTCAGACGAATCCTTATTCCAATTACCTAGTTTAATCCTTGCACTCCCTTTTGCTGCTTTTGGAGGATATGACTGCTCTACGAGGTGTGGTCTCAATAAGATGGCTCTGTATGCGCGCATTATAGGAGTGATGGGATTTATATTACATGGTTCACTCTATTTCCCGGTAGTGCCCAACAGTTATTTTGGAATCGTAAACAAGCATCGTCTTGTAACCGAAATCATCACCAAAGGCTGGCATAAGAAAAGCTTCACCTTCCAAGACGATATAGGCCTCCGTTTCCAAATCAATCCAGATGATTTTATTATTGGATTTTTTGCAGACGGCGGATTTCGATTCGAGAAAAACTTCAGCCGCGATTTAGAAAAGAAATGGTTCGTGCAAGCCGGTCTGACGAGATAAAAAAATTTTAGAGGGTAACATTTTTTACGGTTTCGGGTGTTTAATCAATGAAAGTAAACTCAAGGAGTCCGAAACGAAATGAAAAAGTTTATCATTTTGAACGCGAGCCCGCGCCCCAACAGCAATATCAGTCAAATGCTCGGCATCATCCGCAATGAACTGTTGGCTTGTGGAAATAAAGTTTTTTACGTCGATGTTTGCAAATTGCAATTTCAGCCGTGCATGGGCTGCATGAAATGCCGCAGCGAACATGATTGTGTTTTGCCCGAAGATGATGCGAAACAGGTGCTTCGTCTAGTGCAAGAATGCGACGCCCTTGTGGTCGGCTCCCCATGCTACTGGGGCAACATGACAGGTCAACTCAAAATGCTTTTTGACCGTTGGGTTTACGGCATGATGGACCACAGCGAACGCGGTTACCCGATTCCTTTGTTAAAAGGGAAAAAGGCCGTTATCGTCACCACGTGTTCTACAGCATGGCCGTTCAACATTTTATTCAAGCAGTCAGCGGGGACAGTCCGCGCCCTCAAGGAAATCCTTTGCTGGAGCGGATTCAAGATTGCGGGCGTACTGCAAAAAGGCGGAACCATCAAGAATAAGGAACTCACCTCACGCGAAACTGCGAAGTGCAGAAAATTCGCCTATAAGCTTAACCAAGCACATTAACAAGAAACGCCTGACCATTTTCAGTCAGGCGAGGAACAATTGCTTATTCGTCAATTCGTTTAGAAAAACACTCCGTAATTGGGATGTACTTTCATGGTTCGTCCCTTGATATCGTATTGAGGCATCTTTTGTTGCTTAAAGCTTTAAACACAGCATACTCCTTATCGAAAAAGGAATCCATCTAGCAAAAGACGGATTCACAACTTTTTATAATATAGTTTGTTTTAGAGTTTAAAGACTACTATTGAGAATTTTACCTTTTTAAACAGTATGATTTTGTTTCATACGTTACATATAGACTAGCATCAATAGAACGTTTTACGGTAAATGTTTTTGCCTGCACTATGAATTTGCACGACATACGGTTTATTCGCTAAATGAGCCACAGGCACGACCGCGGAACCTTCAATTTGCCTACGCAGCAAGAGCACGCCTTGCAAATCGTGAATCGTGAGCGTCAATGAAGCGGATCTTGCAGATAAACCATTGCGAGGCACGTTGACCATCAAATCGCTTCCGATTTTCATGACCGAAACTTTACTGGCTACAGCATGCAAGTCTTGCGGAATTATCTTTACTCTATCTGAATCCGGTTTCACAGGTTCCACATAGGGGTGCGCCGGATCATCCACAATAACTTTTATATCGACAGTGCTTTCGCAGCCGACAGGATTCACGTAAGTTCCCGTATAAACGCCGCTGCTCTGCCACTGCAAATTCTTGAAGCGAGCTTCACGACCCAGGTAATAGAAATCGTTCGGGCCTTTCCAAGTCCAGCGTCCACCATCGTATGGATGCGGGCCGATTACGAGCGAATCGCCGGGATTTACTTTGACTTCAGTCGTTTCGTTCCAGCCGCCATTGTGAACCTTGACGTAAGGAATAACCGTACTCGGAGTGCAAGCACCGCCTTCAGCGCCGTCGATAACCATCGTTGTTACCGTGTTGGATTTAGCGGTCATGGATAGCGATTTGTTCGCAACCGCGATATCGGACTGTGGCTTTAGACTGCCGGGAAGTTCAAAACGCACAACCTTTGCGCTAGTCCCGATTTTGTCGAACTTCGTCAAATCAAAATTATACTTCACATCACTGGAACCGCTGTTACGCACCACAATGACCAGCGCTCCATCAGGACGCAGGGCGGCAACGGTGTTGCCATTGTCGCTGTCGATGATGCGCGAACCCGGACGGATGTAACGGCTGAACGCAGCATGCATGTAATAGCGCGGCATATAGGAGAATGTCTGCTTTCTATGATCTGCTTTGATAGAACGCCAATTCTCGGCGGGGTCCGCAATCTGCCAGTCCACCCAAGCCTCGGCCTTCATGTCGCGCAAGTCCTGGATAATCACATTCGCCATCCACAAGGCGATATGTTCGTCACCGCTCTTGCTCAACGGACCTGTTTCGGACTGCCAAAGACGCTTGTTCAAACCAAAAGCCCTGTTGTAAAGTTGCTTGCGGTAGCTTCCGTCAGAATAGCTGTGCGTGTTCACCTGGCCCAAGTACGAAAGCGCCTCGGAGGTGTAGTTGCCCAGCTGGTCGTGAGCCTGCTTGATTGAAGTCTCATCGGCAGCACTCACGGACGTTTCCGGGAAGAGCCCCTTCTTCTTGAGAGCCTTGCCCAGTTCCACAATCATCTTGGACTGGTTGTTCTTGAAGCCGCAGCCCTCCTGGCCACCGTTGGATTTCCACCAGCCGGCGCTGGGTTCGTTGAACGGTTCAACCGTACGGAACGTGAGCCCCCATTCCGTCTTGAAATGGAGCGCCACCTCGGAAAGATAATCCGCAAAGTCGTCGAAGTAATCTTCTTTCAAGTTGTCGGAACCGTCGTTACTGCCCGAGACGCAGCCGCTCTTGGTCATCCACCACGGAGGGGAATTACTGAACGCCTCAAAGATTGGGTCCTTGACAACCTTATTGAGCCGAAGGGCCACGCCACGTTGAGCAGGGTCTGCGGTCCAGTCAAAATTGCCTTTTTCCGTCGGCTTGTAACCCGGCACCTTGCCGCCGCCGTCACCTTTCGTAAGGTGATTGTGACCTGGCTGGTCACCGCCGCCAATGTTGTAACGGAAAATATTGTAGCCGAGGCCCGTATCTGGGTCGGCGACCGCCCCCAGGAACTGGTCGCGATTGGTTTCGCTCCAAGCCCCGACGAGTTCGGCCCACCAGCAAAGGCTAGTGCCCCAGCCCTCGAATAGTTGGTATTTCTTGCCCGGATCCACGACGACTTTCGTCTGCGCATGTGCGGCACCGCATGCCAGGCCTGCCGCAATCATCCAAATCAGTTTACTCTTCAATTTCTCAACCCCTTTTTTGATGCATCATACAACATGGCACCATACCCATTAAAAATCAATTATTTTAAGAAAAAAAGGATACATTGCCATGAAAAAAAATGGATTAATTGTCTTTTCAAATGAAAAAAGCCCGTTGACGGGCTTAATTAATTTTTCTGAGAAAAGAGTTATTTCTTAGATGTAGATTCTTTCTTTGACTTTTTGCTATTAGAACGCCCATAGCGACCATAACCGTAATATCCATAGCCATAGCCAGAACCGACTCTGTGTTCACAATGGTTCAATACAAAGGCTTTAGGTTTGTCAGTATAACGATTCAAGTTTTGCAAGGCTTCCTTAATCGCCTCCATAGAGTGAACACCATAATGCAAAACAATAAGGCTAAGATCGACTAACGGTACAATCATGTAAGCATCTGCAAGAAGACTGATCGGCGGCGTATCGATAATAATCTTATCGTACTGCGGACGCAATTCTTCAAGAAGATTTTTGAACATGTCACCACGCAAAAGTTCAAATGCAGCCATATTAAACGTACCGGACTCAAGAATATCGAAATCTTTAATACCGCTACCCCTATAAACGACATCTTCGAAATTTCTTCTTCCCATAAGCACATCGGTAAGGCCTTCGTGAGTGTAACGGCAAGCTGCTTTACGCATGTCGGCATCGATATAAAGAACTTTTTTGCCGACAAGTCCAAACGAAGCAGCAAGGTTCAACGAAACAAAGCTCTTACCTACATGAGGAATCAAACCAGCAACCATGATTATCTGATGATCCTTGTTTATGTTGAAGGAGAAATCGATGGCTGTAAGAATGGAGCGAATGGACTCACTAATCGAATCATCCGGATTCTTTTGGACAAAAATCTGTCCCCTATTGCGAATCTTGCTCGGATGTTCAGGAATCCTTGCAAGGACACTAGTATTGGTATCACGTTCGATTTCAGTCACGCTACGGACACCATTATGCATCATGCGAAGGAGGAATACAAAGAGCACGCCGAGCATCAAAGATGCTGCAACAGAGCAAATAATAATGTTCAACTTCTTTGGTTTACTCGGCAAGGGGGCTGCTCGCGCAAAGTCAACGATTCGTACGTTGCCCACTTCACCAGCACGAACAATCCGCAATTGCTGGACTCTGTTCAGCATGCTCGTATAAATTTCGTTATTAACGGCAGCGTCTTCCTTCAAGCGCAAAACTTCCTGTTGAGTCAAAGGCATCTTTTCAGCATTCTTCTTCAACTTTGAAAGTTCGGCTTTCAACTTGTTCTGCTGTTTTATAATCGTCTGAACGTTCGGATGTTCTTCCTTGAACAAACGAGTCGCCTGTTGACGTTGCTGTTCCAATTGCAACAATTGACTTTGCAATTGAGATTCTTTTTGCAAATGAGCTTGAGTTTCACCGGTCAAGTCAACAGAACCAATACTATAACGATAATCCGCCAAAACTTTTTCGGCACTGTCAAGCTTAGCCTTAACACCCGGCAACTGTTTTTCCAAGAATTCAAGAGTTTTTTCAGCTTCGGCGCTTCTCATCTCGACATTTTGGCGCAAATAAGTCTTTGCGATCGTATTCAAAATAGAGGCGGCCCTATCCGGATAACGATGACTGTAGCTAGCTTCAATAATACCCGTCTGTTTACCCTTTTCCGCAATTTTTAAGCCTTTTTTCAATGCGGCAATAGCTCCCAAATCATTAAACTGAGAAAGGACAAACATCTGTCCAGGCATGGCATACATTTTGGCAACACGGATATTCAACGTATCATCGGCATAACTAGCACGATTCATATCACCGACTTTTCCGGTCAAAAGGACTTGATCATCTTGTGTGAGAACTTCAAATGTTTCCGGAGAAGTGACTCTAGCTCTCCACTTTTCCAATCGTGCCATAACAGGGATGTAGAGGGAATCCAAATCCATACGCCCTTCTTTATGCGTAAAACGATCAACAGCACCAATGGGAGTAGCTTTAAAGCACAAACGCTCCGCATCAACAACATAGCTCAGCACCATGCGGCTCTTGATGAGTTCGATTTCGGCATCGGCTGGGCTAGCCACGTCAAGAAGAGCGCCCATATCGCCAATAGCTTTACCCGATTTACCGCCCTTGGCATCAACTTGCAACAAGATGTCGCTTGAGAATTGCGGACGAATCCAGTTGGCTATGGTAAAACCAACAGCCGCACCAACCAAGAGGAATAAGAACAAAGTCCATTTCTTATCCCAAAGAATTTGGAGCGCTTCAAGCAACGTTATAGTATTGTTGTCCTGAGGGATTTGAATTGTAGCCTGACTTATAACTTGTTTTTCTTCTTTTTCAGTCATATGTTGTCCGAGCAATTAAATTGTTTGTATTAAGCAAAACAATTCCGAATAGTTTGGATAATGGACTCCTGCTGATTAGGAGTCATCTTAAAAGCTGTTCCTGCACTAAGTGCAACTGCATACTTGCAACCGATTTTTTTAGCAACAAGGCGTTCGACCTCGTTTATATTCTTGCCAACCGTACTCATCCAGTTGGTCTCGTAGGGCTCGGTCACATACTTGGTTTCGTCACCATGCATTGTGGGACTGCAAAGCCACACCTTATTTTCAAATCTCATCATTGAACAACTCAAAGGTTTCCCGTATAAAACAATAGTAATATATTTCAATTCTATTGTAATTTAAAAAAAATCAATTAAAAGCAAAACATCAGGGAATCCATAATGCTTTTTATGACAATACGGATTCCCCATCATTTTAAATGTTTTGCATAATTGAACCAGTCATGTCCTTACATCCATAGTCAATAAAACTACACGTTTTAGATAAGTATGGACTAAGGAACATAAACTGGATTTTTACGTATTACTTCGAGAACGGAACGAGTTCCACGCGACGGTTCTGAGCTCTGCCTTCCTTGTCGTCATTGTCGGCAATCGGCTTGGAGCTACCGAAACCAACAGCACGCAGACGAGCACTGTCAACACCGCGTTTCTTGAGGTAGGTCACGACAGACTGAGCACGCTTTTCGGAAAGCTTCTGGTTCTTCTTGTCAGAACCAGTGTTGTCTGTATGACCTTGAACTTCGAGGTTAGCTTCAGGAATCTTGTTCATGAGGTCTGCAATATCATCGAGAGTGCCGTAGCTGCTCCTGGTAAGCTTAGCAGAACCAGTCTTGAACTTGATACCCTTCTTGAGCTGGTCAAGGTCTTCCTTCTTGTTGAGCGGGCAACCCTTTTCGTCAACACGGACACCCGGGAGTGTATTCGGGCACTTGTCGAGCATGTCAGGTACGCCGTCCTTATCGAAGTCAGGCAAGCAACCAAGGGAGTCAACAGAGTAACCCTGCGGAGTACCCGGGCACTTGTCCATGTAGTCAGCAATGCCGTCCTTATCGGAATCGAGCGTGCAACCATCAGCACCGACGATCACGCCAGCCGGAGTATTCGGGCACTTGTCGAGGAAGTCCGGAACACCATCCTTATCGAAGTCGAGCGGGCAACCTGCAGCATCAACAGGGACGCCAACCGGAGTATTCGGGCACTTGTCGATCGGGTCATTCACGCCATCCTTGTCGAAGTCGAGCATGCAACCGAGAGAGTCAACCGTGACGCCAGCCGGAGTATTCGGGCACTTGTCCTTGAGGTCCGGAATGCCATCCTTGTCGCTGTCGATACGGGCGAGAGAATCATTGTAGGCCTTTTCACGAGCGAGTCTTTCGAGTTCGTCGAGCGGGCAACCTTCTTCGTTGACCTTGGCACCCTTCGGCGTATGAGCGCACTTGTCGAGTTCGTCAATGACACCATCGCCATCGGCATCTTCCGGCTTCGGCATGGCATCAAACGCGATGCTCAACAGGGCAGCACCGGAGAGAAGCGGAACCGGCGTGTAGCCATAAGTAGCCTTCATGCCATGTTCGCCGATGTAATAAATCGGATAATCCTTGCCATCCTTGATGTCTTCATCATGATCGAAGCCCGTCTTGAAGAGACGAGTTGCAATTTCGAGACCGATGGCGAATTCAACGCGATACGGCAGATGGAAGCGGAAACCCGGAGTGATGAGCATCGGGTCATGCATCGGACCGAACTTATAGCGGCCCTTGCTCTGCAAACGCATTTCACCGGAGAATTCCAAGAACGGAGTCATCCAGGAGAGTGCATCCCAGTTAACACCTGTGCTATAGACAAGCGTATTAGCCTGGTCGGAATTGTTCGGGAAGACATAGCTTGCAGCGAGGTTCCATGTAATCGGAGCACCAATCTTCGCGAAGTCGAAGGTAGCGACAAGACCAGCACCGAAAGCCCAGTGGTCAGCCGTGAACGGGTGCGTATTCTTCTTGCCGTTCAAGTACCAAGCATGACGGGGACGAACACCGGCAAACTCTTCACCAGTCGGGAAATACAAGTCAAGCATAAGGGCCGTCGTAAAGAAGCCCGAGCTATCCGAAGCAAACGGGAGACCGACCTTGGCAAACATATCCAAGTCGCCGCGGCTAGTCGTCCACATATTGTTGCGACCAGTTCCGCCACCATTTGCGTTTGCATGTTCATAGTAAACCGGAAGCGAAACACCGACGTCGATGAAATCAAGCACGCCAACACTTACGAAGAAGTTTCCGGCCTGAGAATAGTCAGCGTCGTTGAAAGAGTATCTCTTTCCGTTTGTTTCAAATACGCCTCCGCGAGATAGACCCCAGGAACCGATGGAAATATTTCCGCCGGTACCGACGTTTATCTGCCATTGCCCTAAAAACTTTGCATTGATTTGATGCAAGCCTTCGGAGCCACCCATTATTCCAGCCTGGGAGAAGGCTAGGGTTGTGGTTAGCAACGCTAACGATACGACCTTTTTCATGTTTTATCCCTCTTTTGAGATTGTTTGGTTGTTGAAATTCTTTGATTTTTCGTCACAAGACTGTTGCAAGACTGTTCTATTGAACGCCTCCGGAGTCGTGAACGTCGGAACAATTTCATGCAGAGCACGAATGGCGATTTCGTCATCATTTTCGGCAGCTGCAGTTTTTAGTTTCCACAATTCGTTAATGAACTTGGATGTATCAATATCAATTTGTTTTCCAATAAAGATAAGCTTGTTCTTAGTCTTTTTCAAGCCTTCTTCGTTCATCAAAAGCTCTTCCTTGATTTTCTCTCCAGGACGAAGTCCCGTAAACTTGATTGGAACATCCTTGTACGGAACCTTTCCATACATGCGAATCAAGTTTTCCGCCAATGTAACAATTTTTACCGGCATGCCCATATCAAGCACAAAGATTTCACCACCGTGAGCGATACTTGCTGCTTCAAGCACAAGGCTTACCGCTTCAGGAATCGTCATGAAATAGCGGATAATATCCGGATGCGTGACGGTAACAGGCTTGCCTTGTTCAATTTGGCGTTTGAACAGAGGAATAACACTTCCATTGCTGCCAAGGACGTTTCCAAAACGAGTCACGACAAATTCCGTATCGCTATCCTTCTGCATGGACATGAAGCGGACAATCATTTCGCAGCAACGCTTAGACGCACCCATAACATTCGTCGGGTTCACAGCCTTGTCTGTACTGATCATCACGAATTTCTTTACGTTATTGAACATCGCCAACGTTGCGACATTAAAAGTACCAATTACGTTATTCTTAATCGCTTCCATCGGATTTTTTTCCATAAGCGGGACATGCTTATGAGCAGCCGCATGGAAAATAACTTCCGGATGGTATTTTTTGAAAATCTGATTCATGCGGAAGTAATCACGGACAGAAGCAATTATCGTCACGAGATTGAGATTCTTCCCATATTCCATGACCAATTCTTGTTGGATATCGTAAGCGTTGTTTTCGTAAATATCCACAATGATGACTTGCTTCGGATTGTACTTGGCAATTTGACGAACAAGTTCACTACCGATACTACCACCACCGCCAGTCACCATACATACTTTGTTCTCAATATAAGCACGGATATCCTTGTTGTCGAACTTTATGGGATCGCGACCAAGAAGATCTTCGACCTTGATATCACGAATCTGAGTTGCAAAGTTTGTAGAACCATTACCAATAGACGAGCTATCCAAAAGAGTCCCGATAAAAGGAAGAACCTTCACCGGAAGTCCGGTCTTGCTACAGAGGTCCAAGATTGTCTGACGGTCTTTGGGCGGGCAACTAGGAATTGCAAAAAGGATCTGTTCAATATTTTCCAATTTTGCAATTTTGGGAATATCACTTGTACTGCCCGCAACCAAGACATTTTCAAAAGGCTTTCCGATTTTGTAGCGGTCATCATCAATAAGGCAGACGGGATAGATTTCAGCTGCCGCAGACGTTTCCAAACCTTTTTCGGCATCCTTGATACTGTTTCTTATTTCGTCAAGTAAAAGTCTCGTCGCATTACCAGCACCAATAATCATAGTACGTTTTTTACGGCCCTCAATACGGCCGGTTTCGACTAGAGAAATGAAAGCGTTTCTAAACAGGAAACGAAAAAGGCATACTCCGACACAAGCAAATACGGCTTGCAAAAGAGCGAACTGCCAGTACTGGATGTCCATTGCAATAAAGAAAAAAACCTGGGTCGCAAAAATGCCGGCAACAACGCCCTTTATGCAACTCAGATAATCAGAACGATTGAGATATCTCCAAAGTTTGTTATAGGCACCAAAGTAAAGAAGGCTGCCAAAACACATCAAAACACTTAAAAAGAAAAAGGCTAAAAGAATTTCACGTTCAATCGAAACATCGATCAGCGAAAAAATAAAACTCGAAAAAAGCCCAGCAACAACAACTATAAAAGCATCCGCCAACGCTAAAATGCGTTTACGAACTCTAAAATTTACAAACAATTGCGATATTTTCGACATACTCTCTCGTTTCAGCTATTCTTTTGTTTGAATATCAAACCACTTAAAAAATAATTATAAAAAGCTACCAATGCAAGGTAGAACGCACAAAAAAAGCCTTAATATCACCAAAATCCATGTTTAATTCAAATGAAGCATACCTTCCAACGTAACTTAACGAAGGAGAAATCGTGTATTGAAGAGGTGCATTATGAATAAATCGCTTTCGCATGGTTTTGTAGGGGTCTTCGAGGTTACTGCCATAATCGGTTCCTTTCCAGAGCCACTTGTTGTGGAGACCAAAGAAGAACTTCGCCGAGGAATTCCAGAAAAGCTGCCCATAAAGCGTCCAGTCAATCGCAAGCGAATTCGGGCCATTGGGGTTTCCTAGTGGGAGTCCGAGATGGGCAATTTGAGCCTGCGCGGTATCATAATGGCAATAAACAAAGGGTTCCACACGAGCAATTTCAGCAATGGAACCTAGTTGAAGAAATTTTCCTTTGACCTCCATATCATGTGCGACCTGCAGGCCAAGCATGGCAGCCCAGCGGTTGTTACTGTAGCGGTTTTGGTAAACCGCATAAGGCGATTCCATATCGTCTAAAAAGAACTCACCATAAATACGAGCCTTGCGGAACATCAGCACGTTAAAGTCCATCGCGAGTGCGCCGTTGTTCACGCGTTCCGTGTAATTTCCCTTCTCAATAAACAACGGAGCAATCGGGACCAGAAGCCAAGGTTTATTCTCGTTATAAAGAACTTGCAATTCCGAAACTCCAATCGTGACATTTTTTAAAGCGAGTTCATAACGATGTGCGTAAAAGTTGCGGTCGTTCAAGTTGTCCTTGCTGTAGCTCCAGGAGTTAACGCGCAAGTCCGCATATACGCTGAAAATACGCAAAGGTCCAAACGTGAAATCGAGACTGAGCATATTATAAGGGAGAGCAAACTGATTCAGCGACAAATTGTTATAGTAGCCAGGTCCCCAGTGCAGGACATCGCGTGCCAGTTGAACTCGCATCCATGCGTAATTAAAGCCAAGATGGGCTCGGTAGCGGGCAAAACTCACGTAGTCAATTCCACCGTCGCCTTTATCTTTTTTCTGAACGTCAAAAACTTCATAATCATAACTCTTGGGCTTTTTAGCGGAGTGCCCTTCAGAGTAGATCCTAGCATCGAGGTCAAAATCAACAGAGTCCGCAAACCCTCGTATAAAAAGGCCTCCATCAAACGCCGGCCAAATGGTATCACCAAGGGCGGAGGATGAACGGTAATCGATTCCAAAGACCGGACTTACGGCGATGGCAAACTTGTGCGAGGAATTTTCTTCGCTTTTAAAGTACGCCATGGCGTTAGAATTATTCTTTTCGAATTCTTTACGGAAAGTCGTATCACGACGGGGGTAAGTGAAAAAATGATGCCCCTCGTCCACCGTTTGGCGATGGTATTCCAAAAGCATTGGCGCATAGTCGAGCCCTCGCAAGTTGCGAGTACGTTCGGCACCTATAACCGGAGAACTACCGGTTTCGGCAAATGCGAAAATAACCGCAAAAGCAATACCAGCAAAAAAAGTTTTCATGCACCCTCCATGCAAACGTTACTCCTCGGAATCCTTATCGATAACTTCAGCCGCAGAATCCCCACGAAGCGCAACTAGACGGACCCCGTCAAGAGTCAAATACGGGTCATACGTATCAATAATCTTCGTGTGGCCGACAATCGTACGACCCCAACCACCCGTCGCAAAAACGGGAACATCTTTCTTCCCCATTTCATGCTTGATTTTGGTGACTAGAGTTTCGAGTTCGGCCATGAAGCCAAACAGAAGCCCCGCACGAATCGCGTCATCGGTATTATTAGCAATAAGATTTTTTGGCCATTCGATACTTACCGGCAAGAGGCGAGCCGCTTTTTCAGTAAGCACATCGAGGCTAGCGCTAATGCCAGGAATAATAATGCCGCCTGCAAAACCACCATCTTTCATGACATCAAAAGTAGTTGCCGTACCCATGTCGATAACGATAGCATCGGTATAGCCGCGGTCTTTGAGTGCAATAATATTACAGAGACGGTCCGAACCAAGAGTATTCGGATTGGGGTACGCAATCGGGCAATTGAGACAATTTTTTGAATTTACAACTTGAACCGGACGCTTAAGAAGCGTCTGCAAAGCCTTGACCCACGGACGTTCCAAAGAGGGCACCACGGTTGAAAGGCCGACATGCGTAATTGATTCTGGCTTGATTTTTGAAAAGTGAATGAGTCCACCCACGCGATTCATGACTTCATCCGAAGTTGTTTCCTTGCGGGTTGTGAGTCTCCAGTGATCGACAACCTTGTCGCCCTTGAAGATTCCAAGGACCGTATGCGAGTTGCCCACATCGACAACAAAGGACAAAGTTTTATTCAAATTCTTTTTCATCGCGGTGAAAGATAGTAAATAGTAGGAAGTTAGAAGTAGACAGTAAGCAGTGGTTAGTAAACAGGGATGTTTTAAGTGGTTAGTAAGCAGGGCTGTATTGCAACCCTAACCACTAATCACCAAGTTCAAAAAAGCTTGCTTCAATTCCCGCGTAGCGAGTTCTGGATCAGCCGCTTTCATAATTGCAGAAACTGCGCAAATGCCATCAATACCGGAACCTTTGAGTACGTCGATATTGTCTTTGTTGAGTCCGCCAATCGCATTCACTTTAATCGGAACAGCTTTGACGATTTGCTTAAGCGTATCGACACTTGTGAGAATCGTAACCACCTTGGTTGTCGTCGGGTAAATAGCCCCAACCCCTAAATAATCCGCACCCTGTTCGTAAGCTTCAAGCGCTTGCGGCACAGTTTTAGTCGTAGCGCCAACAATTTTATCAGGCCCCATCAGCTGGCGAGCAATTCTCACCGGCATGTCCGTTTGCCCCACATGAACACCTTCGGCATCAATCGCAAGCGCGACATCAACGCGATCATCAATAATCAGCGGCACCCCATAACGTTTGGTAATTTCGTGTGTCGCCAAGGCTAAATCCATGTATTCGCGAGTCGATTTATTTTTTTCACGAAGTTGGATGAGAGTCGCCCCTCCTTTACAGGCTGCCTCTACAGTCGGCAAAAAACGTTCTTCAGGAACACTTGTGCTGTCTGTTATAAAATAGAGTGTTGTGTCAATATTTTTCATCGAGCGCAAAACTAGAAAAAAAATCAACATATCTTGCAATGCTAGGCAAATTTAGAACTACCACATGCTTACATATTTATTATGTATCTAAAAATGAAAATCACTTCTAAAAACAACAAGACGCACTTTTGAAAAGTTCTGTTTACAAATAGTGATTTAAATCAATGAAAATTAAAAGAAACACTTATTTTTCGATTTCACATGTATATTTATATTTACGCGAATGGAGAAAATTAGTCAGGTAGGTATTATTATGACTGCTTTACGTTCACGAAAGGGAATCACTCTTATCGAGCTTTTGGTTACAATTGCAATCATGGGTTTTCTCGTGACGGTTGCTTTGCCTAATATTTTCGGAGTCGCAGAAAAAACTCGTGAAAAAGTGGACTTGCTGAAATTGTATTACCTGAGAGACGCTCTAAATAGAGCTTTAATAGAAGACCTTGATGCATTTAATCATTATACCCCAACAAAAGAGGGCAACGACCCAAGCAAAATTCACCTAGAAGGAATTTCACAACCAAGCGGCGCCTCGTTATTTGTTATCGAATTGCACAACGCCCTTTCCATCAACGTACAAGGAGAACATGGCAGTGCAAATAACAAATACAATATATGCAGAGCAATCGGAACTTCAGGTACTTTTTACGAAGCTTTAAAAGAAGCCCGTTTTGAAGGCGTTGCCGATATTATTGCAGACAGACTAAACAAAAACAATTTTAATTTCAACAGCTCGACATACTCGGCAACACCCTATGTAAACCAAAATAACAAAACAGACTATCGCACAGCTCCAAAACAGCCGCTATTCATCAGCAAAGCGCTCAACATCGGAAAAGAAAACGCCAACACACGCTACACGATGAACATCCGATGGAGCGATAAAAACGAAGGTTATGCTGTAGAGGTATTTCTTTTACCTCACGGCAAGGATTTCCAGTCCGCTTATAGGTCTCCCAACGGGGTTTGCTTCTCCACCCTTGGCAATAAAGGGTGCAAAAACAGCAATTAAAATCAAACGTATAAATAATCGTTCAGCACGGGCTGCATGCCTTCGCCGCTCATATCGGCGTACATTTTGTCGATGCTGCGACCGTCATTGATTTCGAACTGTTCGTCGCCACCTTCCCCGTCGTCGTGACCACTGTATTTGCTTTCGTGGTCACCGATACCGGTCGAGACGCCTGCAGAGACTTTCGTCGCAGCAATTTTCACGATACCGTTGCGGAATTCCTTGCTTTCGCGGCTCGAGACCGTGATGCCCACGAACGGGAGGAAAATGCGGTAAGCGCAAAGCACTTGGCAAAGTTCCTTTTCGTGAACGTCGAGGGGACTGATTTTTTCGTTGTTCACAATCGGACGGAGACGCGGGCAGCTGAGGCTCATTTCGGCATGCGGATACTTCTTTTGTAAGTAATACACATGCAGAGCGCTTGCGAGAGCGTCTCGGCGGAAGTCCGAGAGTCCGAGAAGAGCCGAGAATCCGCAACCGCGCATGCCACCCATGAGGGCGCGTTCCTGAGAATCAAAGCGGTACGGGAATACGCGCTTGTGGCCAAGCAAATGAAGTTGTTCATAGCGCTTACGGTCATACGTTTCCTGGAACACAGTCACGTAATCAACGCCACATTCGTGCAAGTACTTGTACTCGTCAACGTTCACCGGATAGACTTCGACGCCCACGAGCTTGAAGTACTTGCGGGCAAGCTTGCAAGCTTCGCCGATGTATTCGACACTGCTTTTGGCACGGCTTTCGCCCGTGAGCAACAAGACCTCTTCCATACCGCTGTCGGCGATGACCTTCATCTCGTGCTCAATCTGTTCCATATTCAGCTGCATGCGCTTGATGTGGTTGTAGCAGTTGAATCCGCAATAGACACAGTAGTTTTCGCAGTAGTTCGCGATGTAGAGCGGCGTAAAGAGATAGACATTGTTGCCGAAATGACGACCCGTCTCAATCTTTGCCTTGGCAGCCATCTGTTCAAGGAACGGCGCAGCAGCCGGAGAAAGCAAAGCCTTAAAATCCTCGATAGAGCAAGTGTCATGTTGCAAAGCGAATTGCACATCGCGAGCGGTGTACTTGGAGGCATCGTAGCTATCGAATGCTGCAAGAACCTTGTCGCGGATGTCGGAGTGAATCACTTCCATTCCCGGCAGGTATTCCATGATGTCCGTGCGGACAGACGGATCCGTTTCAATCCGGTGCTTGCGTTCTAGAGCCGCCGGCGAGAGATTCCCGGAATCAAAAAAATAATTGTTGTCTTTGCGTTCAGTAGTCATTGCTTTAGTCAAAATAAAATTCGATTTATAAATGCACGCTATGAGGTCGCTCGTAAACTCGCTTTGGGGTCGCTTCGCTTTGACGCCTTCGGCGTCCGCGGCTGCACTCGGTCATGTGCGCCTGCAAGCTGTCGCCCGCGACTCTCGTTTTGCACGCTTTTGAGCTATGAGCAAAAAAGTAATCGTTATTGCTCACTGCCCAAAGGACCGCAAGGTCCGAGCCCATAGCCCCAAACCCCCATCCTAGTCCCTCAAGAATCCTGTGAGCGGGTCAGAGGCGGATGCTCCACGGGAAAGCACGCGGCCAAGCCCAGCAAGGTAAGCCTTGCGGCCTGCTTCAATGGCGAGCTTGAATGCGGTTGCCATTTGCGTGAGGTCGCCTGCGGTAGCAAGAGCAGTATTTGCCATAATAGCGGCGGCACCCATTTCCATGGCGGCACAAGCTTCGGACGGTTTACCGATACCCGCATCCACGATAATCGGGAGTTCGATTTCGTCAATCAAAATCTGGATAAATTCCTTTGTACAAAGACCTTTATTCGAACCGATTGGCGATGCAAGCGGCATCACGGCGGCAGCCCCTGCATTCACGAGATCGCGAGCTACGTTCAAATCCGGATACATGTACGGCATCACCACAAAGCCTTCTTTTGCAAGCGTTTCCGTAGCCTTGATGGTTTCGGCGTTATCTGGCAACAGATACTTGGTATCGCGCATGATTTCGATTTTCACGAAGTCACCGCAACCGAGTTCACGGGAAAGTCTTGCGATACGAACGGCTTCTTCGGCATTGCGAGCGCCCGACGTGTTCGGCAAAAGTGTGACGTTTTTCGGAATGTAGTCGAGGATATTTTCGTGTTCCTTTGTATTTGCACGGCGAACGGCAAGCGTTACAATCTGCGCACCAGCATCCTTGACTGCCGCTTCAATAAGCTTAAGGGAATACTTTCCAGAACCGAGAATAAAACGAGAATCAAATTCATGACCGCCAATAACAAGTTTGTCAGAATTCATTTGCATGTCCTTTATGTTAAACTTCTAGACCGGCAATAATCCGGATAATCGTGAGCGCCTCATGCGCTGCGCAAATCTGCACGCGAGGAGCGAGGAGCGCAAGCCCTTGAGTCACATCGCTCTTGCCATCGCCACAGAGATAAAAACGTTTTGAAATCTTACGCGTCTTGATGGAATTCGCATCGTCCATACCCGCCATCCCGGAGGCCGCCACAAGATATTTTTGCGGATACTTCTCAAGAACTGCGTTCACGAGCATCGATTTTGCTTCGGGATTGTCGAACGCTTCGCAGACAACATCAGCGTTTGCAACAAACTTGTCGATGTTTTCTTCCGTGATTTTTTCATCGTACGCTTCAAGTTCGATGTACGGTGCAATTTCTTTCAAGTTCTCAACGAGAGCAAACGCCTTGGGCTCTCCGACTTGAGACGCCTTGTACTGCTGGCGCTGCAAGTTCGTCACGTCAACACGGTCAAAATCCACGAGAATGAGTTTCTTGATGCCCGCACGAGCAAGATTGATGGCGACGTTAGAGCCTAGTCCACCCACGCCACAGATTGCAACCGTGGCCAGTTCCAGTTTCTGAACGATTTCCTCGCCCTGTTTTTGAACAAGAGCGCGTCTGAACTCTTCCCTGCTCGGGATTTTATCGCAGGTCATCACCCGCCTCCAACAAAGTTCACAACTTCAACGACATCCCCCGCTTCAAGGACGACCTCGGCATATTTTGCTTTGGGGACAATTTCCAAATTGCGTTCAACGGCGATGCGTTTTGTATCGTAATTCGCGGACGTCAAATATTCAGCGATG
Source organism: uncultured Fibrobacter sp. (assembly GCA_946413655.1). Lineage (GTDB taxonomy): Bacteria > Fibrobacterota > Fibrobacteria > Fibrobacterales > Fibrobacteraceae > Fibrobacter. Next base: position 3,475 of record CAMKLO010000052.1, on the reverse strand, counting down.
GTCATGCCTGCCGCTGCGACATCTTCACCGTTGATTTTGACTGGATTTGAGTTCAATGGAACCTCCCTACGTTGGCATTATCCAAATCAGGTTCGGTCGAAGTTTTCAACTTCCTCTCAGCCCGTTCTACGAGCTCCCGTAAACACGATAAAATTAACTATTGGAGGGGTATTTGGCAAGTTAGAATAAGGCATTCTGCCTTGACTGGATGCTTCTATTTTAATCAAAAAAAAGTACTTCATGCGGGCGGGGCCCCAGCTCGGAGTGGATGCTTTCAGCATCAGCAATTACGGCTCAGCTATGTTTGCACAAGTGCAACCGCAGCATTCGCCTTTGATGCTTTTGACGCCTACGGCGTCAGCGGCTTCACTCGGTCATGCGCGCCTGCAATAGTCTACAAGGCGAAGCAAGCAGAAAACATTATGTTTTCTATTTGTGAGCCGAAGAACTGACGCTGTAAGCGTCAACCAGTCGCCCGCGACTCTCGCTTTGCACGCTACTGCGAAGAAAATGCCTTGGCCGACGCTTTTGTTATCAATACGATTTCTTGGCAATTTGATTTTGAAGTAAAATCTCGCTTTTGATATTTTAAAATTCTATAAAAAAATGCCCCGCGATTGCGGAGCATTTCAAATCTTTTTCGAGAGGTAATATTACTTTCCCTTCGCAAATTTCTTAGAGGCGGCCTTGACCTTCGGATCGTTCTGTGCGTCCTTGATCTTCTGCTTAATGCCATCTTCGATGGACTTCTTGAGCTTGGCGGCAAGGTTGGGGAAACGTTCTTCCAGGGAATCACTAAAGATAGCCGGCTTCTTAGCAGCAGGAGCAGCACCCTTGCGCTTGCCGTTGAACGGACGCTTTTTCTTGGACGGAGCCTTCTTTACTTGAGATTTTTCTTGGGATTTTGTTTCCTGAGGCTTAACTTCTTCTGTGGATTTGACTTCTGCTTCTTCTGCCATAATATACCTCTTGGAAAATTGTTAGAATTGTCGCGCCCAAAAATAGTAAAAATTTGGGAAAATGCAAGAGAGGGGTTAGACGAGAGACGAAAGACGAAAGACGAGAGATGAGAGACGAGAGATGAGAGAATTTTATTTATTCATGCGCGAAGTGCCATTATTACTCTCTCGTCTGTAGGGCCGTAAGCCCGTTCTCTCGTCTAGTCTCTAGATTCCAGCCAATGCGCGAGGACGGTAATGTCGGCGGGGCGCACTCCAGGAATCCGGCTTGCTTGCCCGAGCGTAAGCGGCTTGTGGGCGTTGAGGCGTTGGCGGCTTTCAATGCTAATGGCCGTAATGGACATGTAATCGAAGTCCGGCGAGAGTTTGACTTTTTCCATCTTCTTCTGGTCGTCGATTTCCCGCTCCTGACGGTCGAAGAACCCGGCATAGAGTTCTTCGGCGTACATGAACCACTGGTCGCGGCGCGTGATTTGGGCATCGGGAGCGGCCACTTTGAAGAATGTTTCGGGATTGATTCCCGGACGGCGGAGAACGTTAATCCAACGAGTGCGTTCCGAAGCAAGAGCTTGACCGCCCGCTTCCAGAATGACGTTTGCTTCTTCCGGCGTAGCGGAAGTTTCCATAAATTGAGTCTTGAGGCTTGCCATGAGGTTACGGCGGCGGTCCCAGTCGAGCCAGTCACGGTCGCTAATCATGCCGATTTTGCGGGCCTTTTCCTTGAGGCGCGTTTCAGCATTGTCACTGCGCAAGAAAAGGCGATACTCGGCACGACTCGTGAACATACGATACGGTTCGTCAAGCAAAATATTCACGAGGTCATCGACCATCACACCGAGATAGCTTTCAGAGCGTCCGAGAATGAACGGTTCCTCGCCCTTGACCTTGAGCGCGGCGTTGATGCCAGCCATAAGGCCTTGACCGGCAGCCTCTTCGTAACCGCTCGTGCCGCAAACCTGACCTGCAAAGTAGAGGCCGGGAACATTTTTGCATTCGAATGTCGGATAAAGTTGCGTCGCATCGACAGAATCATATTCCACGGCATAACCGATTTGCAAAACCTTAGCGCGGGTAAGGCCCGGAATCGTGTGGATGGCTGCAAGCTGAATGTCCGCTGGCAAGCTGGAGCTAAAGCCGTTGATATAGACTCGTCCGATATCAGCCTGTTCCGGTTCGAGGAACAGCTGGTGCCCGTCGCGGTCGCCAAAACGGTTGATTTTATCTTCGATACTCGGGCAATAGCGCGGGCCCTTGCCATGAATACGGCCGCTGAACATCGGGCTGTCCTTGAAGCCGCTGCGCAGAATATCGTGGGTCTTGATGTTCGTGCGCGTAATCCAGCAGACGCAGTCGTTGCGGATAAACTTGTTGACTTGGTCACCCCAGAATTTGTCCGGCGTTCCATTTTCGTCAAAATGGCGGTCGCTCATGGGCCACGGATGCTCATCGCCATGCTGCACATCGCATTCGTTAAAGTCGATAGAATCCGGATCCAAGCGGCTCGGCGTGCCCGTTTTCAAGCGGCGCAAGCGAATGCCATTTTTCGCCAAGCATTCAGAGAGTTTGTCCGCACTAGGCTCGCCCACTCGCCCACCGATGCTCGTTTCAAGCCCGGTGAACATCTTGGAAGCTAGGAACGTTCCGCTCGTCACCACAATTGCACGTGTGATATAACGGTCGCCGTTCAAAAGCGTGAGTTCCAAACGACCATCGTTCATGCGTTCAAACGCAGCAAGTTCTCCTTGAATCAGCGTAAGTCCCGACAAGCTTTCCATCGTCTCGCGGGCTACTTCGCTGTAATACTTCATATCGCACTGCGCACGAGGTCCCCAAACGGCAGGTCCCTTGCTCATGTTGAGCATACGGAACTGGATACCGGCCTTGTCGGTCAAAAGGCCCATGAGGCCGCCGAGAGCATCGATATCGCGGACAATCTGCCCTTTCGCCACACCGCCAACTGCCGGATTGCAAGACATCCTGCCAATAGCGTTCAAATCCATCGTAAGCATGGCCGTTTTAACACCCAGTTTCCATGCGGCATGCGTGGCTTCGATTCCGGCGTGACCGCCTCCGACAACAACGACGTCAAATTCTGCGATAATCATAGACTTCTTTCTTTGCGATTCTTGCGCAAACGCGATTTTTTTTCGCAATTTAGAAATTTATGGGGCTTTCGGCTATATATAAAAATGCGACAAAAAAGAACGCATCCCGCGTTTACGAGATGCGTTTTAACAAGACTTATAAGGGGATTCCCGGTCAGAGCCGGGAATGACAAGTGTCGAGCGTGCCAAGCACAGAAAGTTCAGGAACTTCTCTACCGTAACACATTCGACAACCTCAGTGCAAGCTCCATCCGGGATGACAGAAAGCCGAGACCAAAGATTACTTTTTGGTCTTAGCCTTAGCGTCAGCCTTCTTGACTTCCGGCTTTACTTCGACCTTGGCTGAATCCGCAGCAGGCTTCTTCACTTCAATCTTCCATTCGACGTTCTTGCCGTTAAGAAGTTCTGCGA
>CAMKLO010000051.1 GCA_946413655.1 uncultured Fibrobacter sp. | reverse complement strand
CCATGGGTCTTGGCAACTTCGACCTCATCATGCACAAGCCTGTCGCCGACGTGACGCCGTCTCTCCCGTGGAGTCGCTTCAACGAAATCATGGCAAGCCGCGACTGGCAGCCGCTTGGCGCCTGGGCCGGTACGAACATCGGCCGTTACAACCAGCCGGGTACCGAAGGCTTCCGTCCGGAGGTCGATAAGCTCCTCTCCGCTATTCCGCTCATGAAGAATGCCGATTCTATCGCTACCGCTTATCGCGAATTGAACAAGATCTTCATGGAAGACCAGCCGTCCATTCCGCTGGTTTACCTGCCGGAACAGTTCTACGAATTCAGCGACCGCGTCTGGACGAACTGGCCGACGGAAAAGAACCCGTACGCTCCCGCACAGCTTCCGTGGGTTGCTTCGGGCACGAAGACCCTTTGGAACTTGAAGCTTGCTAAATAAAGGATAAAGGACTACAAATGCTTAAACAATATCCTATGCTACGTTATGTCCTGCAGAAGGCGTTCTGGTACTTGCTGACCTTCGTCTGTGCAGTGGCACTCAACTTTGCGTTGCCGCGTCTCGGCGACAACAATCCGGTTGACATCATCATGGGTCAAGCCGGTAAGGGCCTTTCTCCTACTGAAGCTCAGAAGAAAAAGGCCGAACTCCTCGTCTCCTTCGGTATGGCCGAACTTGACGAACAAGGTAACGTCATTTACGAACCGGAAACGGACGAAAATGGCAATGTTGTGATGCAGAAGGTTCCGAAGCTCGACGCAAATGGCCAGCCGGTCGTGAATGTTGTCAAGCTTGTTGACGAAGCCGGCAATCCGGTGATGGTCGAACGTCAGAAACTCGACGAAGCCGGCAATCCGGTATTTGCCGAGAAGTCTGCTATGCACAAGGGCAAGAAAGGCAAGAAGGCCAAGAAAGCCCATCATAAGATGAAGAAGGGCAAGAAGGGTGCAAAGGTTGCCGCTGCTTCGGAAATGGTTCCTGTCATGGAAACCGTCCAGGCCGAACGCATCGATACGGTCATGGTTGAAGAACCTGTCTTGAAGACTGATCCGAAGCTCGCTTCTGCTGTTTCTCAGTTCTTTAGCTATATCGGCAAGGTGTTCCACGGCGACCTCGGTCTCTCTTATCAGAACAACGAACCGGTCACGAACGTTATCAAGAAGTCCCTCCCGTGGACGCTCGCCATCCAGGCCCCGACGATTCTCCTCGGCTGGATTGTGGGTAACCTTCTCGGTGCCTTCGCTGCATACAAGCGCGGCATTTTCGACAAGGTATTCTTCCCGTGCGCCATGTTCTTAAACGGTGTGCCGTTCTTCGTGTTCGGTATGCTCTTGGTGGCGTTCTTCTCCATCACGCTCGGCTGGTTCCCGGCTATGGGCGCCTACAGCCCGGACATTCCGGAACTCACGTTCAGCTGGGCTTGCATCAAGAGCGTCAGCTGGTACTACGTGCTTCCGTTCTTCTCCGTGTTCCCGATTCTTCTTTCGGGTCAGGCAACGGGTATGCGTTCCATGTCCATTTACGAACTCGGTACCGATTACATGAAGTACGCCAAGTGGCTCGGTCTTCGTGAAGGCAAGATTATTAGTTATGTGTTCCGCAACGCCATGCTCCCGCAGCTCACTGGTCTTGCCCAGAGCCTCGGTGCGATGGTGGGTGGCGCTCTCATTACCGAAATGATCTTCTCTTATCCGGGTCTCGGTATGGCAATGCTCAATGCCATTCAGAAGAACGACTACGCAACGATTCAGGGTTGCACCTTGATGATTTCTACTTGCGTTCTCGTTGCAAACTTTGCAGTTGACGTTTTGATCGCTGTCTTTGACCCGCGTGTCAAGGCCGGTCTCCAGATGGGAGGTAAGTAATCATGGGTAAGCTTTTAAGAAACCTTCTCAAGTCCCCGATGTTCGTGATTGGCGTGTCCATCTTCGTGCTCACGCTCCTGATTGCCATCTTTGGACCTTTGTTCTACAACGTAGATACTCACGCTCGTGACATCGTCGCTGGCCCGTATGCAGGCTCTAGCTCTGCTCACTGGCTCGGCACCGACCACCTCGGCCGTGACTATGTGTCTCTCTTGATTGCAGGCCTTCGTAGCTCTCTCTATGTGGGCTTCGTTGCAGGTATCATTGCTACGACAATCGGTGTGCTTATCGGTCTGTTTGGCGGTTTCCGCGGCGGCTGGGTTGATGAAGTATTGAACATGCTCACCAACATCTTCATCGTGATTCCGCAGTTCGTGATTCTCGTTCTTATCAGCTCCGCTGTTAAGGATGGCCGTTCCCTCACCTTGATCGGTCTCATCATCGGTCTCACCGCTTGGAGCTGGTCTGCCCGTGCCGTTCGTGCCCAGGCATCGTCTCTCCGTAGCCGCGACCACATCGCCCTTGCCCGCATCAACGGTGCATCGACACTCACGATTGTGATCAAGCATGTGCTTCCGTACTTGCTCTCGTACGTGTTCATGGTGTTCATCATGCAGGTGTCTTCCGGTATCCTTTCCGAAGCTTCCATCTCCATGATCGGTCTTGGCCCTGTCGATTCCACCAGCCTCGGCATCATCTTGAACCAGGCTAAGGACAACGGTGCTCTCTCCGACTCCATCTGGATTGCATTCATCCCGGCAACGATTGTCGTTACCCTCACGGTGTTTGCTCTGTACTTGATTAACACTTCTATGGAAGGCGTCTTCAACCCGCGTCTGCGCAAGTAAGAGGTATAAAAAATGTCTGATAATGTTTTTGAAGTTGACCACTTGGGTCTTTACTACCTCGGCCGTTTTGGAGACAAAACTCACGCTGTTACGGACGTGTCCTTCTCCATGAAGCAGGGGGAAATTCTCGGTATCGCCGGTGAATCGGGTTGCGGTAAATCGACGCTCGTCTCTGGCCTTATGGGTATGTGCATTCCGCCGCTTTATCCGGAATCCGGTGACGTCCGCGTCAAGAGCGGCGACAAGATGGAATCCCTCATGAACCGCAGCATCGAAGATGTTCGTGCGAACGTTCTTTCCCAGAAGGTTTCCATGATTCCGCAAGGCGCCTTCAACGCTCTCAACCCGGTCCGCAAAATCAAGGATATCGCAGCCGACGTGATTGCTGCTCACCAGCAGCCGGGCAAGGCGATTGACAAGAACGAAGTCTATGACCGCCTTTGCGAACGTTTCGACCTCTTCGGCATGGACACGAAGCGCGTGCTGAACTCCTTCCCGATTCAGCTTACCGCCGGTGAACGCCAGCGTTCTGTTATCGGTATTTCCACGCTCTTGAACCCGCAAATGGTTATCGCTGACGAACCGACTTCTGCTTTGGACGTTTCCACGCAGAAAGAAGTGATCAAGATGATTTTCGACTTGCTCGACAAGGGCATCTTCTCCACGATGATCTTCATTACCCACGAACTTCCGCTCCTCTACCATGTGGCAGACAACATCGCCATCATGTACGCTGGCGAAATCGTGGAAAAAGGTACTGCAGAACAGGTCGTCAAGGATCCGCGTCATCCTTATACGCAGGCCTTGATGGGCGCTATGCTCAGTACCGAGGCAAGCCAGCGTGGCCGCCATCCGGTGGCTATCGAAGGTGCTCCTCCTAGCCTCAAGAACAAGATTGTGGGCTGCCGCTTCGCTCCGCGTTGCAGCAAGGCATGCCCGGACTGCAAGAAGAATACCCAGAATCTCCGCATTGTCGGCGATCGTGACGTGAGGTGCGATTATGCAAAGTGATAAGCCCATTGTTTTTTCTGCCAAGCGCATCAGCAAGGACTTCGGTGCCGGCAAGAACCTGAAGACTGCCGTTAAGGACGTTTCCTTTGACATCTACGACGAAGAATTCATCTCCATCGTGGGTGGTTCCGGTTGCGGCAAGTCCGTGCTCGCCAAGATCATGCTCGGCCTCTACCAGCCGACTCGCGGCCAGTTCCTCTATCGCGACAAGCCGATCAAGAACCTGAAGGACCACTGGAACGAAGTTCAGTCTGTGTTCCAGGACCCGTTCGGCTGCTTCAACCAGTTCTTCACCATCCGTAGCCAGCTCGAAGACGCTCTCAACATCTTCAAGGACAAGCCGTCCAAGGAAGAAGTCCGTCGCCGCGTTGACGAAGGTCTCATGGCCGTGAACGTGACGCCTGCCGATATCGAAGGCAAGTATCCGTTCGAACTCTCCGGTGGTCAGATGCAGCGTATGCTTTTGGCCCGTATCTTCGCGCTCCGTCCGAAGGTGCTTATCGCTGACGAAGCGACCTCCATGGTGGACGCCTGCGTGCGTGCAAACATCCTCGATTACCTCCGCAAGTTGAAAGACGAGCTGAAGATGACCGTGGTGTTCGTGACCCACGATATCGGTCTTGCAAACTACGTTTCTGACCGTATCTTCATCATGCACGACGGTAAGATCGTGAACCAGGGTACTCCTGCTGAAGTGCTCGACAACACGAACGAACCGCACACGCTCCGCTTGCTCGACGACATCCCGGAAGTCCACAAGACCGAATGGATTAAGAACAGCCATCGTTCTAAAAAATAATCGCTGGTTGGGGCGCGCGCCGTCCCGACTATAGTGTCATCCTGAGCGTTGCCCACTTGTGTCATCCTGAACGCGAAGCGTGAAGGATCCAGTGCTTTCTGTCACCCCGGCCTCAGTGCCGGGGTCAGTTGTTTACCTTGTCACCCCGACTCCAATGAGGAGCCGGGGTTCTTTTTTGCCTTGCCATCGTGTTTTTTTAGAAAAAAAGCACTTGTACAAAGAATGTTAAATAAAATATTACGTATTTATGCAAGATTAGTAAACCAATATGATATTTTGTTGTTGTTTTTATAACAACTTCATTTAACAAAGCTTTAGGAGGGCGGCGAATGCCTGACCACAATAATCATGGTTTCTCTTCAAATCACCGGTCTAATGGTAGTTCTCACAATAACAAGACGACAAAAGTAGATCCCAAAGACGCCCAAATAGATAGTTTGAAAACAGTTATTGGCCAACTTCAACATGATACGACTCGGTTGTCTGCAAATATCGGTGTATTGACTGTTGATACCGCAAAATTGCACAAGCAGCTGGTTCAGCAGAAAATACAGCATCAAATAGAGGTTAAATCATTAAACGAGCAACTTGGTGACGCCCGAAAAAACGAATCGATGTTTACGGTCTTTGCTACGCCTTATGGATGTTCCATTATAATTGTGTTCATCCTTGCTTTGACGATTATTGCCCTTAAGAAGGGATTCTCGGTTTCCAAGGGTAACACGAGCATTTCTGTGGGCGATAAAAAATAGCCCAATAGCGTATTTGCAAAAAAAACTCCAGCCATTTGGCTGGAGTTTTTAATTTTCGCGTTAATCACAGCGGGCGCTTGTGCTGAGCAGCATGGCCCGCTATGTTTCAGGACTTACTTGTTCGTCCAGCGAATCGAAGCCTTGTGGTTGCCTTGACGAATGACCAACGTGTAGGCGCCGTTCGGGAGACCCTTGAGGTCGATGGCGTGATTACCTGCGCTGTAGATGTCGGAGACCTGCTTTACGCTGGCGCCGAGTGCATCGTAGATATCCACGTTCACAAGACCGCTATTCTTGGTGGTGAACTGGAGCGTCGAACCGTTCACTCTGGCCTGGAGGTTGTTTACGGCCTTGTGCATCGGCTTGATTGGGTCTTTATCACGGTTGACGTAGTTTGCGTATTCGATGACGTTTACCAGATTGTTCTCATCACCGATGATGAATGTCACTTCTTTGGTGAATTCTTTATAATTTGCAGTTTCTTCACCATGCGCCGTGACAACGATGATTGCGTTCTGATTGCCTGCGACAAATCCGTCGCCTTGTTTTGTCAGGTATTCTGATGTCGGCATTCCGTTATAAGTGTAGGTTATCTTGCCGCCGGTAATCAACTCATCCGGGAGGCCTGTTGTGGCTGTTGCGCCCAAGGCGATTCTCTGGTCCTTGAATTGGTTGGTGATACGAGCATCACCCTTGGCATAAGTGATTTCAAAGGTGTCCTGCATGGCGCGGAAGCCGGTGACGGCAGGGGCCGATGCGACAATCTTTCCTGTGCCATAGGACTTGAAGTGCAACATCCAGACTTGCTGGCCCTTTTGCGTGTTGGAGCAAGAGGTCGTAGAGCATTTGGACTTCTTTACATCGACAACGCTTGGATCGAGAGCGGTGAGCGTGAACTTGCCGCCTTCGTTTGTCTTGTCATCCATGGTGAGCACGACGTCGTTCTTTCCATCTCCATCGTAATCGACGGTTCTACCGGACTTGGAGGAAAGTTTGCAAGTTCCCGAGTAGTTGCAGGTCATGTTTTCGAGGTTTGTAATGGTCTGGCCTGCAATTTGCTTGATGGTCACGACAGACTGGGAGCCGTCGTTGCCCGTGAAGATGGCGATACCGTAATCGTTGATGACGATGTCGCTACCCGAAGCGGTAGCCACTTTTTCGTTGCTGGAGGTATAAGTACAGCCGCTCTTGAGTGCGCCCGAAATTTTACCGTCGGTCTGCTTTGCGGATGTTGCCTTGAAGGCGCAGCTGCCAGTGTTCTTGCCTTTGACGAGGGAGTCTGCCCAGGAACGTGCGTTCTTGGTGAGATAGCTCTTGATGAAGTTTCCTGATGTGGTGTAGGTAGCAGCATCGAGGGCTGCTGCCGTGATGAGGGAACGATCGCCTGCAAAAATGGCGGACTTTTCGCTCTTCTGGTCAACGTCGCTGGTCTGTTGACGCAAGCTCCAGTTGCAGTTCGGGATATTGTTCTGGTCCATGAACGAGGTCCAGTCGCTGGAGGCGCTGGTGTTCGGTTCGCCATTACCATCGGCATTGGTCGTGCCCCATTCACTGATGAACACCGGATAACCGGAGCTAAGTGCGCTGGAGGCGTTTCCACCGTAGCTGCCTCTGGAGTGGGTTGCTGCGTAGAAGTGCAAGACGTATGCAATATTCGGGGAACTGATTGGATCTCTTGCGCCCTGTTCCGGGTGCTGGGACCAGTTCGGCGTACCGACGATAATCAAGTTCTGCGTATTGGCTCGGATTGCAGGGACAACGCTGTTGGCGTACTTCTTGATGGCGCCCCAGTCGCCACCGCTACCGCTGACCGGTTCGTTGTAAATTTCGTAAATGATGTTCGGGACATCTTTGTACTTTAGGGAAATCTTGGAGAAGAAGTCCGTAGCCATGGATGTTTCCAAATGGGCACGATGACTGTGCCAGTCGATAATGATATAGACATCGTTTTCGATAGCGGCCTGAACCATTCTATCGATGGTGGAGAGCTGGCCTGCCGCGGCCTTCGTGTAAGAAACCTGATCGTCCAGTTTGTTCTTGGTGCCGCCATCGGAGTCGTAGTATTCGATACCCATGGCGTAACGGAACACGTCGATTTTGAGGTTGTCTACTGCCCATGAAATGACGGTCGGATTATAGTATGAAGCACCTGTAGCATCAGACCAGAAAAGGCTTACGCCACGGAGCATAACTTGGTTGTTGTTCTTTGCACCGATAATCTTGTTGCCACTAGTGTGGAGTGCTCCGTAATAAGATACGGGGCCAGCTTTCTTTGGAGTTGCTATCGGAGCGTCGGCAGCAAAGGCCGATATCGCCGTGCATGCCAATAAGCTTGTCAGTAGCTTTGTCAATTTCATGAGTGTTTTCCTTTTGTTTTTGACAAAAATTATCTTATTAAGACTAATATAGTAAGTAAAATTGATTAATTTTTTGTTTACCGTTGAACACGGGCGCATTATTACTTAATGTAGTTATCTGTGTGTTGAAAGAAAATACCGGAATTGTAATAAAATGGTTGCTGCTTATAGTGTTGTGATGTAAAACACAGAAATTTTATAATTTGAATTTATATGTAACGCTAAATTGGTGGAAAAAGCCTTTTTTCGCCCGAAACTAAAGGCTTTCTTTGAATGTGTAAATTTTTTTTTCAAGGGCTTGCAGGTATAGCATTTTCTGCAAAAATAAAATATATTGTTGTGCAAATCACCCCAAATGGGTACAACCATTAAAAAAAGAGAGAGAATTATGAATAAGAAACTCACAATTGCATCGGCACTCCTCGTTGGCTCTGCTGCTTTTGCTTTTGAAGTGTGGAACGGTGCTGACCTTGTTGAACAGATCAATACCGGTCTCGGCAACAAAACTGAAACCGCCGGTTACTGGTTCGACTACGGTGACGATGGTGATGGTGGTGCTTCCAAGGTTACGTGGCCTGTTGATAAGGGTAATGATTATGACAAAAACTCCATGTCCCCGATTATCGAGCACTGCGGTGGTATCTGCGGTACGGCCGTTCTCGACAAGGGTACTTTGACCTACCAGCCGTTCGTCGGTATCGGCTTCAACGTTGTCGGTGAAACTTCTGCTGATGACAAGACTCCGGCCGCTGGCGATGCCTCCGCTTGGGGTGGCGTCTGCATTACCTATAAGTCCGAAACGTCTCCGTCTCTCGAACTCGGTCTCGGTGACGTCGTTGACCAGTCCATTAGTTATGCAAACCCGGCTGCATCTCTTCCGAAAGCTACCGCTGGCACCATGAAGGACCTCACATGGGCAGACTTCAAGCAACCGGCCTGGTACCATGGCGATACGAAGATGGATGGCGCTACCGCTTCCAAGCAGCTCGTCGCTATCAAGTTCAAGCTCCAGGCCGCTCCGGGTTCCTATGAATTCAATATCTGCGCTGTCGGTCCGAACGGTGGTGGCTGCCCGACTGAATGCGGTCAACCGATTCCTGGCATCAAGTCTGTCCGTGGCGCTTCTGTTGCCAAGGCTATCCTCTCTGGCCGTACCCTCTCCTTCTCTGGTGTTAAGGCCGGTACTGCTGAAGTGCTCAACCTCCAGGGTCAAGTTGTTGCCAAGGGCGACGTCTCCTCTACTCTCAGCCTCGCTAACCTCGATGCTGGTGTGTATATGGTCCGCGTTGCTGGCAAGGTCCACTTCACCAACAAGATCGTGTTGAAGTAATCTACATCACACAAAAGCTTAGAAAAAGGGCTGCGCAAGCAGTCCTTTTTCTTTTTTTAATGGATACTATGGTTTTTAAGAAATTTTATTTGTATATATTCTCTAGTGATTGTATAAAAAAGGAGGCTATCCCATGAATAAGAAACTCACAATTGCATCGGCACTCCTCGTTGGCTCTGCTGCTTTTGCTTTTGAAGTGTGGAACGGTGCTGACCTTGTTGAACAGATCAATACCGGTCTCGGCAACAAAACTGAAACCGCCGGTTACTGGTTCGACTACGGTGACGATGGTGATGGTGGTGCTTCCAAGGTTACGTGGCCTGTTGATAAGGGTAATGATTATGACAAAAACTCCATGTCCCCGATTATCGAGCACTGCGGTGGTATCTGCGGTACGGCCGTTCTCGACAAGGGTACTTTGACCTACCAGCCGTTCGTCGGTATCGGCTTCAACGTTGTCGGTGAAACTTCTGCTGATGACAAGACTCCGGCCGCTGGCGATGCCTCCGCTTGGGGTGGCGTCTGCATTACCTATAAGTCCGAAACGTCTCCGTCTCTCGAACTCGGTCTCGGTGACGTCGTTGACCAGTCCATTAGTTATGCAAACCCGGCTGCATCTCTTCCGAAAGCTACCGCTGGCACCATGAAGGACCTCACATGGGCAGACTTCAAGCAACCGGCCTGGTACCATGGCGATACGAAGATGGATGGCGCTACCGCTTCCAAGCAGCTCGTCGCTATCAAGTTCAAGCTCCAGGCCGCTCCGGGTTCCTATGAATTCAATATCTGCGCTGTCGGCCCGAACGGCGGTGGCTGCCCGACTACATGCGGTGCTCCGGGTCCTCATGATGGTATCAAGGCTGTCCGTGGTGCTTCTGCTGCCAAGGCAATCCTTTCTGGCCGTACGCTCTCCTTTAAGGGTGTAAAGGATGGAACCGCCGAAGTCCTCGACATCCAGGGTCAGGTTGTTGCCAAGGGCGATGTTTCTTCGTCTCTTAGCCTCAAGTCTCTCGATGCCGGTATCTATATGGTCCGCGTTGTTGGCAAGTCCGTCAACTTCACCAACAAAATCGTGTTGAAGTAGTCTTGGATTCGCCGAAATCTTTACAGAAGGGCCGCGCAAGCGACCCTTTTCTTCTGTTGAATTTTTGAATATTTGCAAAAATCCGTTCGTGTTTGTGCTCACAAGTAAACGTGATTTTTGCTTGCAATCTTTCCTTAAAAGCTATATTTATATATATTACTTTGGCATTTATTAGCTCCCTTTAGGGGGACTTTTGAGAGGCATTTATGATTTGCAAAAAAATTCTGTTGCCGGTTTTGGTTGGCTCCGCTTTTTATTTGGGAGCCTGCGGTGGTGATGATTCCCCGAGCTCTCCGGTTGTTAATCCTACTCCTAGTTCCGTGGTGGTTCCTCTTCCGACCAGTTCTACAGTAGTTCCTCTTCCGACCAGTTCCGTTGTCGTTCCGCCTCCGGCGAGCTCCGCTTCTGTCCCGCCGCCTCCGACGCCTGTTAATTATGCGCCACTTGCAACTTCGGCAAATCCTGCTGTGGCAACAACGCAATACGCACTTTGGCAAAGCTACCATTTTGTCACCCAGGAAGCTGAAGCGGCGACTTACCCCTCTATTGCCGGGGAATTTGGCGAAGTGTTCACTGCGGCTTATGTGCCGGCGGGCCGTGTCGTATGGTCTAGCCAGTCGGGGTATTACAGGACTTCTTGCTCCGTGATGGATGCCGCTATTGCCGGTATGAAGTTACGCGCATGCACCGTGTCCGAAGGTATTGGCTATGGCATGCTCCTGGCTTACTTCAATAACGATTTCGATTCGTTCAATCGCATGTGGAACTACTCCCGTGCATTCAGGGCCTACAATAACGTGAAACTGATGCCGTGGATTACCAAGTCGTTCCACTGGGAACAAGTCGATAATTCCAGTGCGACTGACGCCGACGAAGATATCGCGACATCGTTGATCTTGATGTCCTTCAAGATGCTTGGTATGGGCAACACGGATGCGGCGAACCTCTATTTGGCAGACGCTCTCACGTTTGTGAACGCCATCTGGGAAAAGGAAGTGAACCCGACGACCTTGCTCATTTATTCGGGCGATCAGGATGCGTGGAAGGTCGGTAATCCGGCTTACAACTTGAGCTACTTCTCTCCGGTGGCCATCAAGCTCTTCGCTGCGGTGGATCCGAACCACAACTGGAAGGGTGTTCTCGATGCGATGTATGCCTACATGCAACTTGTGCAGTCCAAGGGAACGAGCGTGTTCCCGGATTGGAGCGATGCTACGGGTAATGCCATTGACCCGAACAACGGTTCTGCAAAGGACACTTACTGGCAGTTCAACAAGGAATCAGTACGTATTCCGTGGCGTATCGCATGGGATTACTACTGGTACCAGGATGCACGCGCAGGTGCCATCCTGAAGCAGCTGAATGACTTTATCTCAAAGAAGGCTAACGGAGATCCGAACAATATGGCCTTGGCTGTGAACTACTCCTGGAACTTGTCTGTGGGTGCCGATTACACCAAGAATAACGTTGTCTCTAGCCAGTGGTATGCAGCGTGGTGCGCAACGGGTATTGCCGGGAATGCGGCATGGCTCAACACTTGCACGACTGGCGTGAATGGCAAGACTCCTACGAATTCCTCTAGCAGCTACTTCTCTGACATTTTGCTCACGATGTATTCTGCATTGCTGAACGGCTTGTTCGTTCGCCCAGCCGGAATCTAATAATGTAAGGCAAGCGCCTCAAAAAAAATGTGTGACGAATAGTTGCGCGACTCCCGGAATTACTGGGAGTTTTTTTGTATATTCTAAACCATGAAAAAGAATACACTCTCTAAAGCTGTAAAATCAACGCTAGATAAGCAAGCCAAGGCAAAAGAAAAGAAACAGTATGTCGATTCGCTTCTTGCCGCGTCGAAAAATGATTCGGCGAACGCTCTCGTGGTGGAACCGAGTGCGGGCCTTGATAGCGCAGGTCTCGTTAGCGACTCGACGAGTGGAGAGGATGTTGTTGAAACGCCGCAGTTGCCGACTCCGGAACAGCTCGGGATTTCGATTACTACGGGGCATTCGGGCGACACGTTACAGGTGGCCGTGGGCGATACGGTTGAATTTCCGGTAACGGTTTCGTGGAGCGCCAGCGGAGGCTCGATTCTTGTTTTGCCGATGAGCACGGCAAATGCGAAGGACCTTGTGCAAGTGGGCATGTCGCAGGAATCTAGCCGTATCGTAAAGGATGGCCATGAGGTAGCGCAGATTACGTTCAAGTACAAGATTGTCGCTAAAGAAGAGGGCATAACGGTTGTGCCTGCGATGCGGTTTGAAATTCCGACGCCGATGGGACAGTCGCTGTCATTGCGCACAGATCCTGTTCCGTTGTATGCGACTAGCCGTGTCGAAACGTTTACGACAGTACTGGTCATTTTCTTTGTCGTGTTCTGGATCGTTGTATTTATTTGGCGCCTGCGTCGCCGCGCTAAGGTAAAAGTGGCGCTTAATCAGGCGAAGGACGCGCTGTATGCGATTCGCGAACATATGATGGTCTTGAAGCAGCGTGTGAACGTGGCAGACAGCCGTGAATGGCTATTGGAACTGGAAGGAATCTGCAAAGAATTCGTGGGCCTCCGTTTGGGGCGTGACGCGTCTGCGGTCAATTTGGACTACCTTGTGAAAGACGGCAAGCTCGAAGGCTGGGAGCATCTCGTCGATGAATTTGCCCACGCCCGCTACGGCGGCGGCAAACGTGATGGCTTCGAGAACAAGGAAACGTGGAAACTCGCGATGCAGCTTATGGGGCTGAAAGAGGACGATTAGGGTTTAGACGACAAATGCGTAAGGCGAGTGAAGCGTGACTGCTTGCAGGATCATTTCCGAGCCTAGCATTTGGTACTTGTACAAAGAACGGCTCTCTGAGCCTACAGACGAGAGAGGCGGCTTTGCCGCAGTGTTTAGTGGTTGGTAGGCCGTAAGGCCGTTAGGAACGTGTCATCCTGGAGAGGCGAAAGCCTCGAAGTCGAATGGGTCCAGTGCTTTTATTATGCATTTATCCTGAAAATTCTGATAAGTGGATAGAATCAGCAGACGAAATGCTCTTGCATTTATCAGAAATATTTTAACTTTATAGAATGATTCGAAAGTTTTGTTCGCTTGTTTTTTGCGTTGTCGCCTTGCTTTTGCTTTTAGCGGGGTGTTCCAGCCATCCGCCTTCTGCCGCGCAGTTTATGAATGTGAAGATGGATGAGGATAAACAAGGTGGCAGTCTTGTTATTGGTGGTGTATTGAAAAGTGGTGACGTTTATAGGGGGCGTTATAAATTTGAACGAGATTATATAAGTGCGGAAGGTGCCGGAAATTTGGACATATCCCTTTTTTATCGTTATAGTCATTTAGTGTTTGGTACGAATATCGAAAATCTTTCTTTTAGAGGTGTTGCCGGTTGGCAAAGCAAATATATTGGAATTCAGTTTTGGGGTGGGAGCAGCATAAACCCGGTTGGTCAGGATGATGCTCCTGTTTATGGTGGCTTAATGTTGATAGAAGAATATCCAATAAATGCAAATGTTAGAATTGGTGCTAGTGAACATATTTCTCGAAATGGATATTTTGTAGATGAAAATTTAGGATGGGGTAGTACATATTCTACTGGATTTTATAATGAGTTTGGTATTGGCTCTTATTTTGGGTACAAAAACTTCTCCTTTGAATTCCGTTACGGGCGCGAAATTGGGGAACCGCGAAATCGCTTTTATTTTATGACGAATTACGCAGCATTTAACTGATTGTAGCTATAATTTAGACGTATGATTATTGATAAGGAAAAAGCGAAATATCGTGCGGCGGGGCTGGATCTCTTTCGCGTTGTGGCAGCCGTGATGGTGTTGCTGTTCCATTGCCATATCCATCACGAAAACAGTTTCGGACCGTTGACGGGTTTTGTCTCGATGGGTGCCGTGTTCATGACGGCGTTCTTTATGCTTTCGGGCTATGTGCTATTCTTGACGTACAAGGACAAGTCGCTTGTGCAGGCTCCGGCACTCAAGAACTTTTACCTGAAACGCGTCTTTGGAATTTTTCCTTTGTACTTGGTCGTGGCTATGTTGTACGTCGTGACGCTGGGGCAAGAATCATCGTTCCAAAATCTGGTGCTGTTGCCGATTGAAGTGCTTGGGCTGCAAAGTGTTTTTTCGACGCTGTTCCCAGTGAGCCATAATGGCGGGACTTGGTTTATCTCTTGCTTGCTGCTTGCGTACTTGGCGTTCCCGCTGATGCAAGAAGTCGTAAAGCAGATGTCAACTCGCACGAAGTGGATTGCGCTTGCGATTTGTATGGTGGTTTTATTCTGGTCGCCGCTTGTCGTGCATACATTCAAGACGGACAGCATTTATTCGAACCCGTTTTTTCGCGGGCTGGAATTTTTCATCGGGGTACTTTTGTGCTCGTTACCGATCCGCGCAGGAATCGCGAAAGCCCTTGCGACGTGGAAAGCCTTGCTTGTGGAAACGCTTCTTTTGGTGGCTGGAATTTCGATTGCGGTTCGGCTGAATATTTTCGTGGGCAATTACATGCTTTACGACTGGATTGTGGTTCCGTTGTTTGCTTGTATGATTTTAACGCTGGCGGGGCTCAAGTCGCCTCGGCTGCAGGGGTCTGCTATGCTGCGGTATGCAAGTGCGGCGAGCTATGCGTTTTTCTTGGCGCAGACATTCAATACTGAAATTGAAAACTGGCTGTTTGCAGTGTGCGGTATTCAAAACAACGTATTGCAAATTATAATGTCGGTCGCGTTGTGCGCGGTTATGGCAATTGCGCTGCATGAACTTGTAGAAAAGCCTTGTGCGAAGGTGCTGAAAAAGAAATAATGAAACGTCGTCTATTGGATGGCTGTTTTTGCGAGAATGGTCGCTTGCTAGAGTTGCGAATTCTTTTTAATTAATGTATATTAAAAAGAAATGGCATGGTGAATATGAACCTATCTATAGACATACAGAATCAGATTCGAAAGTTTGCAAAGGATTGCTTTCTGAATAAGGTTATTCTGTTTGGTTCTCGAGCTCGCGGTACGAATCGTGAGCGTAGTGATGTTGATCTTGCTGTTTCGGGTTTTGACATTTATCGCTTTGAAGAACTTCTTGAAGAACAAGCAGATACTCTTTTGACCTTTGATGTTGTTAATTTAGATGAAATTATCTCAGATAAGTTAAGAGAATCTATTGCTAGGGAGGGAAAGCTTCTTTATGCAAAAGTTTGATAATTTTTTAAAGAGTTTCCGGGTGCTAAAAAATTCTAATAGAGAATTGGCTTCGTCTGATGAAATTTATAGGACCGGGGTCATAGGCCAGTTTAGCTTAACCTTTGAACTGCTGTGGAAAACTTTACAAGAGGTAATGCGTGCTCATGCTATAGCCGAAGCTGAAAATGGGTCTCCTCGTGAAATCCTTAGAGCAGGTTTTAAATTCAGTTTTTTGGATGATGAAGTAGTCTGGCTCTCGATGCTTCGTGATAGAAATTCTGCGTCCCATGTGTATGATGAAAAAGCCTTTAAAAATGTTCTTGCTCGTATTTATGAATCTTATATTGCTGAATTTGAAAAATTTTCGAATACGATGAAAGAAAAGATTCGTGAATTGGAAGAAAATCCTTCGTAGTTTTTATGCCGAGTTCTGAAAAGTTCCGTGATTACGTCTTGGCGCAGTTCAAGGGTGAGCTGCGCGTGACCACCCGCAAGATGATGGGCGAGTATATCCTTTATGCTGACGGAAAAATCTTTGGCGGGATTTACGATGACCGTTTGCTGGTGAAGCCTGTGGCCGCGGCAAAGGCTATGCTCCCGGATGCAAAATTGCAGTTGCCATATGATGGCGCAAAACCGATGTTGCGTGTCACTGCAGAACAAATTGCAGACAAAGGCTTGCTTATGTGTCTGCTCGACGCGATGCTCCCGGAACTGCCTGCTGCGAAAGCTGGAAAGAAAAAATAAATGGCGATTTGTTCCTCTTGAAAAAAAGACGATTATCATCGAGAGTGAAAAACGACATCGCTTATTTTGTCATGCACGCCTCAAATGTCATTCCGGCCTCCGTGCCGGAATCTCCTTTTTAAAATGAAAAAGTATGACCATTTTCTCGGCGTGGGGAATATAATCGATTCAACTTTGTTTGTGTTCTGTCATTTTCGAAATTACACTTGTCATGCCCCACTTGATGGGGCATCATCTTTTTGAAGAAATGCCGTTGCCTATTTTGTCATGCCCCACTTGATGGGGCATCTCCTTCTTGTATAAAACGCCTGATGGATAGTTAAAATTTGCCGATGGGCGACATTGGATTTTTTTGAAATGAAAGCTATTTTATACATGATGAATCGGTTGGCTTGTTTTATTGTTTTGATTGTGGCGGCAACACTCGTTTTGTCGGGGTGCAGTTCTGTGATGCGTCCGCCATCGGCTACGGCGTTCATGAGCAGTTATGAAAAAGATTACGCTGTTGTGAATATGAGTCTTGCTTTATATGGAGGCGATTTGGATAATGACTCCGTGTATTATGACAATCATACAGATCAGTTTGATGATCATTCAGAGTGGGTGTTTGATTTAACAGAAACTATTTTTTGGAATAAAGGTTTTTTTTCGATTGGACTTGGTGGCCAAACAGTAACTCCGTTCGTTCAGTTGGGTTTTGTCTCTCCGTATGTGGGCCTTTCTGCATGGAGTTCTATTTATTCTCCTGTGAATATTGGAAATTATTTGAGTGATAATTTTTGGAAAGATGTTTCTTATGGGGCTATGCTGATGCAGCAAATTCCTATTGGAAATGAACTGAAAATTGGTTTAACGGAGCATTTTTCTAGAAATGGAGTAGAACGGTCTTTGTCCGATAATGTGGAAGGCTTCATGGCGTTTTCTTTTCCTGAGCCGCATCCGCTTTTTTACTATGAGGTGGGCGGGGGATTTTTTGTCTCGTATCATTTAGAAAAGGCTACAATTGCTTTGGAATTTCGTTACGGTAGGGATTTAGATAATAAGCAGAATCGGTTTGCTGTTACTTTGGGTGTTTTCGGTGTGAAGGGGAAAAAGAGTCCGCAGGAGAAAATGCAGGAAAAAGAGCAACAGATAAAATTGAAAAAAGAAAGGGAAGAATCGGAGGAAAGGCGGAAGGCGAGAGAGTTGCAATCCCTAGAAGAATATGAGGGGAGAGAAAATGAGTAACGCTCAAAATAGAAATCTTGTGCTGGGGATGTTTTTGATGATTGCTTTTGTGCTTATGGGGTGCACGTCTCATGCTCCGTCGGCATCCAAGTTCATGAATGTGAAACCACACACATTTGCTATGGGCTTTGGGGGTGCTTTTGTTGCAGGAGATTATTATGACTATGTTGTTCAAAGGGATGATGATGGCCATGATTCTTATACGGAAATAAACTTTATGCTGGATGGTGTTGCTTATGGTCGTGAAGAAAATTTTCTTTTTGGAGTGGCTCTCGAAATGAGTTTATTCCCTAGTTTTACGGCAGGATTCGCAAATGATTATTTGGGAGTGCAAACATGGGTTACTCCGTTCGTCTTTGACAAGACTTCATTACCAAATCGTCCGTTCGGGATAATGTTGATAGAACAATATCCTATAACGCCAAATTTCAGAGTGGGAATCAGTCAATTTTTTTCTAACAATTCCTATGCACACGTAGATTCTCCTGATTGCTGTTCTTTAAGTGTAGAATATAATGCGGAATTTTATAAGGAAATAGGTGCTGGTGCCTATATGACCTATAAGAATTTTTCATTTGAATTTCGTTATGGAAATGAATTGAATTCCGGTAATAATCGTTTCTATTTTGATATCAACTTGATGTTTGATGTGATTACGTCTCAAAAAAAAGATGCCAAATAGGCTTTAATAAGCCGCGGGGGACTTCGGGGGCAGAGTCCCCTTAGGCATCGAGAAAACGGTCCGTTTTTTTATTTTGTCATGCACGCCTCAAATGTCATTCCGGCCTCCGTGCCGGAATCTCCTTTTTAAAATGAAAAAGTATGACCATTTTCTCGGCGTGGGGGAAAAGGTTCTTTCCGTCTTGTCATCCCCGACTTATTCGGGGATCGCCCTCTTGAAAAAAGACATCGCTTATTTTGTCATGTCCCACTTGATGGGGCATCTCCTTCTTGTATGAAACGTCTGATGAACCGTTGAATCTAGCCGATGGACGACATTGGAATTTTTGAAATTAAAGCTATTTTATACGTGATGAAACGGTTGGTTTGTTTTGCTGTTTTGCTTTTGACGGTGGCGGTTTTTGGGGCGATGACAATTCTCACATTTTTTTGTTCGGGGTGTTAGGGGGCTGAGCCCCTTAGGCGTAGGGGTGATGGAAGACGATTTGGACGCAGATGAGAATGGTGATGCCGGAACGGAGTCCGGCATGACAGCCTGTGAAGTGGTGCGGACAAAGTGGCTGCAATCAGGGGGAGCCTTCCCCCTTTACTATCAAAATTCTCATACCTCAAAGGACCATAGGTCCGACCTCAAACCTTATTTGCCACTTCCTACCGCCTACTGCCTACTGTCTACTAGAATCATTTGTTTTTTTTCAAAGATTTTAGTATCTTAAAGGCAGTAAAAATTCTTTCGTCTCTCGTCTTTCGTCTCTCGTCTTATGTGTTTGAGATGAAAATTGAAAGCCGAAAAGTCTTAAAATTTGTAAAAAAGCTTACAGAGGTAAAATAAATGGATATTCAGGAACTTTCGGAAAAGGTGAAACAGCAGAGTTCTTTTTGCATGAACTTGCTGCGTGAAGTTGAAGATACGGTGATTGGTCAGAAGGCGATGGTTGAGAGCATTCTGACGGGTATTCTGGCTGATGGCCACGTGCTTTTGGAGGGCCTTCCGGGCTTGGCCAAGACGACTGCGGTGAAGGCTTTTGCCGATGCGGTTTCGCTCGACTTCAAGCGTATCCAGTTTACTCCTGATTTGTTGCCGGCAGACTTGCTCGGTACGACGATTTATAACGCCCGCGAGGCGAAGTTCGAAACTCGCAAGGGCCCGCTTTTCACGAACCTTGTGCTTGCTGACGAAATCAACCGTGCTCCGTCGAAGGTGCAGAGCGCTTTGCTCGAAGCCATGCAGGAACGCCACATCACGATTGGCGACGAGACGTTCAAGCTGGACGAGCCGTTCCTGGTGCTTGCGACGCAGAACCCGATTGAGCAGGAAGGCACGTATCCGCTGCCGGAAGCCCAAGTCGATCGTTTCCTGTTGAAGGTGAAGGTGAGTTACCCGAACAAGGCTGACGAAATGAAGATTCTCGATGCGGTCTCGGGTGCGGGGCTGCGCCAGCCGAATGCGGTCGCGACGAAGGAAGATATTTTGAAGGCTCGCGAGCTCGTGAAGCAGGTCTATGTGGATGAACGCGTGCGCGAATACATCGTGAACTTGGTCTTGGCGACGCGCGATCCGGGTAGCATCAAGCGTAGCGACTTGGTGGGCTTTGTGGAAGTGGGCGCTTCGCCGCGTGCTTCTATCGGCCTTGCCCAGGCTTCGAAGGCTCATGCGTTTATCCAGGGCCACGCTTACGTGACGCCGGAAGACGTGAAGGCTGTTGCGATGGAAGTGCTGCGTCACCGCGTGATTTTGAGCTACGAAGCTGAAGCGGAAGAAGTCACTGCCGAAACTGTCGTGCAGAAGATTCTCGACAGCGTTGAGGTGCCGTAATAGTGAAATTAACTTGTTTGAAATTCATGGTAGAATGGAGATTTCTCGCAAGTATCTTTTTTCTTGTTTTGTGCTCCTGTGGCCATTCGTCGTCGGATCCATGCCAAAGTGCGGTGTATGACGAATGCATGCGACGAACTGAAGGTACGTGGCTTGCTGAAGCCGCTTGTTCCGAAGTGGCTGTGTCGCAATGTGAAGATGATTAGAAAGTGACGCCCCCAGTCGGGGCGTTTTTTTATTCTTCGATGTCTTTGTAGGAATGCTTGCTGGGTGGGTTGCTTTGTGGCTGCGGTTCTCGGGGCTTGATTTTGTTGTTTGTATTGTATTCGATTCCTTCGGCTTTGCGGATTTCTTCTTCGTAGGCTCTTTTGCCACGCTCAAGTCCGTCTGTGGGAAGATGGAAGACTTTGAAGATGGCGATGAGTGCGGTAATGCCTGCGTGCCAAATGCGCAAAGTGATAGGTCTTAGCACGCCTGGGCGATGAATCCCGCATATTGGGGTTAGAAAAAGACTGCAAACTAGAATTGCCAAAAACGAGAGTACGCAAATGCCTATCGAAAATGCGAGGATGATTTGCACCCACCAGGGCGAGGTGGCAAAAACCTGATAAAGTGTGTTGAAGAAATTTTGCATTGATTTTCGGAAAGTCGTGGTTTGGAACATGGGAACGTTTGAGGCTTTCGTGTGATAAATTTAAATTTATTTGAAAAGTGCGTCGATGCATCCTTGCACTAGCTTGACGGAAAGCGGGGTCGTGCTGCTTTCGAATGTGGCGATGAGGTTTTTGCCGAGAACATAGCCACTCGCTGCATAGTGCGTGATTTTCTGAACGGCGTTCTCGGCGTAGTCAGGGTCGCCCATGAGGCCGAAGTGTTCCCAGATGATTTCTTCGCGGGTGCGAATGTCGAGGCAGGTGAAGTCTGGATAGAGTGTTCCCCAGCCTTTGATGCTTGTAGGGTATTCGTAGCGGTAGGGGATGTTTGCGCGTGCTAGTGCGTCTGCAATGATGACTTCGGATTTGGAGCGCACGCGCACGCCGCTTGCTGTGTAATACTCGGGGGCATTGATTTCAAATGGTTTGCCGGTGTAGGGGTGATGCAGCCATGCTGCGATGTATTTTTCATCAGGTTCACGCACGGGAATTACAAGCGCACGGCGACCTGGGTGGAACTTTGTATATGCTTCGTCGATTGCTTCGGGGTGGTAATTGGCGAGTAGCGATTTAATGGCTTTTATCTGTTTCTTGATGATGCCCACTGTGGCTTTGTTGTAATCGCGTTGCGCAATTGCTGCTGCCTTGCGGATTTCTTTGTGGGGAATGTATTTGCCTTTCGTGTCACCGTGTTCTGATACGATGTAGTATTGGAAGGAATTTCTGCATCGGTCTATTCGCAGGTTTCCGACGACGGCCTTTGACTTGGGAAACTGCGATAGCAGTTGTTGTAGCTCAGCCTGCTGAGATTGCACGAAATTTGTCAATGCGTCTAACGGAGTGTGGGTGTGTTCTTGATTTTTCTGCATAATGATTTCCCCTTCTTGGTGAAGGCAATATACAATGAACTTGCTGTAAAAGCAAGCATTTTGGAATAGCGTGTTCATTTTGCAAACAACAGTTATCAGCATTTCAGAAAATGCGCGAGGTAATCGCGTTTGAAAAATCTCGGGAAGCCAGTTTGTTACGCTTTGAACTGTTTTAAAGGCGTTAGGTGTTTGTTTTGGGCGCGTTGTTGGAGAGATGTACCTATAAATTTTGTTGAAGTTGTTTTTTATAGGTACGAAAAGGGCTGTAATGCCGGGAAAAATGACGCTAATGAGAATGAACGTACCTATAAAAATGAGAGATTGTTGTTTTTATAGGTACGTTTTAAAGAAAAAAGATTGAATTATGTTGTTAGTTTGTTTGCTAACATGAAAAATGTACCTATAAAAAGATGTATTTGGGTGATTTATAGGTACGGTAGCTTGTATTACGATTGTGCCGTACCTATAAATAGCGGAAAAGACTCTGTTTATAGGTACGGTTCGGTGTTGTGGTTTCTGAAATTGATTAAATTCGGGGGCTATAAGACTGGATGGGCAAAGAGGGGCTAGTTTCCGCCGGTTGCGCGCCACTTCCAGGTAGAAGCGTCTTTCAATCCGTTGAAGTTGACTTTCGTGGTCCAATTATTCCCGCTCCATTTCTGCCAGAGGTGGATTACCTTTCCTTCTTTTGTCGAGATGACGTACTCTCTTGCTGTGCTGTTCTTGTCAGATGCTTCGTACATCTCGATGTTTGTGATGGTGACAGGGACGCTTATAAATTTCCTGCGCTTACGATTTAAGTAAGTGATGGTGGCAGGGCCTGTCTTGCTCATTTCGGTTGTCTCGACATCGGATGCGGCATAGTCGGGGATGCTGACGGCAACTTTCTTTATTTCAGGTTCTTTCCAGGTGAATTTGAACTCGACTTTGCCTTTTGTTGTGACTGGGAGGAATAGCACAATGTTGTCTTGAACATGGATCATCAAGCTTTCCCTGCTGGTCGGTTCTTTCTTGGTGTATGCTTTGGCTGTTTTGTCGGCGTTTTTGTAAATGAATCCGCAGTCGCCTTTGCTCTTGGAAAATTCGTCGATGGCGTTTTTGACTTTGGTTGCTTTTTCGTTGAGTTCCTTGAATTGCGCTTCGGCGCTTTGTGCACTTTCTTGTGTTTCGCTTGCGAGGCCTGCATTTATCTGATCCATTTCGATCATTACGCTCACGATGGCTTTTTCATACGCCTTTACGACGTCGCAATCCTTCTGGTTGGTGTTTGCTCTCAGTTCGGCGAATAGATCGACATTCATCTTTTTTAGCATAGCTATCGTATTTGGGTCTATGCCTGAACCTACCCCGTTTTCGGCCAAAACAAGGGCGGCACATTGGTTGATCATCGCGTATTTTTCGATGCGTTTGGGGGCTGCGATGCCGGTTGGTTTGAGGATGGATTCTGCTTTTGCCTTTTCTTGTGCACTAGCGTTGGCAATGTCATCGCACGAGATGCCTTCCTCGTTGAAGTCTTGCTGGATTTGTTTTTGGTTTTTGATCCAGCTCTGCACATCTGTTTTGGTTATGCCGGTGGATTTTGCGTTTTGGCCGAACGCGGCTGATGCCGTGATAAATGCGGTGATTAGAATGAGCGATTTTTTCATTTTTCCCTCTTTTGTAGAAATATATCATAATTCTGCAAGAGCGGAACATCAAAAAAGCCCCCTTGCGGAGGCTTCAGAAGAACTTTGATGATTTAGTTAGTTGTATTTTCGCAGGAATCCGTCATCGAGAGCCTTGACGGGGATTATTGTTGTGACGCCGGAGGGATCCGTGATAATGGCGACGCCGGCGAGGTAGTTAATCCAGTAGTTGTAATCGGGCGCATTGTTCTTGTCTCGATCATGTTTGTGGAAGCGAAGGTCATATCCATCTTTGTCCTTGATTGTCCTGTTGCTGACAGAAATGACGAATGGAACCAGGAACTGATCGTGTGAAATGGCCAAGGTGTACTTGTGCATCTTGTCGTATGTGAAATATTTGTCGGTTAATTCTCTTACCTTTTCATCGATGTCGTTAAAGACATCTTCGCATATAGCACGGTCTGTATCGTCTTTGTATTCTTTGTATGCGACTTTGGAGTACGTACTCCATCCAGAGTATGCGTTCTTGTCTTTGCAATTGTTGGCATCTTTGTTGAGCTTGATATACCATGATTCTGTTAAATCATCATTGACTTCGCTAGTATTTTCGATATTTTGTTTGTGCCAGTCATCTAAATTATCTGAAACAGGTTCGCCTTTGTTGAGAGCGATAATGCTGGCGGTTTCGGCATTGCGTTTGACATTTGTGTACATGTAGTAAAAGTCTTCGAGCTGGAATTCTTTTAGTCTTTCTCCGACTTGTTTTGATTGCGCCCGGCCTGCGTCATTGAGGCCGTCATCCTGTCCGTATTTATTTTTGTCACGTTGGGCATGGCGGATGATGAATGCGACCTTTTCGTAGGAACGGAGGCAACCGAAAACATCGTACATGGAATTGAATTTGTTTGTAGAAGAACGCAAGGCGACACAATTGCTGGTAAGTGTTTCGAATGTGATTTTTCCGTCTGTTCCGTTTGTGACTTTGACAGGTTCATCATTGCCGCAGGTGATTTCCACGCCGTCTTCGACTTCTTTTGCCGTGCATCCTTCGCCTTTGAGCGAGGCTAGCCATTCGTCAACAGTGAGGCTTGGGTCTTTTTCTTTTGCGATTTCGAAAGCGCTCTTTCCATTTTCACCATTCTTGATGGTGACCGATTCTGCATCGCCGC
>CAMKLO010000050.1 GCA_946413655.1 uncultured Fibrobacter sp. | reverse complement strand
CAATGGAAGAACCGGACGAAACCACCTTAGACGTATCGACCTTCGTCGTGTCAACCTTCGCGGTATCTACCTTGGCTGTATCGACCTTGGATGTATCCTTTTTCGTCGTGTCAACTTTCGCAGTATCGACCTTGGATGTATCCTTCTTCGTCGTGTCAACTTTCGCAGTATCTACCTTGGCTGTATCGACCTTGGATGTATCCTTTTTCGTCGTGTCAACTTTCGCAGTATCGACCTTGGATGTATCCTTCTTCGTCGTGTCAACTTTCGCAGTATCGATCTTGACGGTGTCCTTCACAATAAATTCGCCTTTGAGCGATACGTTTTTCGCCTTGCTGCCCACGGTCGTAAGCGAAAACGCAAACGTCCCGGCCTTAGTCGGCTTGCCCGAAACTTTGACCGTCTGCGATGCAGAATCCACTTTGGCTGTCACGCCAGCCGGCAAGCCCTCGGCCTTTACACCGGTACAGAACGAGAATTTATACGTAATATCCGCAATCGGTTTACCCAAAGTAACGGTCTGCTTTTCGCTTGCCGTTCCCGTCTTTTCCAATACTGCATCGGGGTAAACAGCATATTCGTTTTCACCCGCCGCATAAACATTAGGCTTCGTGAGTTTCTTGGCCATGTCCGGCAGGTAGTAGCTCGGATGAGGCGGCAAGTTATACGCCGTATTCTGCCATGCAATCGCCTGACGGTACTGAGCGTCATGCATCAGCGTGTAAAGGCGGTGCGGAGTCGTCACCGGAGTAGAGAAAATGTATATCTTAGAAGAATCGCTTTCCGAACGGAAAATCATTTCTTCACGCCAGTCGCCAAAGAGGTCCGCCACCAGGTTCGGGTAATTTTTCGCACTCTGGTTTCCAATCAACCCAAGCGATGTCTCGCCATCAAAATAGGTTTCGATTTTCCTATTCTGCTGATTAAACTTGCTCACAACCGGACCGTTCAGGAGTTCGTCCTGAAGGTCGCCGTCGAAATAAATCCTGAAGCTCGTCGGAATCACGCGCCCCAGATAGGGATATTCCGGATCGAGGGAATCGGAGAGCTTAATCGGCGTTCCCTTGGCCGAATGCATTTCACTCGGCACGTAAGACCACAACTCGTAACCGCGGCTAGTGGAATCGATATCGGCTGCCATGGCACGGCCATTTTCCTTCTGCATGGGAGACAAATCACCAAACAGGAATTTTCCCTTGTCATCGCGAAGCTCAGCGACATACCGGGTACTATCAAAATGCGAGTGAATCGCCCAAACTTCCAGGCCCGCGTGATCCGGGTCAAAATTGCCGACATAGGCGGCATAGCCATAACCAAGCCCAGTCGAGTAACGGAGGGTTCCGTCGTGATTCAGGGCAGCAGACCCATACACAATCTCATCGAGGCCGTCGCCATCCAGGTCACCGACAACGATATTGAGGTTGCCCTGGCCAAAGAGCCCCTCGCCCGGTGTTTCAGACTTGTGGAACCAGCGTTGCTTCAAGTTCTTGCCGTCAAAGTCATAAGCCACCACATAGGCCGCCGTATAGTAACCGCGGGCAATAATCAAGCTCGGATGAACGCCATCGAGATAAGCCGTCGCCGACAGGAACCGGTCGCAGCGGTTACCGTAGGTATCGCCCCAGTTAAGGCCCAGGGAATCATAGGAGCCAAAATTTCTGATATCGCGCGACGGGAGATAGTCAATCGTCGTGATTTCAGAGCCATCGCTACCCCTGAACACCGTCAAGTATTCCGGACCTGTAATAATCATCCCCGACGCATTGCGGTAATCCTTGGAAGAATCCCCGATGACCTTGCCCTTGCCATCAATGGTTCCGTCTCCGGTCTTCATGACAATTTCGGCTTTGCCGTCACCATCGTAGTCATACACCTGGAACGGCGTGTAGTGCGCACCCGCACGGATGTTCCTGCCGAGGCTTATGCGCCAAAGCTTTTTACCGTCGAGCTTATAGGCGTCGAGGAAAACCGTTCCCGTATAGGAGCCTACCATCGACTGCGAATTGTCCTTGAAATTGTCCGGGAACCACTTCACGATCAGTTCATATTCACCGTCGCCATCCAAGTCGCCGACACTCATGTCGTCCGGATAGTAACCGCAAACCGTATTTACGGAATCAGGCATTACCTGGCTTGCGGGGCGGTCCAGCTTGAGGACCTTGTACGGGAAGGAGCGTCCGTTATTCACCACCGTCGAATCCATGACGAGCGTGGCACTCTTCTTCGCGCCTTCCTTGCCGCCCACTACGGCAGCCACGGAGTACTTGGAAGTAACTTTACCGGCACTATCGAGGTAGTTGGTTCCGGCGGTTTTCCCGATGGTTGCGATTTTTTCTCCATCGCGGTAGAGGTTAAATTCCGTATCGGAGTTCTCCGTACCGAGAAGACGCCACGAAACGAGCATCCCCGATTTTCCAACATTCGAAACGAGAAGCCCGCGGTCAATAGCCTCCATCTGGCGGGGGGCAGAAAATGATTGGAGCGGCAGCGCTAGCAAAAGCGACGAGACAACGGCAAAAAAGCCAAAACGGGAATGTTTAGCCATAATTTCTCCAGGCTTGATGTTGAACCAGAACTGAAAAAAGTATTCCAGGGACATCCCATTTTCCAATTAATAAAAATAATCTATTTTGAAAGTTTGGCAACTCGGCTGACGACCAAAGCGCCATTCAGTTTGACCTTCACGACATACATACCCTTCGGAAGCATATCGCGATTAATAGCAACCGTGTTAGCACCAGCATTCACATTGCCAGATACACCCATGCGCATCGTACCAGACATGTCATAGAAGTAAACCTCGGCAAAACCCGCGTACGGAGAGAAAAGGACTCCCGTCGAAGGATTAAAGCGGACTCCATTCTTTGACGAAACGACAGGGAACACCGTCGTCTGCGATCCGTCATAAAGGACAACACCGTCGATGCCGAACGTGAACATATCGACATTGGCGCCACCATCGCTAGTCATCGAAGAAAGCTTGAGCGTATTGACTCCGGCCTTCAATGAAACGTCAATCTTAGTTTCTTTGTACGTAGTCCACTCTCCAGTCGAGGGGAAGCTAATCGATCCGGCCGATTTGCCATTGACCTGCACAGACATGCTGCGGTCGCCCGTTCCGCCATTTGCATAGCGAACCGTAAGCGTCGTCTTAGCATCTTTCTTCGAGAATACTTCCCAAACGCCATAGCTTGCAAGCGTGTTGTCGAAATTGAAATAACCATTTTCCAGGAACCCGGCATTAGTCGTTTCCGTCCAGCCAACACCGTCCTTCGGCTTCGATGCATCTATCGTCGATTTTCCATTGTTCACAACCGGAGTCGTATCCTTTGGCACAACGACATTTTCACCGACAACATAAATATCCGGCTGCTTGAGTGACTTCACGGCGTCGGGCAGGTAGTAGCCCAGGTGAGGCGGCTGGTTGTATGCCACGTTCTGCCAGGCAATGGAGACGCGGTAATGCGAATCGTGCATCAGCGTGTAAACGCGATAGGGAGACGTAAACGGAGTCGTGAAGACAATGACCTTCGAAGGGTCGGAACCGGAACGCACGATGAATTCCTCGCGCCAGTCGCCAAAGAGGTCGGCCACGATGCAGGGGTTCGCCTTGGTCCAGTTGTTGAGCGAAGCCCCTTCCACGCTGTAGAAACTGAAGAGGCGGTCCAAAGTCTTCTTGCCGGAATTGTACTTGTCAATCTTTCCGCCAGTACTGCCACCGTTTTCCACCGTCGGGCTACCGGTACCGTCCATCAATTCATCCTGCAGGTCGCCATCGAAATAGATGCGGAAATTCTGCGAAAGGCCCGTCGTGGTGACGACCTTCCCCTTGACGGAGCGGGCGCCCTTGCTGGTACCGGACCACATTTCGAAACCGCGATTCGTGGAATCGATATCGGCCGCCATGCCGCGACCGTTGTCCACGTTCCCGGCCTCGGTCTGGGTCGTTCCCCAGAGAACCTTGCCGTCCTTGTCGCGATATTCCTCGCTATACTTGTTCTGCTTGTCCTCGTGCACGTCGTAGAGTTCCAGGCCCGGATTGTCCGGGTCCATGTCGGAGAGGTGCATGGCATCGCCGTGACCGAAGCCCGTGCGGTAACGGAGCGTCCCGTCGGAATTGAGCGCAGCAGCGCCAAAGACAATTTCGTCCTTGCCGTCGCCGTCGAGGTCGCCCACAGAAAGGTTGTGGTTGCCTTCGCCGTAGAGACCCTGGCCAGACCTGTCGGACGTATGTTTCCAGCGTTCCTTGAGGTTCTTGCCGTCAAAATCGTAAGCGACAAGGTAGGCCATCGTGTAGTAGCCGCGGTTCATGATGACACTCGGATGCACGCCATCGAGGTAAGCCACGGCCGCAAGCATGCGTTCGCTGCGGTTGCCGTAGGTGTCGCCCCAGGAATTCGTAATATTGCGCTTGGGCCAATAGTCAATGGTGGTCACTTCTTCACCCGTGCGCCCGTTGAACACCGTCAAGTACTCGTTGCCGCTCATGATGCGGCCGCCAGACGTCCGGTAATCCTTGCTTGCGTCGCCAATGACTTTGCCCTTGCCGTCGACAGTGCCGTCGGAAGTCTTCATCACGATTTCGGCGACTCCGTCGCCATCGAGATCGTAGACCATGAACTGCGTATAATGCGCTCCGGCGCGGATGTTCTTGCCGAGGTCAATTCTCCAGAGGCGAGTGCCGTCAAGCTTCATGCCGTCCACAAAGACTGAGCCCGTGTAACCATCCTTCGAGTTGTCCTGCGCATTGCTCGGATCCCACTTGAGGACCAAATCCAGCTGGCCGTCGCCGTCGAGGTCACCCACGCTCATGTCGTTCGGGGTGTAGGTACACGTCGAGCCGTCCGGCATCTTTTGCGATTTCGGGACATCAAGCTTTAAAACCTTGTAGGGGAAATTGACGCTGCCTTCCTTTTTCGAATCGGTAAAGACAATTTCGGCAGCAGACTTTTCGCCTTCCTTGCCGCCGACGATGGCGGTGACTTCGTACTTGGAAGTCGATTTTCCGTCCTTGTCCAGGTAGTTCGTGCCAGCATTTTTCGCAATAGAGGCAATTTTTGAGCCATCGCGGTAAAGATTAAACTCCGTAGCCGGATCATCCGTACCGAGCAGACGCCAGCTTACCAGCACTCCACTGCCCACATTGGATACGACAAGACCGCGCGTCAAGTTTTCCATTTGACGAGGCGCGGCAAGAGAAGGGACGACTAAACCAACAGCAAGCAAGGAACTTGCAAAAAACGTCCTAAAACACAATTGTGATCCCATAAACAACACTCCTACATTTTTGGCGATTGTTCCTGCTTAATATAATCTAATTTTTAATAAAAAGTCCACATTGTAACATATATTTATATATTTTCACAATACGTCCACAAAAATTTCTATTTAATTGTCAACACTTTTCAGTCTAATTTTTGAAAAATTTGGTAAAAAAGCCATAATCCAATATGATTTAAATCACACAAGTTATTCCTTTAACTATATTTACGCCAAGTATGCCGCACTGGTGGAAAAATTTTTCATGGGAATGGTTGTTCGACAACATCGCAGCCCGTTCCCCGACATTTGTAAAAATCATGGTCGTTACCGGAAAGTCGTTCTTCTACTATCATGGAACGACTCGTGCGGCCGCATTGACCTACACGACACTTGTAGCCGTTGTCCCGCTCCTCATCATGCTCACCTCGATTTCTTTGGCGGTCGGGTTCGGAACCTTCATTTCGGACTACCTTCCCATCGTGCTCGACATGCTCAATCTGGACTGGCCCACCGAGCAAATCATGGATATCGTTGAAAATGCGGAACATATTCCCATCGGAAAACTCGGAGTTATCGGTGCCGCGGGCCTTTTTGTCACGTTCATCCTCTCGTTCGGGAGCCTGGAAACGAACTTCAACGTGGTCTGGGAAAACAAGACCTCCAGAACACTTTTACGTCAAATCAAAGTCTATACGCCATTTCTTCTCATCGGAGCTGCTTTCGTCGGCATGTTTGCTGGCTTCATGAACCACGTCCAGAACGTGATGTCCGCCATCATCGTCGATGGATTCCATTTTTCGCCAGAAATCATCAAGACATTGATTTCCGCGTTCTGGTACTCCACGTTCCACAGCACGCTTCTCCTTGTCATTTTCCTGATGCTTTACGCATTGCCTGCTCGACCGAACGGTCACAAGCCCTATACTCGTAAAAAGCTCTTTTTGGCATCGATACTTTCCACGCTGATTTCTTGGCTAGCCATCATCATTTACGTCAAAATTTTAATGCTCATCCAGACGACAATGGTCACCCGTATGTCCATTTTTTATGGATCGTTGGCTTTCATTCCACTCATTCTCTTCCTGTTCTTTGGTGTCTGGTCTATCATCCTGTGTGCCAACAGCCTAGTCTGGACAATTTGCCACTGGCCGGCAGTCAGCACAAAGAACTGGCGATGGGAAGCAAAAACGGACGATCTATGAAAAAAACAAAAATATGGACTGCGATTCTTGCGGCACTGACCCTTACCGTAAGCGCAAACGCAAAGCTCCAGGGTTCCGATGACTACCAGCCGAAAGAGGAATCGACCTCCGAATGGAGCGCGCTCCTTAGCGTAGGCGGCGGCAACTCGCTGATTGCCCGCGACGGTACCATATTCATGAACCTCCGCGTCGGTGTCGTGTTGAACCCGTACATCAGTCTGGGTGCATACTTTTCGACCATCCTCAGCGACGTGAAGAACCCGAAGGTTCGCCACCCGCAAATGCTCGACTACCATTCGTACGGCATTTTCGCGGAACCGGTCGTTTTCCGCAACGGATTGTTCTCTATTTCACTCCCGGTTAGCATCGGCGGCGGCAGCGTGAACTTCATGAACAAGGGCGACGAAGACGGTTTCAAGTCCGACGACGCTTTCTTCACCTCCGATTTTTCGGCACAGTTCAACTTCCGCGTGACAAAGCTTCTTGAAGTTTCGATTGGTGGCGGCTACAGGCTGTTCGCCGGCATCGAAGAAAACAACCTGAAGAACAAGGATTTCCGCACGCCGTTTGGCGAACTGAGATTCACGTTTAAGGAGTTTTAGGAGTTAGGAACGTCATCCTGAACAAAGTGAAGGATCCAGTTACAGGGTCCGCAAACAAAAGCTAAGGAAAGGTCTTAGGGGTTAGGGAAAGCAAAGGGTGCAGCACCTGCATTTGGTACAGCACACGAGATTAAAGAATCTAATGGATCTAGAATAGCCCGGCAGCGAGAAACTGCACGGGCTTTTATTTTTACTTAGCGTTGTACACGACGTTTTGCAATTTCATCTAGCGGGATGCCTGAAATGGAGGAAATGTCTTCGTCCGTAAATTTAGGATTGCCAAGCATGGCATCGACCATTTCGAGTTTGGTTTCTTTTTCAACCTCTTTCCGGCCTTCTATCCGACCCTTTTCAAGCCCTTCTTTTCGGCCTTCTTCATGCCCTTCCTTCCGGCCTTCTTCAATTCCTTCCTTCCGGCCTTCTTCAATTCCTTCCTTCCGGCCTTCTTCAATTCCTTCCTTCCGGCCTTCTTCTCGACCTTTTATTTTTGCATAAGCGAAACAACAGGCAAGTTCCTCTTTTGTAGTCATTTCTCTCTCCGCTTCGGTTAGGGTTGTCTTGTCCAGATTTTCGATTTTGATGCGGTTCAAGGCTTCGTTGACTATGTCATTCCCAAAGTCTGGGAGGGGCTTGCCCTCGTGCGCGTGCTTAAGCACGTAAAGCCACATATCAACGGGGTCTTTCACTTCGTCTGCGGTCTTGTCGAACCTTGGCAGATTAACCATAATATACTTATTTTTAGGGAAAACCGTTTCTGTGCAGCCTTTGCTCAGCGATTCCCTGCTGTAAACGGCCCATTCGTCAATGTAGTTCCCCATTGTCTGCGGCAATTCAAAGTCGCAAATCCAGATAGAAATGCATTCTGGGATTTCGTAGCGCCTTCCCTCCCTCTCTTCTTTGGTGAGCGCCTTGAACTCTTCCGTATTCTCCATGTCCTGTTTGCCCTTGATAATCAGGAACGCTTTATATAATACGGTCCGGTCGATAAAGAATCCATGGTCAGCCTTTTGCATTTCGATATTGAGAAACCGATTGGAACCGGTCGTAGCAAAAGCGTCTAGGGAAATTTTCCGTTCTTTGGGAACCATGAAACGGATTGCTTCGTCGAACGAGTATTTTAAATCTTTTATTCGGTCATCTCCTTTGAGGTGAAGAATTCCGTCAACAAAGTCCTTGATAGCGTCCTTGCTGGCGAACAAGTTCTTGAAACCTGTATCGGTTCTCGGGTCGATGTATGTTTTGCCTTTCAAAGTTTCTGGAATAGATTGATTCATAAAAGTCCCTCCGGTAAGTTTGGAGGCTTAATCTACAACGGGAAATTTTGGAAAAGCAAAACTTTGCAAATTTTGCAATCAATTGGTTGCAAAAGCATTTATTTTGTCAACAGTTGGTTACAGAAAAAATAGGGCAACCAAAAGCTGTTCGTTTTTCTAGTGGACTCCTATGGAGTTCCTCGCTATCAGTCCTTTAAACAGCGAACTGAAAACCCGCTAGACTTGGAGCTGACCTTCAGAACCGCATTGTTGTTATAGTTGTACACGCTCACTGCAAACGCATCGACGCCATTGTGCTCTGTAGAACTCCAAAAGACAGCATCGTAGCCCTCTTCGTAGCAATCCCCACGGTCGCCCCTGCCGCCAGCGGGCAACGCCGAGAACGAGAAAGCATCCGTGCCGTTGCCATCGCTATCCCATCCTGACGAGGATTTAAGAACATAACCCGCATTTGAGTAGACCACATTAATAGGGATAAACTTATCAGGCGTAGAATCATCAACGAAAGAGAGCAAGGCTTCCCATTCCTCATTATTTGGCAAATGCCAGCCTTTGGGGCAGACACCTTGAATATTACCCGACGGCAAGGAACAGTTGTGAAGATAGCCGCAAGCATATTCCGATTGGCCCACCGCAGCAGCCCATGTGTAATATCGACCATATTTAACACAGTTACTTGCTGTATCGTTATAGCAATAGCTATCTGCCGTTTCGTAATTCAGATTCTGAGCAATCCACGTCTGCGAACCGATTTGGACCGTCTTGTAAGTTTGACCATCACGAGCGTCCGTCATGATTCCTGTAGTCACTTCGGCTGGTTCGGCAGGCTCACCAACCTTATCAGAGTCATTGCTTGATGAAGACGAGTTCGCCGAGGTTGACGAATCATTTCCGCAAGCAACAAAAAATAGAGAAAACAAAAAAAGGAACAAAGTATTTTTCATAACTGTAAATATAACACTCTTGTGACGATCTTTCGAACCATCTTTTTTTGTAAAAAAGTTTTTCCATTATTCTTGCTAACGGTTGATTGCAAAATTTAGGCTATTTTCGTTTTTCGTGATTATCGTTTGTAGATTTAGCATCAACCTATAAAACAGCAAAAAGTCCAGAAAACCATGGACCATTGACATCAGATTTTTCAAAAATTATTTTTTAGAGGCAAAAGGCACACAAATGGCATACAAGGCGTTACAAATAGCTCAATTGCTTTTATCAAAAGCAGCAGAAGGAAATCAGGAATTGATGTCCAATCTTAAGCTACAGAAAATGCTTTATTACGAGCAGGGATTCCACTTGGCAGCATTTGACACGCCCTTATTTGATGAAAACATCGAAGCATGGATGTTTGGTCCCGTAGTTCCCGAAGTCTATGAAAAATATGCAAAATACGATGCAAAGGGAATTGAACCTCCTTCCAAAATTAACATCGAGCTAAGCGAAGAAGAAACAACTTTGTTCAACAACGTCTTTGATGTTTACAATCAGTATTCAGCCGTAAAATTAGTGGAAATGACACACAGCGAGCCGCCATGGAACTCAGTTCCTCCTGGCAAAGGAAATATTATTAGCCAAGAATCAATGAAGAAATTCTTTTTAACAAGACTCGCCTAAAACTGACATCAATGACGCATAAATTTAAAATCATTCCACCAATACAAGGAGTCGCTGCAGTATCTAGAACAGCCGTATCTAGCAACGATGTTCTTTTTTCATTCAAATATTTGGTTGAAGAATCATACAACAGGTGCAGCAACTCAAAATTTTTTACTGATTTATTGGGACGATTCAAAAAATATTCGACATTGGGTTGGCAAGGAATCCGCGCTTCTGGGCGACATCAGCAATCATTGAAAGCTAGTGGGCTTCTGCGGAGTCCCTCGCAATTAGTCCTTTAGGCAACGGACTGAAAATTTTGAGTTCGAGATAGCAGCGGGCAGGTGCACACTATCGTAGTCGTAATTCAACTCCATGGTAGTCGCATTGTAGCTACCGAACTCTGTAGAACTCCAAAAATCCGTATAAAGGCCCACAGCGCCGCCGCCGCCACCATAGATCCAAACACCAGCTGGTAGAACTGAAAACGAGTAATCATCCATACCGTTACCATTATTGTTCCAGCCATTCGTTGACTTGAGCTTTTTGCCAGCGATTGATTGACCACCAACTGCAGTGAACAAAGTTTCGAATTCCGCACTTGTCGGCAAGTGCCAGCCTGTTGGACAAACGCCACGCACCGGGTACGTCGGCGAGCAAGTCCTACCAAAACCGCAACCCTTACCATTTGCAGACCACGTACCCACGCTATCCATCGCAGCAGCCCATGTGTAAAGGCGACCATATTTGGTGCAATTACTCGTATTGTCCTCGATGCAGTAACTGTTCTCTGTCACATAGTTTAAATTTTGAGCCATCCATGTTTGGGAACCGATGGTGACCGTTTTGTAGGTTTGACCATCGCGGGAATCAGTCATTTCACCCTTGACAACAGTTAGTGGATTTATAGGAACTTGACCATCATTCCATTCCCAATTTCGGTCTTCGATTTGCGACACGTAGTCGGTACAAGCGACAAGGAAAAGGATTGATAAAGCAACAATGGATTGCCACGGCCTACGGCCTCGCAATGACGTCATTACCAATTTCAAGATTTGCATTCCGAATTCTGAACTCATAATTACCATCCCCTTCTAAAATGCAAAGCTCAGACCGACGCCTACTGCTCCAGCGATGGCGATACCGATTCCAATACCACGAAGCGTTTGGCCTAACTTAGCCTTGTCTTTTGCATCGTTGTATTCTCCTTCGTTTGCAAAACGTTCGGTTTCCGCAGCGTCTTTTGCCTTGTTGTTCCCGACTACGGCAAGCACAACCCCCGCCACGGTCGCAGCAGCTCCGATACCGAGCACCACCTTACCTGCAATTCCAGATTTTTTCTTAGGCTCGTCGTTCACGTTCGCAGGGATGCTCTCGCCTACTTTCGCTTTATCATCATGAGGTTCGTCAAGGGAGATTCCCGCCTTCGCGGGAATGACATGCTGTTGTTCACTGGAGATATGCGATTGTTCGCTAGGAATGACAGGAGAAGCAGACGGGTCCTCAATCGAGGTCAAGGATGACGATGCGTTTTGAATCGAGGATGACGAATCCAAAACGCTTGACGGATTCGCCGTCGCAGGAGTATTCTGCTCCTTTATTTCACGGAAAAAATCGGTAGATTTACTTTCAATCAGATGCAGCAGTTCTTCTACGTTGGCTCCGCGTCCGTTGAAGCTAGCTATCAACTTATTTCCCGCCGTTTCATAAAGTTCCGCGGAAAGAGTCAACGAAACGCCGAAACGCCCAACACGCGCCTGGCAAATGTAGTCAGCGGCAATATTCTTGCCCGTTTCCACAAGACAGTTTCCCTCGCAATCTTCAATGGCCTTGCCCGGAGGCAACATCTGCTGGATGTTCTCGCGGGTCATGATCGTGAAGCCTTGCTTTGCCGGGAGTTCCTTTATCGCCTGCTCACGCAACACATTCGTCAAATACTGACGGTCCAAAAGTGACACGCTATCCTTCGCATCGCCATCAGCCATCGTCTCCAACACGGCAACATACGCAGCCAATGAGTCCGTCGATAAAAACAGAAGTAGCAGGGAAAACAGCAGTTTTTTCATAAAAAGGAATATAGCTTTCCCCAAAATATTCATTTGAATGATTATGGCAAAAGAATGCATATTTTAGCGACAAAAGTTCATTTTATAAAATTATCTTTTACTCGATGCTTAATTTTATTTCTCTTCGCGGGTGCAAACTGCACAACTTGAAAAATGTGGATGCCCAGTTTCCGCTGGGTAAAATTACAGTTGTATGCGGTCCGTCCGGTTGCGGCAAGTCAACGCTTGTGATGGACACGCTCCACGGAGAAAGCAAGCGACGCTATCTCGAAACGCTCTCACCGTTCGCCGCCGACCTGCTCGGAGGCAAGCGAAATATTCCGCTCGACAGTGCCGAAGGACTCCCGGCAAGTTTAGCGATTGCTGCCACGCGCGGAGAAGCTCCGGCAAAAGCAACGGCTCTTTCGATTGCCGAATGCGATAACGCATTACGCACGTTGTTTGCAGCATTTGCAAAGCCAGCCTGCCCGATTTGCGGAGCCCCGATGGTGAGCCAAAGCCGCGAAGAGATTATACGCGAAATCGCGGGAATGCCCGTAGGGACTAAGCTACAGTTTTTGGCGAAGATTGAGTTGCAAACGGGAAAGGCGACCCCGGAACAAGTCCGGGGTGACATTATAGCGAACGGGAATGACATTAACGTAGCCGGGAATGACAAAAAAAGCAAGAATCGCACGACGTTGGATAAACTGTCCGCGGTATTCTTGGCGCAAGGTTACACGCGAGCCATCGCCGACGGCACCATGTATTCGCTTGCAGACTTGCTCCCCGGCGAAAGAGTCTTGACGCCCAAAGAATTCTACATCATCGTCGATAGAATCATCGTCCGCGAAAACACACGCACGCGCATTGCGGAAGCAGTTGACGCAACGCTTAAGCTCACGCATTCCGCAATTACGCTTGATATTGGCGGTGAACGTGAATTTTACAGCACCATACCGTGCTGTCCGAACGCAGGCGACAAGCTGCACGAATCACAAATGTCTAGCGAAGCCGTCGCAGCGCTAGATGCTCGTTCGTTCTCGCCATACAGCCGCACAAGCGTTTGCGAGTACTGCGACGGAACAGGAATCATTTTGGAGAGTTCTTCCGACGTGGATGACGACGAAAGCGACGAATGCCCGCATTGCCACGGTTTGCGCCTCAAAAAGACTTACCTGAACGCAACAATTGACGGCGTTAGCTACAAACAAATTTTAACTACAGAATTTGCGGAACTGCCAAAGCTTTTGCACCAGATTTTCGACGATAAAATCGGGCAGAATTTAAAGGCGACATTCACTTCCCTTTTGGACCGCCTTGAAGCCATCAACGATTTGGGAATCGGCTATCTCACGCCGGGACGTGCCGGCAAGACGCTTTCGGGCGGAGAAATCCAAAGACTCAAATTGGCGAGCCTTAGTACAGGGCACTTGAACGGACTTTTAATCGCTCTCGACGAACCTGCCAGCGGCCTACACGCCTCTGACGTCAAGTCGCTTTGGACAGTACTTGAAAAAGTGCGCAAACGCGGCAACACACTCGTGCTTATCGAACACAATCCGCAAATCATTAGCCGTGCCGACTACATCATCGAAATGGGCCCGGGAGCAGGTGAAAAAGGCGGCGAGATTTTATTCCAAGGCGCACGCGACGAAGTGCTTGAAAATCCGGAATCGCCAACGGGAAAGTGGATTAGGGCGTTAGACGAGAGAGGAGATTCCCGCCTTCGCGGGAATGACAAATCGGAAGTAGGAAGAAGCCGTTCTGAGCGAAAGTCGTTCGTCATTGCGAGCGGAAACAAAGCAATCTCTAACGGCAAACAAAACCCAGCGATTCTCGTTGAGAATTTCGCGAAGTTCGACATGGCTCCCGTAAGCGCCACGGTTCCGCTCAACAAGTTCAGTGTAATTACCGGCCCAAGCGGCAGCGGAAAATCTACACTTTTGTTCGAAAACATTGCGAAACGAGCCAAGGCCGAAGAATTCAAATCACTCGGCATCGATGCACTTTCGGTCCTCACAACCGGAGATTTCCACGGCAGCAAGCGCAGCACCGTCATGAGTGCCATCGGGCTTGCCACATTACTCCGCGACTTGTTCGCCAAACTCCCCGAAAGCAAGGTGCGCGGCTACACCGCCTCAAAGTTCAGCATGCACGCGCCCGGCGGCCGCTGCGAAAACTGCAAAGGCGAAGGCGTCATTTACGACCCGCTCGGCTACGAAGAATCCGAATGCCCCGTGTGCCTCGGCAAACGCTTCCGCGACGAAGTTCTCGAAGTCCGTTTCAAGTCGCTTTCGATTGCCGACATTCTCGACATGGAAATCGGCAGTGCATACAAGCTATTCACGAACATGAAACCGTTCGCCGAAAAGCTAAAGCCGCTTGTCGATACAGGTCTCGACTATTTGAAACTCGGACAGACGACAGCACACCTCTCCGGTGGCGAACGCGCTAGACTCCGACTTTCCATTACGCTTGCACGCGCCAAGGCCCCGAATACATTGTTCCTCTTTGACGAACCCGCACGCGGCTTGCATCAAAAAGACATCCAGCAGTTGCTCGGCCTCATTCACGGACT
Organism: uncultured Fibrobacter sp.; assembly: GCA_946413655.1. GTDB lineage: Bacteria > Fibrobacterota > Fibrobacteria > Fibrobacterales > Fibrobacteraceae > Fibrobacter. The sequence goes on along the minus strand of CAMKLO010000050.1, from coordinate 10,414 downwards.
TTGCAACGCAGGCCACACCGTCATCGCCATCGAACATGCACAAGATTTCGTGAACGCCGCCGATTGCGTAGTAGAATTAAAACGAAAATAGTTGGTAGAACTTAGAGCTTGGAGCTTATTATCATGAATCATAAAAAGTTTTTACCACACACATTTGTAGCGTCCATCGCAATTTTCGCACTTGCCGGGATAAGCATCTCGCAAGCAGCACCGCTGTTCATCGGCTATTACCCTGACTGGGGCAAATGGCACAAGCCCGCCTACACTGTAGATAAAGTACCCTACGAAAAACTGACGCATGTGCTTTGGAGTTTCATCACACCCAATACCGACGGAACGTTACGCGGAGACGCAGCAGACGACCCGAACGCTTTAGACGAAATGGTAAAGCTCGCCCACGCCGCAGGAACAAAAGTCATCGTCTCGCTTGGCGGCGGCGGACAAAGCGAAAACTTTGCGCCCGTTTCAAAAGACAACACACTCCGCCAAAAATTCGTCGCAAACCTCGTAAAATACGTCGCCGACCACAACCTGGACGGACTTGACATGGACTGGGAATGGGAATACAATCCCGTCCCCGAAGCAGACACCATCGCCTACAGCAAATTGCTCACGGAACTTCGCGAAGCCCTCCCCAAAGACAAAAGCCTTTCGGCAGCACTCCCCTGCTCGCCCTATTACGGGAAATGGTTCACCGCCGAAGTCCTCGTCAAGAATCTAGACTGGTTCGGGTTCATGACCTACGACATCACCGGCGACTGGGACGAAAAAGCCATGTTCGATTCGCCACTCTACCCGCACGAAGGCTACACCACATGGTCGTGGGAAGAAACTCGCGACTACTGGAAAAAACGTGGTGTGCCTACCGAAAAAATGGTGTTTGGCATTCCCTCGTTCGGCTTTGAATTCCAAGGCGCCACAGGCCCGGGCAGCAACTTTACCAAAGGTTCCGCCAAACAAGTACCGTACAAGGACATTGCAACGAATACAGAATGGGAATTCCATTTCGACAGCGTATCCGTCGAACCCTACGGCGTAACCAAGAACAGTTACGTCACCTTCGAAGACCCGCATTCTTCCGCCATCAAATCACGTTGGGTCAAGGACAACGGTTACGCCGGAATTATGGTCTGGGAAGTTTCACACGACTACATCGAAAGCGTCGGAAATCCGATTCTAGATAGCATCGCGATTGTGTTACGCGAAGGAACCACGAGCATCGGCGACATTCACAAGAAGCGTGCATCATCTCGACAAGACGCATCGCGAATGCAGAATGCGCAAACCAAGCGCGTAGATGCGCTCGGTAAAAGCGTACAAAACGCAGACCGCGAAATTCGTCGGAAGAATCGGTTTGAATTCAGGGTAGAACCGTAGCCATCGCGTAGGAATTTATCTAAAAGAATTCCTTGAAAGCGTCCTTGTTGGCGTAATAATCATTGCCGCGCTTGTCAAACAGCGCAGGCCCCCACGCACCACCGATTGTCGGTTCCCAAAAGAACGTTCCAATCCAACGGTTCATACCGCGAACCATCTCTCGCGTTTTTTGGCGTGAATTATCGAACTTGTAGTGGTTATCTTTATCGCCGCCATTGTATTCAGCCACAATAAATTCAAGCTTGGAATACTTTGAAGTCACGGTATTGAACAAACTCTTCCAATTGTCTGGAGCGCCGTCACCGTAAGCGGTGTAAGCAGAAAAGCCCATCACATCTGCCGGAATTTTATAATCGTCAAACACAACGCCCATCCACCAGGTGACCGTATTCGCTTGACGGATGCGTTCAATGTGGAGCACCGTTTTCGTTGTCGGCGAAACTTCCTTGACGGCCTTGATTCCGGCATTGAAATACTTGGCTGCATTCGCCTTGCCCGCAGCGGTTCCCATATCGCCATTGACAGAAGTCGCGGCCTTATCGACTCCGTTTCCCCAGCAATCTGTCTTATTGTTCGGTTTGTGAATCAAGATTCCAGGAGTCGTTTCGTTGCCAATCTGCACCATGTCGGGCGTCGCGCCAGCATCCTTAAGCGCATTCATCAAATCTTTAGTGTAAGCATAAACGGAATCCGCCATTGCATTGGCGTTGTTCACGCCGCGCCAGCGTTCCGGAATAATTTGTTTGCCTGGGTCCGCCCAGACATCACTATAATGGATATCGATCAAAAGCCCCATGCCCGCAGCCTTCACTTTTTTCGCATAAGCCACGACGTGGTCCTTATCGCCATACGCTTCGGCATCGTGACCGCAACCGCTGGCCGCATAGCCATACTTAGCCTTGGGCGATACAAACGTGCGTAAACGAATAGAATTGAATCCGTGATTTTTTAAGATGGTAAAGATATCGCTTTCCTTGCCATCAACATCAAAGAATTTTGCATTTCTTCGTTCGTATTCCTGGACTTCAGAGATATCGGCGCCGTTGTAAAAGTCAATTTTTATAGGCTGCGCAGATGATGAAGATTCCGGCTCGGGTCCGGAATGACGCGAAGAGGAAGAGACCTGTTCCGAAGACGAAGATTCCGGATCAAGTCCGGAATGACGCGATGAGGAAGAAGACGTTTCGACAGGCTCAACGTCCTTACTGCTACTGGATTCAGCGAATGAGCTGGTTGGAGAGCTTGTCGAACTTGCCGAATCATAGACTTCACTCAAGGCAGTACTCGATGAAGAACTTTGAATTGCAGACGAAGTCAAAGTATTACTGCTACTGGATTCTTCGTGGCTATCACCACTCTGAATGACAGCAGACGACATAGATTCTGGATCTAGCCCAGAATGAAGTGACGATGACGAGAATGGAGTCTCAATTTGAGAATTTCCAATAGGCGACGAAGTCGTATCGTCAGCGCAGCCAAGCGCAAAAACAGCAAGCGACACGCAAGCGGCACACGCAACAAAACCTTTTTTTAAATTCATACCAACCCAATCCCTTCTAGAAGGAGATTCCTGCCCGGTGGCGGGAATGACATTTTCACGCAATACATTCACAGGAATGACACCATAAAAATACATCTTTATTGCCAATCCTCAAAATTTTAAATTGTAAAATTCTCGCACAAAAATTAAATTTCAAACATGTTCAACGCGGATTTACTCACATCGGCTAAAGTTCAAGGTTTTATCGAGCTTGCAACCCAGAAAAAAATGGACGCTTTGCAAGTTTCGACGCAGCTTGCCAAGAATTTCAGCAACGATGAACGCGCCACAATCATGGACTACATGGCGCTCGTGCCAAAATTCCGCGAAAAGTTCTTTTTGAAAAATTCCGAATCCAACAAAAAAGAGAAATCATGCGAAAAGTTTCTCCTTTGCGACAAGCTTGCCCTAGAACAGAGTACCGCCCAGGACATCGGGCGTTGGAAATCGACGCTGTGGGAACATGCCCGACAAACAAACAAAAACAATAGCGAAAGCAATAGCAGCGAAAGCGCCATCCCCGTCGTTCACGACCTTTGCTGCGGCATGGGTGGAGACTCTTTCTTTTTGCCAAAAAACTTTTTAACCGTCGGCGTGGACCTCGACGAGAACCGCCTAGCAATGTACCGCTACAATAGCCGGGTAATGCGAGAGTCCGGCGATTCTCCCGCTGACGGAAATGCAAAAAACGCGGAAAACACAATCCTCGCCGATGTCCGCGAGGTCGCCAAGCAAAACGATTCAGAGGGAGCGCCCCTCGCTCTGCGCAAAGCCGATTACTTTACAATTGACCCGGCACGCCGCGCCATCGAAGGCGAAAACCAGCGCGACCTCCGCAATCTCACGCCCACGTTCGAAGAAGTTATCGAAATTTCGAAGCACTATAAAGGCGGCATGGCCAAAATCCCGCCCGGCTACCCCATCAGCGAAATCCCCTGCGGCACAGAAATCCTCTACATCGGGCAACGCACGGACTGCCGCGAATGCTTGGTGCTATTCGGCGAACTCGTTCAAAACCCTGACCACGTCCGTGCCGTGATGGTCGATAAGAATGGGGGAACGCTCGCCCAGTGGATCTTTGAACGTGACGAAAAACGCGAAGCCCGCAACGACAGCGAACAGTCGCAATACGACCACAATTACGAACTTGAAGGCCGCGACCGCGTTTACCGCACATCGAGCAGCGAATCCGATTTGCCGCTCGGAGGCATTTCAAAGTTCATTTCGGAGCCCGCGCCGGTGCTGCTCCGCAGCCACCTCTTTGGAGTAGCCGCACTCGCCCACGACGAAACTGCCCACTTGATGTCGCCGGGCATCGCTTACGTAACGAGCGAAAAGCCGCTCCCCTCGCCCGCTTTTGCCAACTACGAGATTCTAGATTCGTCCGAAATTTCGACAGGTGCCGTCCGCGCGATGCTCAAATCGCACGACATCGGAAAACTCACACTCAAGCTGCGAGGCGTCAAAGTCGATCCTGACCAAGAAATCAAACGCCTCAAGCCCAAAGGCAAGAACGCAGCAACGTTATTCTACACGCGCCTCGACGGCGAGAAAATCGCGATACTTACGAGGAGAATCGAATAGCACGACAAAGACTTAACTGGATCCTTCCCCTTTCATGCAGTGCATTCCAGGGTCAGGATGACGTAACAAAAGAATTTAACATTCTTATCAAATTTCTACTATTAACTAGTAACTAATAACTATTAACTGCGGCAAAGCCGCCCGCCCTATGTCCGTAAAACTTGAACAATCCTGGCTGAACCTGCTCGCCGACCAATTCGAGCAACCGTATTTTAAGCAAATCAAGGCAAAACTTTTGCAAGAACACGCGGAGCACCACGTGGTTTACCCTCCCGGACCGCAGATTTTTGCAGCCCTCGATTATTGCCCTGTCGATAAAGTCAAGGCCGTCATCATCGGGCAAGACCCCTACCACAATCCAGGCCAGGCTCACGGGCTTTGCTTCTCGGTGCCATTTGGCATTGAACCACCGCCATCCCTCGTGAACATTTTCCAGGAACTTCATGATGACTTGGGCATCACGCCGCCGCCACACGGGAACTTGGAAGGCTGGGCACATCAAGGAATTTTGCTTTTGAACGCCTCGCTCACGGTGCGCGCCCACATGGCGGCAAGTCACGCCGGCATTGGCTGGCAGCAGTTCACGGACACGATTATCCAGCGACTTTCGCAGGTTCGCGAGAACCTCGTCTTTTTGCTCTGGGGCAGTTTTGCGATTAAAAAACAGGTTCTCATCGCGCCAAACCGTGGCCACCTGATTCTCACCGCTCCGCACCCGAGTCCGCTTTCGGCATATCGCGGATTCTTCGGATGCAAGCACTTCAGCAAAGCAAACGCTTACCTTGTCAGCAAAGGACTTGAACCCATTGACTGGAGCATTAAGTAAAGTAGGAAGTAGACAGTAGGAAGTAGAAAGTAGGAAGTTGGAAGTAGACAGTTGACAGTAGACTGTAGGATGAGTCATCCTGAGTCCCGGAACGGAGTCCAGGATAAACTCTGCGCAAACGGAGTCTCTTTGGTCACTTGGGCTTCAGCCCTTAGTGATCCATGATCCCCCTTGCGGGGAGAAGGATCCAGTGAATTTAGACGAAAAAAGAGAGAAAAATTAGAAGGGAGAACGTTTATGTCCAAAGAGCAAACGCACAACGATAACATCGACAAAGAAGTCAACAGAAATAAGGTCATCGTAAAAACTAGCGTTGTCGGGATAGTCACTAACGTCATTCTTGCCAGCGTCAAGGCGGTTATCGGCCTCATGGCAAACTCCATCGCAGTCGTTCTCGATGCCGTAAACAACCTCTCGGACGCACTCTCGTCCATCATCACGATTGTCGGCAACAAACTCTCGCGAAAATTGCCCAACGAAAAGCACCCGCTCGGTTACGGCCGCATTGAATACCTGACCGCCATGGTCATCGCCTCCATCGTAATTTACGCGGGCATCACCTCTTGCGTGGAATCCGTCAAGAAAATTATCCACCCCGAAGAAGCCGATTACTCCACCGTTTCACTTATCATCATCGCCATCGCCGTAGTCGTGAAGGTCGTCCTCGGTCGTTACGTGAAATCGCAAGGCGAGCGCGTGAATTCCGGTTCGCTCATCGCTTCCGGCTCCGATGCACTCTTTGACGCCATTCTCTCCCTTTCCGTTCTAGCCTCGGCACTCATTTTCATTTTCACGGGACTCTCGCTCGAAGCATACGTCGGCGTTCTGATTTCCATCTTCATTATCAAAGCCGGCTTTGAAATGCTGAAGGACACAGTGAGCGACTTGCTCGGCAAGCAAAACGACAACGAACTCACCAAGCAAATCAAGAGCCTCATCCGCAGCGAAGAAGGCGTCCACGGAGCATACGATCTCGTCATCAACGATTACGGCCCTGAAAAGAAACTCGCCTCCGTACACGTGGAACTCCCCGACACCATGACCATCGCCGATCTGGATTCTCTCACGCGCAAAATCGAAAAGAAAGTCTATCGCGAAACAGGCGTCATCCTCACCGCCATCGGCGTTTACTCTTACAATACCAAGGACGACGAAGCCTCCAAAATCCGCGATACAATTTCAAACAAAGTCATGTCTTACGATTGGGCACTCCAGATGCACGGTTTTTACGTGGACACCGAAGCCAAAGAAATGCGCTTTGACGTGGTCATTAAATTCGGCGTGAACGCACAGGAAGCCCTCGAAACAATCAAGAGCGAAGCAGCCCAACTCTACCCCGATTACAAGATTCAAGTTTCACCCGATATCGATTTGGGATAAAACAAACGCACTTTTCGTCAATTTTCCGGTCTTTTTCGCACGCAGCGGATATAAAATTTTTTGTTTTCGACAGCGTAATCGTGGCTGAACTTTTCGCCATCGAATAAGATGGCATAAAGCCGGTTTTCGTCATCGTAACTCCACCACCCCGTCACCATACCAAATCCCTTATACCCGTTGTCCAAATAGCCTGCCGGATATATCGTAAAGCCGACATCCTTATTCTCTTTAAAATCAAGAAACCAATCATCCTTCGAGCGAAGGTAAGCGCCATCCAAGCCGAAGCGACCAAACAAAGTCACCCAATCGCTCCTTCGCGGCAACCGCCAGTCCGCAGGGCAAGCCTCACGGGCATTTTCACCATAAAGCCGCCCATGATTTTCGCAATGCATCTTTTTATTTTCGTAACACTCCTCACCCGGCATACTCCTATAAATATTTTGAGAAGACCACTCCATCGAATCGATAATTATCGTTTTAAAATGCACCCCGGTAAGAGAATCCTTGTAGTACCCCAACTGCACAGGATTCAATTTCGCATAACCTAATCCATGCCAATTGTTATCGTCGCATTGGTACATGTAACGATTGAAGCCGGTCATGATCTTTTTACCATTCATGCCGAACGTACACGGAATCATGTGCCTCAAATTCAGCACAGCCGTGTCCGCCGAAAACTCCAAAGAATCCTGTAAAAAGTCGAGCGAATCGGCGATTTTTTTCCACGTTCTATTTTCACATAAATAAAGACTGTTATCTTCAAAACCTATATACTTGCGGCCTTCAAGACAATCCGCTTTTTTCTTTGAAACATAGGCGGTTCCTGTAAAAGATATTTTATCCAAAAACGACTTCGCCTCTAATTTTTCATCTTTTTTGCAAGCCACGGAATATTTTCTATCATACGCAAAAGCACTATAAATCTTACGGTCTTGCACATACGCTACTGAATATTCTTTCGCATAGCCAACATTGTAAGAAGATGTCCAATATTTATTATCTGGAATATCTGCGGTACGAACAATATAATCATCCAACTCAAATTTATCCGGCAAATGATAACCTGCCGGGCATGCATTCAACGCATCGCCCCAGCTATACAAGCCATCTAGGAATATCCAATCCGCCGGAGCATTTACTTTCGATTGTTCTTCCTTGGCATTATCTTGTTTTTCTGGACTACAGGCCAACAACAAAAAGACAAATACGATTATCAACTTTTTCATTTTCACTCCAGCACTACATGGTATTGGCTATCAATTTTTTTCACGTTCAACACATTATAAACCGGTTCTTTCCGCTTATTTTTCCGTTTATCATTCTGTTCTTCAATCTGAATCCGGCAACGGCCTGTTCCGCTCAATACAAATGTACCTGAAACATTTTTAGAATCACTAGATTCAACTTTCACAAAATTACATTTCGGTTTAAAACGTTGTTCGTTCGTGAGCAGAACCGCTTTGCGACCTTTATACGGAAACGGCAATTTTTCCGCATACATAAAGTCGCATCGATCCGCTTCACATTGCTTTACAAATAACGGGAATGGCAATTCAAAAAACGTGAATTCAGATTCGTACGATTCGTCCGTCTCTCGATTATGCTCCAGCGTAATGTTCCAGCGGCCCATCGTCTTGTTCACAACCGCCAAATACATCCGCTCGCGAGAATTGGTCTTCCTGACAGAAACAGGACAAGTCCCCGTTCTCTTGGGTTTCAACGCAACCGTCACGGAATCAATTCCATAGACAGGTTCAACTTTCAAAAAATCACAGCCGGAATGTATCAAGCCTGGTTCGTACTGCCGAGCCATATTCCCGTAACGGAACGGAGCGTTGTACCGCCCCTTCGGAACATCACGCCCAAACCGTTTCTTGACATCTTCGATGAACTCGTCCTCGGAATCGCAAACATAATCATGCGGAAACATCTCGACACCGCGAATGCCCACCATGCATTTTTTGGAATCGCAGCTAAAAACCTGCAACGATTGATCTGGAGAAAACCCGAACGAGGCGTAAGAGCCGCACGCTGCAAACGACGAGCCAAAAGAAATCAATACCAGCAAAGCAAAAGCGACATTCATAACCTAATAGCCTCAATAAACCACATTGCTAGTTATTCTACAAAATTTTCGCTCATTCCGAAAGGCAAACTAAAGAAAAATGACCTTTTTGGAAAGGTAAACAACAGCCGCAAATGAGAAAAAACATAAACATCCCTTTACCACTGACCGCCAACCAATTACCAATGACCATTGACTAACAACAAACAACTAAAAACTAAAGACCAACGACTAAAACCTAAAGACTAACGACCATTGACCAAAGACCAACGACTAAAATACTATATTTGCGAGCATGACACGCAAGAACTCACTAGGACGTCTCTTACTATTCATCTTTGTCGGCCTCATTTTAGGCGGCATCATGAGCGAAGCTCTCGGAGCTTTGTTTGGCGAACTCGGAGTCCTCTTAAACGCAGGTGGCTACGACAACAGTGTACACCGCTTCTTTACAGCGGGTCCCGATTTCAGTATCGGTTTTTCTGGCGATACACCGCAGCCCGTCGTCATTGATTTGTACCTTGTCAAATTTGCGCTTGGTTTTGGTTTCAAAGGGAACGTCTTAAGTGCAGTAGGCATGGTTTTAGCTATTTACATTATGAAATGGTCCGGAGAAAGATAATGCAGACTATTCAGGAACTACAGGCCCAATTGGCTAATGGCAGCACCACTGCCGAAAAACTCGCACAGGCCTCCCTCGAAAAAATTGAATCGACTAAGAATTTGAATGCCTATATCTCGGTGCTGAACGACCGCGCTCTCGAACGCGCCAAGGAAAGCGACAAACGCCGCGCCGAAGGTAAGTCTCTGGGCGCCCTCGATGGCATTCCGGTCGCCGTAAAAGACAACATGTGCTTGACTGGCACACGCACTACGGCAGCCTCCAAGATTCTCGATAATTTTGTCGCCCCTTACACCGCAACAGCATTGGAAAAACTCGAAGCAGCAGGCGCCATCATCGTCGGCAAGACGAACATGGACGAATTCGCCATGGGATCGAGCAACGAAACCTCTTACTACGGCCCAGTCAAGAATCCGCTGGACGAATCCCGCGTTCCAGGTGGTTCCTCTGGCGGTTCTGCAGTCGCCGTTGCTTCCGGCACGGTTCCCTGCGCTCTCGGTTCCGACACGGGTGGATCTATCCGCCAGCCGGCAGCCTGCACAGGCGTCGTCGGTTTGAAGCCGACCTACGGCCGCGTTTCCCGTTACGGCCTCCTCGCTTACGCAAGCTCTCTCGACCAAATCGGTCCGTTCGGCTCTACCGTCCGCGATTGCGCGACGCTCCTCGGTGCAATCTGCGGCATTGACCCGCACGACAACACCACGAGCACTCGCCCGAACGAAGACTTTACCGCAAAGCTCGGCACAGGCGTTAAGGGCAAGGTCATTGGCGTTCCGAAGGAATACTTTGGCGAAGGTCTCGACGCAGAATGCAAGGCCGCCATCGAAAACATGCTGAAGAAAATGGAAGCCGAAGGCGCCACCATCAAGGAAGTGAGCCTCCCGCACATCAGCTACGCAGTTTCGAGCTACTACATCATTGCAACGGCAGAAGCAAGCTCCAACCTCAGCCGCTACGACGGTGTACGTTACGGCTACCGCAGCCCCGAAGCCAAGAAACTCTTCGACCTTTACGCCAAGT
>CAMKLO010000049.1 GCA_946413655.1 uncultured Fibrobacter sp. | reverse complement strand
GGAACCTCCTTGCACGCCCCCCTCGCGGTTACGCTCCCCCCTCGCTGTCACCCCGCACCCCGTTGCGGGGCCGGCTTACACAGAACCCCTCGCATACACGGATTTCGTCTTTTTTTGTACTTTTAGCACATGTTTCCGAACAAACTTTTATTTCTGTTCATCACACTTCTCCTCCTTGCCGCCTGCAATAAGGAAAAAGATTCCAACTCCTTTAAATCGAGTGAAATAGTACTAGAAGTCAATTCCGAAAATTTTGCGTTAAATGGAAAAGTCATTGGCAATACGCTAGAAGATATTTTTCAGATTGACGACATTTTAATAGCTCCACTTGATGATGAATTCCAAAAAGTGAGAGAAAATAACGTAAAACTCCGAATTCGATTCAGTGAAGATGTTTATTATAGTGTGTTTTATAAAATTCTGATAACGGCCGCCTTTTGGGGTATTCAGCCTGTTCGTTATACGATAGGCTCAAATTCTAGCAATGTCTATACGTTTGACATTCGAGAAAAATTACGGAATGTTGAGTGGAAAGACGAGTGGGCGAATTTTTGTTTTGTGACTCTTTTTGAAAAGAAAGAACTTATCTCTGTTCTTGAATCTGGTAATAGTGATTATTTTTCGAATCAAAAATTAATGAATGATACTACATATAGGTCCTCAAAATTAAAGTGTACTCAAAACTATATGAATTTGTCCGTTCTTTTCCCTGTAAAAAATTCGGATTCTAAGTACCGAGTTGTTTTTTATGAGACTGATTCGATTTTGCCCAAAGTGTATGATTTGAAAAATGAGGCTGATTTATTGAATGTTCTTGAAACCGTTCGGAAAAATGAAAATTTGCAAAGTAAAAAAGATTATGATTGGATAAATATTTTTGTGAGAGATTCAGTGGATAAGGTTATGACTTTGAATAGGGTTGAACCTTTGATAAAAATTATGGCCAATTTAGGCTATCGAATGCTTTTTACTGATGGTGGGTTTTAGGATGTTCAATTTTTCTAGAGCTTTTTTGTTATTCCTCTCCCTTTTCCTTCTTGTGGCTTGCAACGAGGAGAAGAAGGTATTCATGACTCCGAAGCCAGACGAACCTGTCGTGGACGTGAATGTCGATGAATATTCACTGAACGGAAATGTTATCGGTAAGACTATCACCGATATTTCGAATAGTGATGATTTGCTAATTCTGCCTCTTGATAATCAGTTGAAAGCGATGCGAAGGGCTTATCAGAAGGAGGCTTTAAGGAAGGGAATTTCTGCCGATGAATCAAACGCGAGGCTTCATGTCGATGAAAATCTTTCGTATGACGTTTTTTATAAAGTTATGACTTCGATGGGGATCAGTGGATATTTAACATTTCAATATGTAATCGGCTCAAATTTTAGGGAGCCGCTTGATATGAAATTGCCGGAAAGATGTTCGCCTCTTTCTTCAGGTATAAATAGTTGTACATGCCAACGAGCGAAACTTCGGAAGCAAAATACAGAATTGCTTAAAGAATGTGCTAGAAAATTTATCGAATTATTCTTAGCTATAAAACCCAATGGAAATGGTGTTTCATATTTAGTAGGCTTGAATGAATCTGGCTTGATCGATGGGCAAAAAATTTATACCTATGAAAATATAGATGATGTATGGAAACTTATAGAAGATATTCGTCTTAGACGGAACTTGCAAGATAAAGAAGATCGTAATCAGATAATTGTAGTTCTTGGGAAAGACATGTTGGTCAAAAATCTTGCCCCTGTAGTAAAAAAATTAAAAATTTTTGGTTATAAGGTTAATTTTGCAAATTTTGAATAGATAGTATGAGGGGTTTCAGGTGTTTGTCGTAAATTGCTTCAGGGCTATTCGGCGTTTTCTTTTTCTTTTCTGCGGAATATCTTCTTTCGCAGCGTATGATTTTGCGTCAATCCTTCCGGATACGGTCTTTGTTGAAAATTCTGATGCCGTGAAAGAAGGTATGTCCCGCTGTGGTGAAAAAGTTCAATCGAGTACCATGGATTCTCGCAGATGTCGAGCACACGGCTTTTATGCGAATGAAAAAGCTGATGGCGAAAAAAACGAGGATTCTTTGTTTGCTAGTTTATATGGTTACTATCCACTGTCGGATAGTTCTTTGAATAAGCCTAATGATTGCTCTGATGCTGAACAAAAAAAGAACCTTTTGTGTGAAAAAGTTCAATCAAACATCGTTGTTTCTCGCGGTTGTCGTGAAGAACATTTTACTTTGGATGAATTTGTTGACGCTTCCGAGTCCGAAGAGTCGCTTCTTGCAAGAGTTTATGGTTCCGAGCCTTTGCAAGACAGTTCGGGAATTTATAGACAATGGGCTTCGAATTGCAAGAAAGAAGAAACTCGTAGAAAAACGGGTGTGTGGCTTCACGCTTTTTTGGCCGGCGGTTTATGCACGGCTGCTGGCATTGGGCTGCTCAGCATTGATTATGAACATACGGCTACAAAAGTTTTGGGAAAAGGTTTTGGATGGTTTTATTTGATTTCTGGGATAGCTTTCCTTTCTGTGGATATTGTGGCTCCAATCGTTTGGCTTTTCAAGTCTCCTAGTGAACGGGTGCAGAAATACGAGGAACGCGAGAACGCCTGGAAACTTCGCGTCGCTCCTGCGATAAACTTTAGTGAACCCGGCGGCGGATTGATGTTGCTGCTCGGCTTTTAATAAATAAATTCAGTCCCTTACAACCTAAATTTTACGGCTCAATTTTCTATATTGTTCCCGTGAAAAAACTAGTCTTTTGTTTATTAGGTCTTGTGTCGGCTTTCCTTGCCGATGCGGATGCTGCGTCTTTGGACGGAACGGCTGCTTCTGCAGATTCTGCTAGTTTGACTGAACGGGTTGATTCTTCAGCTGTTTTCCGTGTCGATGAAATCCGTTACAGAATTGGCGATGCTTTGGACGATTCCCGTACGCATACGAAGTACGATAAATGGCTTGCTGATTTCATGAACTGGGTGCATGTTGAAACCCGCGAGGCGACTGTCCATAAACTTCTATTTTTTGACAAAGGCGATTTGGTCAATTTGAATTTGTTTCTGGAGGCGGAGCGTTTCTTGCGCGAACAGAAATTTCTTTCGGATGCCGCTATTTCGGTGACGGAAGAGAACGGCAAGAATATCGTGAATGTGCAAACGAGCGATAACTGGACTTTGGTTCCTCTCACGACTTTGGGCTTTGCCGGTGACGAGTTGAACTTTGACAATCTCATCTGGGGACTCGGGATTAGGGAAAGTAATTTTCTTGGGCTTGGTCAGGAACTTGGTTTTTATTATGGTCGCGACCAATTTCGCAGTATGTGGCAAGCCTCATACGCTGACCCGCATTTCCTTTTCCGCTACAACCATTTAGATTTCTTGTATAGCTACAATACGGATGGATACCTTGCCAGCTGGAAAATGTATGTGCCGTTCCTTAGCCGTAGTGCAAACCAATGGGCATACACTCTCGAAGGTTTAAAGAATAAGCGCAATGCCATTTATTATGGTCGCGGAGAGCTCCCGCCGGGCGCAAAAACTTATGATTTTAAACAAAATAAAAATTTTCTTGCTCAGTTAGAGAAAGTTCGCAAGGATCCGAGTAACAAGAAAAAGAGCGAGCGCCAAATAGATTCGATGGCAACAGATAAATACCTCAAGTCCTTATCGCGTTACAATGGGAAAAATTCTGTGAAGATTATGGAGGTCGAGGATTTTATTACCGATTCCTTGAGTTTCCGCTTGAGCCGCTCATTTGGTGGAACACAGCGCAAAATCTACTTGGGCGCTACTTACGATTATTTGCGCGAGGCCGCTGATGAAAATCGTATCGATTGCGTCCCTTTTACCGATGGTGAACGTGCATACACAATAGATTCCGCTATTGCTTATAATGAATGGGTGCAGGACCGTAAGGATTCTCGACTTGGCTTTTACGTGAAGTATTCTGATTTGCGCTACGAGAAAATCAGGAATTATCATAACGTCAAGTGGACTGAAGATGTTGAAAAAGGCTTTTCGGTCAAGGCTCAAATTTCGAAAAATTATGAACAGTTGGGTGCTGCCAATAATGATATCCGCTTGGATTTTTGGACGGATCTTTACCTTGGGCGTGAATTTCACCATCTGACATTGAATTCGTTCATGAATTTTTATCTCGATCATGGCAAACGTCATGATTTTTATGGACGTGTTCAAGGCGAATATTTGTTCCATCCGAGCAATCGGTTTTCTACGGTTTTGTCGGGCTCCTTGGATGCGTATGATCGTGCGAAATACGGCTACCAGTTGACTCTTGGCAATTCTGAAGGTTTGTCGGGAGTCCCTGAAGGCTTCTATTCTGGGCAGGCTCGTGTTTACGGGAAACTGGAACAACGTTGGTTTCCGGATTTTGAAATTTTAACGCTGATGCCGGTGTTTGTCGCCTATATGGGGACGGGGGAAACTGCGGCCCGTATTAAGGATTTTAATCGTAAGGACTTGAGTTATGAGGTTGGTTTCGGTATCCGTCTTGTGCAGACCAAGTCTATTAGCCGTTTGGTCAACAAGATTGATTTGGTGGTTCCGCTGAACGGAGTGCGTCGGGGAAGGCGCTTTGTCTCCATTACAACCTCCTATTCGCTCTAAGTTCTAAGCTTGGCTAACTTAGTTCCGGGGGATAAATTTGTATATTATCCCCGTGAATAAAATTGTATTTTGCTTGTTGTGCTTTTTGTCGGCATCCTTTGCGGGTGCTGGCTCTTTTTCTGCAGATTCTGCAAGTTCGCCTGAACCGGTTGATTCTTCTGCCGTTTTCCGTGTCGATGAAATTCGTTACCATATCGGGGATGCTTTTGACGATTCCCGTGCGCATACGAAGTACGACCGTTGGGCATACGATATCTTGAACTGGGTTCATATCGAAACCCGCGAGGCGACTGTCCGCAAGCTTTTGCTTTTTGATCAGGGCGACTTGGTCAACTTGAACTTGCTCCTCGAATCGGAACGTTTCTTGCGCGAACAGAAATTCCTCTCTGACGCCAATATCTCCGTGGCGAATGAGGATGGCAAGAACATCGTGGACGTGAAAACGAGCGACAACTGGACGCTTACGATTCCGCTGAGTTTTGGCTTTTCCGGAAGCGAATGGAAGTACAAGAACATGATGTTCGGTATAGGCATCCAGGAGAGCAACTTCCTTGGCCTTGGGCAGAAACTCGGGTTCTATTACGGTCACGACGAGTTCCGCGACATGTGGCAGGTGGAGTATGGCGATCCGCATTTCCTCTTCCGTTACAACCACTTGGATTTCTTGTACAGCTACAACACGGATGGATATCTCGCCAGCTGGAAAATGTATGTGCCGTTCCTTAGCCGTAGTGTGAACCAGTGGGCCTACACTCTTGAAGGCTTGAAGAACAAACGCAATAGCTACATCTACGGGAGTGGTGAATTTCCGCAAGGCGTTGTCGAAAAAACGCTCTCGAAAGAAAAGTTGGATTCGCTTGGGCTTCCGCGATTCAATGGCAAAAAGTCAGTTGAACTTATTCGCATAGAGGACTATATCAATGATTCGCTGAGCTTCCGCTTGAGCCGTTCTTTTGGCGGTGTGCAGCGTAAGCTTTACTTGGGGGCCACTTACGATTATTTGCGTGAAACGGCTCGTGAGGGTCGTGTGATTCCTCGCTGGTTTACGGATGGTGACAAAGCGTACAAGATAGATTCTGCTGTTGCTGCGGAAAACTGGGTGCCGGAACGCAAGGATTCTCGTCTCGGTTTTTATGTGATGTATTCCAATTTGCGTTACGAGAAAATCAAGAACTTCCATAATGTCAGGTGGACTGAAGATGTGGATAAGGGGTTTTCTGTTAAGGCGCAGATTTCGAAGAATTATGAGCAGTTGGGTGCTGACAACAACGATATCCGTTTTGACTTCTGGACAAACTTGTATCTTGGGCGTGAAAGCCATCACTTGACGCTCAAATCCAATATGTATTTTTATCTTGATCATGGCAAACGTCATGATTTTTATGGTCGCGTGAATGGCGAGTACATTTTCCATCCGAGCACTCGCTTTTCGACGGCTTTGTCGGGCTTGCTTGATTTGTACGATGATGCCAAACTCGGGTATCAGTTGACGCTTGGCGGGGCCGATGGTTTTGTCGGATTCCCGACGGGGTTCTATGCGGGGCAGGCACGTGTCTATGGTAATTTAGAACAACGTTGGTTCCCAGATTTCGAGATTTTGACGCTTGCTCCTGTGGTTGTTGTATTTGGAAGTGTTGGTGAGACTGCAGCTACGATTAAGGATATCAGGCGCAAGGATCTGATTTACGTGGCCGGAATTGGTGTGCGTCTTGCGCAGACGAAATCTATCAGCCGCTTGATTAACAAGATTGACGTGAGTTTCCCCTTGAATGGGGCCCGCAAAGCGGAGGCTCATTATTCTGTGACGACAACGTATTCGTTGTGATATAGCTATACTTTATGGTAATTTTTTAGAAGAAAGAACTCATGCCTGAAAAAAATGACGAAGAACAGAAATTGAACCGTTTGGTTCGCCGCGAGAGGGCGCGTGAATTTAAGCGTGTCTTGTTGCGTGTCGAAATCATTATTGGTATTATCGCCATGATTTCGGGAGCGGCGCTGACGGTTATCGTGTGGAATGAAGGGTATTTTCCGGGCGCGTTGATGCTAGTTATGACCGGGCTTATCAATGTGTTCTTGGCCGTAAAGGAACTTGTGAATCCGACGGATCACATTTTGCATTGGCAGGCGATATTCTTTTTGATTGTGCGCCGTGCGATGTTCTTTTTGAACGTTGTCTTGGTGGCGCTGGTGGTGGGCACCATGACGCGCCTGATTTAGCTTAGTGAACGCCGTCCTCGTTTGCGGATGGCTTTTCGTTGTACCAGTTTTGAATTTTTTCACGGGCGGGTTCGCTAAAGGCGGAACCGTCTTTGAGTATGTGCTCGGCACGTTCGAGCGTCTGCGAAATGAGTTCCTGGTCGTGGATCCAGTCGAACCAGCGGAATACCCACGAACCGCTTTGTTCGTTGCCTTCGAGGTTTCCGGCTCCGCGCGTTTTCAGGTCGAGTTCTGCGATTTCGAAACCGTCTTCGGTGGCGGCGAATTGCGATAGGCGTTCCATGCTCGTTTCGGCGGCTTCGCCTTCGGGAATCATCAAGAAACACCAGGCTTCTTGATTGCCGCGGCCCACGCGCCCGCGCAGCTGGTGGAGCTGCGCCAGACCGAAACGGTCTGGCTGGTCGATGACCATGAGGTTTGCTGCAGGGACGTTCACGCCGACCTCGATGACCGTTGTCGCCACGAGAATCTGGATTTCACCGGCGGCAAAGCGCTTGATGATTTCGTCTCTTTCGGTGTCGTCCATTTGGCCGTGGACGCCGGCGACTTTGAGCTTTGCGATATTCGGGTCGGTGTGCCCCATGACGGCAATGAATGAACGCATTTCGTTCACGATGTCATCGACGCTGCGGGCGCTTGAATCACTTGCAGCTGAATCCGCGGAGAATAAGGTCGCTGAGCTAGCCGATGCGCCCGAAGCACCGGTTGGTGAGCCTGTCGAACTATCGGCGTTTACGCGGCTTGCAATCCAGTAGCAGAGATTCCCCACGACGGCTTCCTTGCAGATAAACTGTTTCATCGATTCGCGCTTGGCGGCGTTAACGAGTCTTGTCTTGATGGGCTTGCGGCCGGCGGGCTTTTCCTTGATGCTGATGACTTTCAGGTCTCCGTACAACGTCATGGCGAGGCTTCGCGGAATCGGCGTGGCGCTCATCACGAGCATGTCGGGGTAGTCGCCTTTGGCGAGCAGCGCTTCGCGCTGGCTCACGCCGAAACGGTGCTGTTCGTCGATAATCACGAGTCCGAGCTTTGCGAAGAAAACGTCTTTGCTAAAGAGCGCGTGCGTCCCGATGACGACGTTGCAAAGTCCCATTTGGAGTTCGCCTAAGATGACTTTCTTTTCGGCGGCGGGAGTGGCCCCGACAAGCAGATGTACGCGGATTCCGGCGGCGTCAAAGAACGGTTTGAGCGACTTGAAGTGCTGCCTTGCGAGAATGTCGGTCGGGACCATCAGCGCGCACTGTTCGTTTGCTCCGCAAACCGCCATCATGGCGAGCAGGGCGACGACGGTCTTTCCGCAGCCCACATCGCCCTGCAACAGTGCGTGGAACTGCTTTTTGCCGTTGAGTCCGTCGATAATCGTATTGAGCGCCGCATCCTGACCTGCGGTCAGCTGGAACGGGAGGCGCGCTTTCGCCGCCATCACGTTCCCCAAATCAATCTGCCTCTCGTGACCGCGAATCTTTTGATTTTCGCGGCGCTTCACCATGCGCAAGCAGAACGGCAACAATTCCAAAATCTTGAGTTCGCGCTTTGCCTTGTAGATTGCATCGAAGTTTTGCGGCATGTGGAGCGCACGGAGACTGTCCATGACCGGCGCAAAATGCAGGTAATCCGTGAGTTCTCGCGGACAGGCGTTCGGAAGCGTAAGCCCTGGAAAGTTGAAAATCGTCTTGTACAAATTGCGGAAAAACCGCTGCTCCATCTTTGCTTCGCGACAAACTTCGCTAATCGGATAGACCGGAAGAATTTGTCCGTTAAAAGCTTCGCCTTCGTCGAACGGTTGCATGTCCGGGTGCACCAGTTGCAATCCGCGATAAGAACCGACTACGCCAGAAACAAGCCAACGAGTGCCGGGCTTCACACGGTTCGAAATATATCGGGTTCCTCGGAAAAACAGAAGCGAAATTTCGCCGGTTCCGTCTGTGAGAACCGCCATAAAACGTGACATGCGTCCCTTGACGATTCCGGCCCGCGTGATAATCCCGATTACGACGACTCGCTCGCCATCGCGTAAGTCCGCAATTTTTGAAACTTTGGTCTGGTCCAGGTACGTTCGAGGAATGTTGTATAAAAGGTCGGCGACTGTGTTCAAACCTGACTTGCGTAATTTCTCGAGTCGCTTGGGGCCAAGTCCAGGCAGGCTGACTAAATCCATTTACTTGCCCGCTTTGTTTTGTTCTTGTTGAGCCTTGGCTTCTTCCAATCGCTTGCGGGCTTTGTCTCTAGCATTGTCACCGACGATATTCATGTTTTTCCATGTGATGAGGTGAATCGGATTGCCGTTCTCATCCTTGAATCCCAAGTTCTTCGTGTCGATGGCGTTGACGGCCTTGTTGAGAGATGCGATGACGTTGTTTATGTTTTCGATAAGTTCCTTGGATTGCAGGAGCGTTTCTGAATCGATGCCCTTCTCGATGTTCGTAATAATCTGGTTTGTCTTTTCTGCGTTTGAGGAAAGCGAAAAGATGACAGAATCGATGAGTGTGAGTTTTTCGTTTGCCGCCGATGTGACCGTCTTGATGGCAGTGTCCGCTTGAAGTGCCGTCGATGTCAATGCCTTGCTGGAATTGTTCACTTGCTTGAATAACTTGTTCAGCTTGGGACCAAGAGCTCCGATGGTTTTTTCCGTATGCGCAAAAAGGTCCTCGATGGAGTGCATGATGTCTTCGTAAACTTCTTGTGCGGACTTGTGCGTGGAATCGCCCTGTGCAAGCGTGAGCACCGTTGTTCGGATGATTTCAAGTTGTTCGTTGACATTTTCGATTAAGCGGAGAGCTTCTGCAATGCCCGGCTCGAAGTTCCCTTGGAACACATGGTCTTCGGGCATGATTTTGCCTGTTTTTGAAGGAATGATTTCGAGGCGTCGTTGCCCCATGAGTGCATAGTTGACGTTATTGAATTGAGAGCCTTCGCGGAGTATGAGTGGCTCGTTGAACTTGATTTTTACGCGGGAACGATCTTTAAGCCAGATGACTTCGCCGATGGTTCCGATGATGTATCCGCGAACGACAACTGGGTCTTCGGGCTGCAACGAGCCGAGTTCCTTGAAATCGACAATGGCTGTATGGTTTACTTTTTGGTCCGCAGTCCACATGCCAAAAGAGATTCCGGCAAAAATGCCAGCAAATACAAGGAGTGAAATGTAACCAAGCGCTCTGTCCGAAATTTTCATGTTTTCGAAAATAGAAAAAATGAATCTATATTTCGGAAAGAACGTTTTAAAATGCAAGTATTATAGAGTGAGAAAATGAAAGAGTGGATGGTGCAACAGATTAAATTGCAGTTTTGCTTGGCACTTGCCTTGTGCGTATCGTCTTTTGCTGAAGATGCCACGGATGTCTTCGGATTTCAGAAATTTTTCGAGACGAAACCGGGATCAGTTTCTTGGACATCGGAACATTGGGCGAACGGTCATGCGCGTGTTTTTGCTGATTGGTCGGATGATCCTGATGATCCGTTACAGTGGTCGGACAGCCGTGGCGTCGATGGGGAAGGTTACAAGGTCGATGGCAAGGGCGTGATGCAAATGCTTGGTGTGGGGCCTCGTTTCCATATCAACGGACAACGCGAATGGGCTCCCCAAAAGCAGTTCTTCTTGAATACGGAATATACTGCTTATTTTATGCGAAATGAAACTGGCGGGAAAAATTACGGCGGTATGGTCGTCGGTGTCCGCAGTGGCGCTTTAGGGCATGGTTCCAGCGGCGGCAACAATTGCGACGCCAATACATATTACGCTCGTTTCCGCAACGATGGCCGTTGGGATTTCGAAAAGGAGTGGAAGCACCCGGCGAGTTATTACCGTAGTGGTTCGGGGATTGGTAAACAAGATTTTTTGTGGGGTGGAAATCCTTTGCCGTTAAACAAGTGGATTGGCATGAAATACATTGTCTATAACAAGGATGAATCGACCGTCCGCTTGGAACTTTATATTGATTCGACGAGTAATGCGACCCCGCCGGGCAAGTGGGAACTTGTGGGAACCGCCGAAGATGCGGGGAAGGATTGGTCCGGGGCCGAAGCGGGGGCCGCAAAGATTGAGGGCTGCAAGGATTACAACGGTCTTGAAAATGCGTTCGACGCCATCTTGAAGGGCGGGGGTGTCATCATCATGCGCACGGACGAAGACCATCCGTTTTACAAGTTCGTCACAATTCGTGAAATCGACCCGGCAAAACCGATAAAGGAAAGTGGTACGACATTGGTTCGACCGGCGACCCGCCGTGCCGCCCAAAGCGTTCACGAAAAGTTGAACATCAAGTACTTTGATTTGCTAGGCCGAGCACTCCCATTTACAAAACACTAACAACAAACAGTTACTGGATCCTTCCTCCCGTCGATCGTCAGGATGACGCTGTCTACTTGTACTTTCGCTTCTCCCCACAGAGGATAACTCAACTAAGGCAATAAATTGCCGAGTTTCGTATAGCTCAAGTCCCAAATGCTGGCCTCGGTCATGTCCAAGCAAGCTTGGCCGCGACACTCGACCCAAGCATTTGTCCTACTTCCTACTGTCTACTGCCTACTAACCACTAGCCACTTTTTTTACTACATTTATTCCGTCTAAAAAATTTTTTCAAAGGACATTCAAAATGGCTAAAACAGAATCCAAGAAGAAAGTCGTCCTCGCCTACAGCGGTGGACTTGACACCTCCATCATCATTCCTTGGCTCAAGGAAAACTACGACTGCGAAGTGATCGCTTTCGCCGCTGACTTGGGACAGAACGATTTCCCGAACGCAAAGGCTCTCGAAGAAAAGGCCATCAAGACCGGTGCTTCCAAGTGCTACGTTCTCGACCTCAAGAAGGAATTCCTTGAAGAATACGTTTGGCCGACCGTTCGCGCCGGTGCAAAGTACGAAGGCACTTACCTCCTCGGTACGTCTTTCGCTCGTCCGCTCATCGCCAAGTACCAGGTAAAGATCGCCGAAAAGGAAGGCGCTTACGCTGTTGCTCACGGTGCTACCGGTAAGGGTAACGACCAGGTCCGTTTCGAACTGACCTACGCTGCCTTGAACCCGAAGCTCGAAGTCATCGCTCCGTGGAAGGATCCGAAGTGGCACTTCCATAGCCGCGAAGACGCTATCGACTACGCCGCTGCACACAAGATTCCGCTCAACGGCATCAGCAAGAAGAAGATTTACTCCGAAGACGGCAACCTCTGGCACCTCTCTCACGAAGGTGGCGTCTTGGAATTCCCGGATCAGGAACACAAGTACGAATTCCTCAAGCACACCGCCACTTATGAAAAGGCTCCGAACAAGGCTGATCACGTGACGATCTCCTTCGAAAAGGGCAATCCGGTCGCTATCAACGGCAAGAAGATGGGCGCTGTTGAACTTCTCGAATTCTTGAACGAAATCGGTGGCAAGAACGCTTGCGGTCTTTTGGACATCGTCGAAAACCGCCTCGTCGGCCTCAAGAGCCGCGGTGTTTATGAAACTCCGGGTGGCACGCTCCTTTACAAGGCTCACGAATGCTTGCAGCAGCTCGTGCTCGACAAGGAAACTTTGTTCGAAGCCCAGAAGATGTCTATGACCTATGCCAACCTCGTGTACAATGGCCAGTGGTTCACTCCGCTCCGCCAGGCTATGGACGCCTTCTTCAACGAAGTCAACAAGGTTGTGACGGGTGATGTGACCCTCAAGCTCTACAAGGGCAACATCATCCCGGCTGGCATCAAGAGCCCGTATAGCTTGTACGACATGGGCCTCGGTGGCTTCACGGACGTTGACATGTACGACCAGAAGGACGCTACTGGCTTCATCCGCTGCTACGGCCTTCCGCTCAAGACTCGCGCTCTCTTGCTCGGCAAGAAGACGAACGTCGACTTCGGTGGCGTTCCGAGCCTCAAGAAGTAATTTGCTTGACAATGTCACCCCGGCTTAAGGTCGCTGAGCGTGCCGAAGCGCCGGGGTCGCCTTTTCCTGACTCGTCCGAGCCAGGATTTTTTTATATTACGCAATATGAATAAACTTGTTCTTTGTGCTTCTCTTTGTATTGGTCTTTTCCTTGCCGCCTGTGACGATGATAGCAACTCTGTTGAACCATCTTTAGATGAATCTTCGTCCTCTAGCGTCATCCTGAGCGGCTATAGCCACGAAGGATCCAGTGAATCAAAGCCCAGTAGCAGTTCTGTAAAAAGTAGCAGTTCTGCAAAATCGAGTTCTAGTACAAAAACATCTTCGTTTACTGGACGTATGGGGGAAATGACTGATTCTCGCGATGGTCAAACCTACAAAACAGTAACGATTGGTCGTCAAACATGGATGGCTGAAAATCTGAACTACGAAACGGCACGCAGCCATTGCTACAATGATTCCGCTGAATATTGTGCCAAATACGGTCGACTTTACTCATGGTGGGACGTTGTGGATTCTGCTTGCCCACCCGGTTGGCATTTGCCGCAAAAGACAGAGTTTGAAACTTTGCTTGCCGCAGTTGGTGATTCCTCTATTGCGGGAATGAAACTCAAATCGACAAGTGGCTGGTCTAATGATAAAGATGGTACGGATGATTTCTCGTTTTCGATGTTGCCTGCCGGCAGCAGAGATTCCGGTGGGGGTTACCACTACAAGGGTTCTGAAGCACGCTTTTGGGGGACTGCAATGAGCGCTACATGGAAAAGTAATAGCCTTGCACCTTGCATGGCCTTGTACCTCGGTCATGACGATGTGCAACTGAACTTAGCCGACAAAGGCAACGGTTTCTCAGTCCGTTGCGTTAAAGACTAAACGATTGATAAATAATTGCTTGTGATAAATTAATGTAGAGACATTTCGGACATCTCAGAATTCTCTCGTCTAATCAGAATCTATACGCGTACCCGACTTGCCAGATGATGTTGGGCTCGTCGTGCTTCATAAAGCAGTGTACCGGAATGGCGATGTACGAGAATACTCCGTAGATATTTGCACGCACTTCCGCTGAAATGTCGAGCGATTCCTTGTAATTATAAGGGCGCACAAGTCGTTTATTGTTAGCTCTGTTTAAGGTTCTTAGGTAGCCGTTGGGAGCATTGGCAAATGCATATCCGCTGCCGAATCCTGCGTCAATTGAAAAAGGCAGTTCGCGGAAAAACTTCCATGCAAAACTTCCGCGGAAACCGACCCAATATTCATCTGGCTGCAAATGGAGCCCGCCGCCCATTGCCCTGAAAAAGAAATTCTTGTATCCGACGCCTGCGTTTAACATGATTGGCGTTGGTCTGCCGGCCGAAATGCCCGCTTCGAACTGCCATGGTGAATTGTTCTCGCTGGCTACAGCATTCCCTATGCACCAAAAGACGATTATTGTTAAAATGAGGCGTCGGAGTAACATGTTTGTAATAATAGTAATTTACATTTAGATTTTTTTCAAAAAATTAGTTATCTTTATGAACAAACAAGTTCAATGTGGTCTATGGGAAAGAAGGACCATAAACAAGGAAGTAATATGAAAAAATCATTATTCGCAATCGCTTGCGCAGCTCTCGTTTCTGCCTCGACGGCTTTCGCTGAAGCTGACGGTGGCATGTTTGCAGACTATCTCCCGGCATGCTTGAAGGAAGAGGGCTCGGCTGACGTGGTCGCCGGATTCAAGTTCACCCGTATGGATTTCCACAACTGGAAGCAGGAAAGCGGTACGTCCTCTTCGACGTGGCTGTTGACGTTCAATGCTGACCTCAAGGCGCATTGGAGTGTTGCCGACTGGCGTAACAAGGTAGATCTCGAGTATGGTCATACTTGGACGGATGGCTTAGGCAGCCGCAAGTCCATGGACAAGATTTTTATCGAAACGATTGTGGACTTCCACGCTTTTGCTTTGTTCAAGCCGTATGTCGGCGCCCGCTTCGAATCCCAGTTCGCTCGTGGTTACGAATATAGCGAAGACGAAGATGGTAACGAAGTCAAGACGACGATTTCCAAGTTCATGGATCCGGGCTACGTGACCCAGATGGCTGGTATCGGCTACTTCCCGAACGAAAATTTCTCTACGCGTCTTGGCTTTGCAAACCGTATGACCATTTCGAAGAAGTACCATTACGCCGACGATCCGGATACGGAAAAGTTTGAAAAGTTCAAGGACGAACCGGGTCTCGAAAGCATTACGGAATTCAAGTATTCGATCTCTGACTTGGTCAGCTTCAAGAGCCGTCTCTGGGCGTTCATCAACTTCGAGGGCTTCGATGAAATTGACGGCAAGTGGGAAAACCTCCTCACTGTCACCCTTTCGCCGCTTTTCGAACTCCAGGTAGGTTACGACATCGCCTACGACAAGGACTTGGATCAGGATTCCCAGCACAAGAACATGTACCTCATCGGTGTGACCTGGCGCTGGTTCTAGTTCGTTGCAACGGATACAGACTTGTTTAAAGGAACCGCTTCGGCGGTTCTTTTTCTATCTTTGTGCGTACAAAATTAAAGAGGTTCCTATGGCTATTACTGTTGTGGATTACAATGCGGGCAACTTGACGTCGGTGATGAATGCGCTCAAGCACATAGGCGTGGATGCCAGGGTGAGCCATGACGCTGACGAAATTGCGAAGGCCTCGCGCTTGATTTTCCCGGGCGTGGGTGCTGCGGCGTCTGCCATGGAAACCTTGACAAAAACGGGAATCGGCGAGGCCATCAAGGCGGTGGTGAGGTCTGGGAACCCGGTGCTCGGCATCTGCATCGGTTGCCAGATTATTCTCGAAGAAAGCGAAGAGGACGGCGGCGTCAAGACGCTCGGGCTTATTCCTGGGCGTGCCGTGCGCTTCAAGGACGAACCGGGCCTCAAGATTCCGCACATGGGCTGGAACCAGGTGAACTTCACCCGCGAACACCCGATTATGAAGGGCATCCGCAGCGGTTGCGATTTCTATTACGTGCATTCCTACTACCCGCAAGTGCCTGCCGAGTACGCATTTGCCGAAACGACTTACGGCACGCAGACGTTTACGGGACTCATCGGTAAGGACAACTTAATTGCAAGCCAGTTCCACCAGGAAAAGAGCGGCGAAGTCGGACTCGCCATGCTCAAGAACTTCTGCGACTGGAAAGTTTAATCCTGAATTCCTAATTAAAAATGCCTAGCCGCATTTTTCTAAGCTCTAAGTTTTAAATCCTCGTATCGTATGTATCATGAGAATGCCGTATTTTACAAAAATTATTAAAAATTAACTATTTTTTATAAAAATAGCTATAGAAGTATCATAATACGTACTCAATCCAAAAAACAATTATATATTTAGAAATATGAAGCCGGTTACGGAATATCAAGATTACCGCGTCTATATGCAGGATTACTATAACGAACGGAAGAGGGTTTCGTCGTTTTCGTGGCGTGAATTTACGCGTGCTTCTGGCTTTACTTCTCCGACATACCTCAAACTGGTTTGTGAAGGCAAAACACGCCTTTCTCCCTTGGGAGCGGAAAAAGTCGGGGCGGCGATGCATTTGGCTGGCTTCGAGTTGGAATATTTCAAGTCGATGGTGACTTATTGTCATGCCAAGACGGATCAAGAACGCAAAAACGCCTATGAAGGCATGTTGGAGCTTGCGCATAACAACAAGGTAAAGGTTGTGGATGGTGAGGCGTTCCAGTATTTCGAATCCTGGATT
The DNA here is from genome assembly GCA_946413655.1 of uncultured Fibrobacter sp. Lineage (GTDB taxonomy): Bacteria > Fibrobacterota > Fibrobacteria > Fibrobacterales > Fibrobacteraceae > Fibrobacter. The sequence goes on along the minus strand of CAMKLO010000049.1, from coordinate 9,369 downwards.
CATCCTGTCGTGAGAGAACTTGCCCCGGTGATGCCGGGAGCGACTCCGGGCGAAATTGCAAGGCGCTGTTGCCATGAGGTTACGGCGGCGGAAGTCCGTGAATCGCTCGATTTCATGGTCAAAACGGGCCTGTTAAAGAGAAAGGGCTTTGCTTACGAACAAACGGACAAGCATTTGAAGGGGGCGTCGGACGTTATGCCGGTGGTGTTGCGTTCCATGCACCGTGAAATGGGGTCATTTGGCACGGAAGCCATTGAACGCTATGCTCCGTCGGAAAGAAATATTACGGGCCTCACTATGGGTATTTCTGCAGAGGATTACGAAAAAATTGTGCAGGAATTGGATGCTTGCCGAAAGAGAATTGCGCAGATTGCCTTGAACAGTCGTGGCACCGAACGGGTTTACCGATTGAATTTGCAATTGTTCCCTTTGACTTGGAGAGAGGAAGATGTTGTTGATAAAGAAAATACTTGATGTTTTACTTTTTGCACTTTTGCTCGGCTTTGTAGCGTGCTCGGAACAAACGGCCGGGGTCACCGAAGAGGAAAATCCTGGGTTGGCGTTTGAAGTGAAAGAGCCAGACAGTTATGATTTGTGGGCTTTTGATAATCAAATCACCATAAATACTTCTGGGTACTGGTTTGATGCAAGCAACTTGGACAAGGAACTCTTGGCTACCATTACGTACCCCGTTCTGGAAGGAAAATATAATGGCGATAACCAGATGGAAGCCGCTGCTGCTAAGTGTGGCGGTATTTGCGGGACTGTCGAATTTGCTGATTTCCCGAAGAGCGTGCTGAGTACGCACATCGGTTATTCTGTCCGCAAGGACGGCTCGACGGTGGATGCTTCTTCGTGGAAGGGGCTGTGCGTGACGTATGAATCTGATTTTGACATGCATCTGAAATTCAGTTCTGGCAGGTCAGGAGCCGTTGTCGATAGCAGTATGCCGGTTGCGGAATTCCCGAAACATTCTAAACTTGGCACCCGCTGCGCAAAATGGGAAAACTTTAGACAAAGTAATTTGAACAGCGTTACAAGCGAAGAGGCTGCGAAAAAAATGGGTGCGGTCTTCTTTGAATTCTCTGGTAAAGCGAAGCAGAAAGGTTCGTTCTTAATCAAGGGCTTGAGTTCGTATAAAGAAATCAAAATCCAACAGGGTGAACTGAAAAAGAGTAATGCTTCTTGCATGTGGCGTGGATATGAGGGCGACTTGACGGTGAATACGGGCTTTAGTTCTGACGAATCGTTGGATGCCGGAAAGTGGTATTCTTTTGATAATCCAGCAGCCCAGAATTCTACCGTAAGCTTCCAGTTGCCAAAGGAATATGGCGGTTATCAAGGTGATTTGACCCAAGTAATTGAGTATTATAAAGGTATTCGGGGTAATGTGCTTGAGCCTTTGGACAATATGAATGCCGGAATTGGATTTTATATTGCGGGCACGGAAAACGGCGGAAACATGCACCAGGCCGTCGATATCACGGACTGGGGCGGACTTTGCGTGACCTATTCGTCTAACATGGACGTTCTTGTTGAAGTGACCGATCGATATGGTTCGGAACTACTGCATTTTTCCAATCTTTTGGAAGCGTCCGATAGCATTGTAGAAAAATGCCATTCATGGAATGAATTTGTGATAGATTCCTTGTATAAGGATCTTATGAAGAGTGCGCGCTACATTACTTTTAACTTCTTCAGAAATAAGGAAAAAGGTGATGAAGCAGGCTCTTTCAAGTTTGTCGGCGTGGGAAAATACAATCCTAACGGTGCTTGTTATTTAGATGAAGTGGAGGAAAGCTTCAGTTCTGTGTCCGTTTCAAGTTCCAGTGCTGTGGTCGCATCAAGTTCAAGCGTTGGTTCGGACAGTATTAGATTGTTCAAGAATAATGATGGATATGAAGATGTCTGTTCATTTAAGTCTGTAAATGATTTGTGGTATGGACTAGATAGAACGCCTAATGTCAATACGAGATTGGTCAATGAGACGGAAACTGCTGGCTATTGGTATAATTTTGGATATATGAATGATGGTGGGGAGGGAACTCGATTCATTTGGCCTACGACTGTGGGAAATGAATTCGACGAAATGTCGTTGGAATCGGTTATTGATTTTTGTGCCGGCATTTGTGCTGAGATGTACTACAAAGAGGACGCTTTTTCGGGCGTTGCGTTTAACGTTGTTGGAGAAGTATCTTTGACGGATAACACATTGGTGGCGGGGGATGCGTCGAGTTGGGGCGGTTTATGTGTGACATATGCTGCTGATGCGGATATGGATGTGGTGATGATAGGTCCTGTGGAAAATGAAAGTACAGGCCAGATTCAGCTTCAGCCGAAGGTGACTCTCCCGAAGAGCGTTAACGTCACGACGAAGTGCGTGGAATGGGGCGATTTTGTTTCTTCGGACGGAAAAACATCCGGTAATGCGTCTTCTCTAAAGTCACTGTTGTTCGGTTTTTATGGTAGTGACGGACAATATATTCGCTTTAACATTATGGGCTTGGGTCAGTACCATAGCCTCTCCAATCCGGAATGTACGGCCAAGGAAAATTTTGTATCCAAAAATTAGTTATAGCTGTTGATTAAGCGCTAAAATTTGAATTTTGTTGTGCCCGCTGCCGAGTGGGCGATTTTTTTATGGTTGGTGTATCATGGAAAATAATCAAAAAATTGCCAATTTTTGTAAAAATACATAAAATTTATAAAATTTACTAAAAAAGTATCATGAAATATTGCGCTTTTTAAAAGAAGAGAGTATATTTGTAGATATGAAATCGATTACGGAGTATCAGGATTATCGCTGCTACATGCAGGATTATTATGATGAACGGAAACGCGTATCATCGTTTTCATGGCGTGAATTTGCTCGTATTGCGGGATTTACTTCGCCAACGTACCTGAAACTTGTCTGTGAAAAAAAGACGCGCCTTTCGTCCGTCGGAGCGGAAAAAGTCGGAGCCGCAATGCGCTTGGTGGGCTATGAACTTGATTACTTTAAGTTGATGGTGGAATGCTGCCATGCCAAAACGGATGCGGACCGTAAAATCGCTTTTGAAGCGATGCTGAAACTGGCTAAAGATAATTTTGTAAAGGTTGTTGACGGCGATGCGTACAAGTTCTTTGAAACCTGGATTCACCCGGTGGTGAGAGAGCTTGCGCCAGTGATGCCTGGGGCGACTCCGGGGGAAATTGCAAGGCGTTGTTGTTTGGATGTCTCAGCGGTGGATGTTCGCAAGTCGCTGGATTTTATGGTGAATGCGGGATTGTTGAAGAAAAAGGGAGATGCTTATGAACAAGTTGATAAGCATCTGACGGGTTCTCCTGAAATCATGTCTGTTGCGATGCGCTCCATGCACCATGAAATGATTCGCTTTGCAGATGAAGCGCTTGAACAGTTTTCTTCGAAAGAACGAAATTATTCGGGCATTACGATGGGGATTTCGGACGAGGATTACGAGGAAATTGTGCAAGAAATTGATGCTTGCCGTAAGCGGATTGCTCAAATCGCTTTGAAAGGCCGTGGTGTCGGTCGTGTCTATAGGTTGAATTTACAGTTGTTCCCGCTGACGTGGGAGGAGGAAAAAAAACATGCTTAAGAAACTTCTTGACATATCGGCGTGTATTTCTGCATGTTCGTTTGTGCTTGGCATTGTGGCATGTTCGGATGACAATACGGCGGGAGTCGTGGAAGACGGCAATCCGATTGCTCATGGTGAAAGCAGTTCGTCTGTCGTGGGTGGCTCTTCTGCTGTTGAAAGCAGTTCGTCTGTTGTGGGCGGCTCCTCTGCTGTTGAAAGCTCTTCTGCGGTGCAATCCTCTAGCAGCGTAGAGGCGGTTCCGAAATTTGACTTGTGGAATGGAAAAGTTGATTATAAAATCAATACCAATAATGATAATACTGGGTATTGGTTCAGCTTTAGCGATGATTATTCTCGTATAACTTGGCCTGTGCCGATGGGCAATGATTATTCTGATAATACTTTGGATGCGGTTTTTGAACATTGTGGAGGCGTGTGCGGAATCGCTGAGTTACAAAGCTTGGAATCAAAGCCTTGGGTGGCTCTTGGTTTTACGCTTGCCGAAGAAAATTCGACGGTGGATATCTCTGCGTGGGGTGGTATTTGTGTAACGTATGCCTCAGAATACCCGGTGAGTGTCTATCTCAATGTGAATGTTGGTGGTTTAGATACGATTGATTATGTGTATCCGGGTATAGCTTATCCGGGCATTACGCTTCCGAAAACTGTAACGAATACTCCAACGCTTATGAATATGCTTGGTTCTGATGTCGCCATTACGCGTTGTGCCAAATGGAGTGACTTTAAGGTGTCTAGCTGGGCGGAATACAATAAGGCAAAATTGAGCAAGATCTATTCAGGCGAAGAGGCTGCTAAAGAAGTCAAGGCAATCAACTTTGTATTTATGGGTAATTCCGATGGCAAGGGAAAATTCAATATCTTAGGTATCAGTACTTACGATGAAAATCTTCCGCAATGGAATCGCGATGGCGGTACGAATGAACAGGATTTAGGCCTGGTTACTACAAACGACGATTCCTTGACTTGCCTGTGGAAAGGTTTGGATGGATCAGGAATTGTCAATACTGGCTATAATGATCGAGGTGAATTTGTCGGAATGTTGTATGATTTCGATGCTTCTCCCGAGGGTGCATATTCAAGAATTGAATTTCCGGCTTATCCAAATCCGGAATACGAGCCTTATATGTATGAGCCTGTTATCATGGAATGCAATGGCTTTTGCGGAACGATGGAATTTACTTTGGAAAAAGCGGATTATGCCGCATCTGCTGTAGCGTTCAATATTGCTGAAGATACATTGACTTCTTGTGAAGGTAACACTTGCTATGGAACGCCTAAATTTGCCGATATCAAGGACTGGGGAGGCCTTTGCATCACTTATTATTCCGAAAAGGATGCTTACTTAAATGTTGTTGTAAAAGATGTCCCGTACGATAATTCTCCGAAAGCCTCTCTCCCTGCATCGGGAGGGCTTACCGAAAAGTGCGTTGCCTGGGATGATTTTCAACCGAGAGTCCCGAATCTAGGAACGGCGGTGAGCACGATTCAGTTTATTGTAAAGAGTACTGAAAATGGCGATAGGAACCAGTTTAATATAGCGGGTATCGGCAAATATTCTACTAAAGGGGCTTGCTCCATCCCCAAAACCGTTTATTAAATTTATAAATGAAGGAGGTTGGATGTTATGTTTAGGAAAATTCTTGGAGGCGTGATTTCGGCTTTGCTGCTTGGCGTTGTCGCTTGTTCCGATGACAATCCGTCGGACGCTTCCATCGATTCGCCGGAGTCTAGCGGGACTCCGGTGGTGTCTGGCGAAAGCAGTTCGTCTGTTGCGGAGTCGAGCAGTGGCGATGCCGGCGGGAGTGCCGCGAATGTCGCGTCGAGCAGCAGCGAAAATGTTGCGGCGACATCGAGTAGCGTAATTGCAAATTCCTCAAGTAGTGCAAAAGCTCCGAAAAATACGGCCGCTTGCATGTGGAAGGGCACGGATGAATACGTTCCTGTGAAGACAGGACTTGATCCTGACGATAAATATGGTGCCGGTTACTGGTATAATTTCGGAGATAGTTTTAAAGGTGGAAAGTCGTTTATTGAATTTCCGATTAATGACGACGATCAATTGAATGAATGGGAAAATATTGTACGTCTTATAGGGGAATGCGGCGGCTATTGTGGTGCGTTTGTTTTAGATAGGGGTTCTGCAAACGAAGCGTATGCCGGTTTTGGTTTCAATGTTGCTGGCGTTGAAGACCCGATGAAGTCGAACCCCATTGATGGTGTGAGAGAAGGGAATATCAGCGATTGGGGTGGTGTGTGTGTAACATACGCCGCAGATCAGGATGTTTATTTGGAACTAAAAGCCGATAGTGCTAATTTATATGAAACCAAGCTTGACAAATCTATTGATATGGTGGAAAAGTGCGTTACATGGAATGAATTGAATGCTGAAGAATCTTCAAAGCATGCTCGTAGCATTAGATTGAAAATGAAAAGTACCGAGAAAATGACGGGGCACCTTACTGTTTCGGCAATCGGTAAATATGATGCGAATGGAGCTTGTGAAATTGAGGGTTACGCTTATGTTATACCTGATGGTATGAGGAACTTTTTAGCTGGAACAATTGTACTGCGCAGTTCTAGTTCTGAACAAAGTGCTTCGTCGGGTAGCAGTGCCAGTGGAAATTGCGAGGCCCCGCAGACGGTTAGCGGGCTTTGGAATCGATTGTCGAATCCTGGATCGGATGACCGTGTGATTACGGGACTAGATAATGGTACCGAAACTTCTGGATATTGGTTCAGCTTTGGAGATGAAGAATCTGGTAACGGAAAAGTGGTTTATCCGTCAACGTCCGGGATTGATTATACTACGACCGATCAAGTTTTTGATTACTGTATGGGCGTTTGCGGTTCGCTTGAATTTTCAAAGGAAGGTTATTTGGGCGTAGGTTTTCATGTCGCGGGCGTAGTTGATCCTATGGATGATAATTCGCTAGTGGCTAAGGCTAATATCTCAAGTTGGGGCGGCTTGTGTGTAACGTATGCTTCGGAATCTGACTTGGAAGTTGTTTTGACTTATGCTCAAACTAGTGGATTTGGAGATTTTTCAAGAATGCCTAAGACAACATTGCCGAAGTCCATTGAGTTAAAGACGGTATGTCTCGATTGGAAAAATTATTTTATGTCGGGGTTTAGTGAAGTCAGCACGACATTTATGACATCGATTCTCTTTGCAGTACAGGGCGAAGCGAATACTAAGAGCCGAATTAATATAAGAGGGCTTGGCAAGTATTCCGAAAAAACGAATTTCTGTTCGCCGGGCGAAGATGTGTTCGTATCAGGAAAGCTGGGATTGGTTATCCCTTGATTAACCTTTATTACGTCATGTAGGAAAACATATGCTTAAGAAAATTCTTGGCCTTGCTACGTCTGCTTTCTTGCTAAGCCTTGTCGCCTGCTCCGATGACAATCCGTCAGATCCGCTTGCTGTGTTGCCGGAGTCTGGCGAGACTTTGTTTGTGTCCGGTGAAATTAGTTCGTCGAGTGATGAACTTTTGAGTTCGGGAGAAATGATTGGAGCTCCATCAAACAGTGGCGCCCAAACGACTCGGTATAACTTGTGGGACCCTGCCGTCGACTACAAGGTCAATACGGGGAACGATAGCACTGGTTTTTGGCAAACCTTTGGCGATAACTTGTTTGGCCTTCAAGGCGAATCGAAGGTCATTTTCCCTGTGGAACTGGAAAAGTCGTCGACGCCTTTGGCATCAGTCTTTAAACACTGCGATGGGCTGTGCGGATCTATTCAGCCGGACTATTTAATGCTTGGTCCCTGGGCTGGTGTCGAAATCCAGCTTGCCAAGGAAGGCTCTACGGCTGAAGTCTCGTCCTGGGGCGGTATTTGTGTCACTTACGAATCTGATTATTCAATTAGTGTTTATTTAAAGGTTCAAGTTGATGGATTTGATTCCAACAGCTTTACGATGCCGTTTGAAGCGTATCCCGCTAATTATCTAAGTAGAACGACTCTTGAGGAATCTTATGCGCCTACGCTTTATAATCTCTTCAAAACAGAAGATGTTGTTACGGAATGCCTAAAATGGAGTGATTTTGATGTAAGTTCTTGGGCAAAGAATAGTGGTTCTTCGCAGATTAGCAAAGTCTATACTGGGGAAGAGGCGGCTAAGGAAATCCAGTCCATAATGTTTAGAATTCAAAGTCGTGGTGACGACGAAAAAAAGGTGTTTAATATAAGGGGCATTAGTACTTATAATCCAAGTTCCGCCACGCAATACTGGTGGCGACCTGATGATAAATTTTACGAAAGATTCCCTGTCGATGATACATTGACCTGCCTGTGGAAGGGTGGTTGGGATGCAACTCATGTGAATACGGGCTTTAATGACCGTGATGAATATGCGGGAATGTTGGCCCCCTTTGATGCCTCTCCAGGAAATTCTTATGCTCATATCAATTTCCCGGCGTATCCGTCAATGGAATATAGTCCTTATATGTATGAAAGCGTTATTATGGAATGTTCCGGTTTTTGTGGAACGATGGATGTTAATTTGGAAGGATCCGAATATGCTGTTGGCGGAGTTTCGTTTAGTATTGCTGGTTATGGTGACGATGAACCTAATTATGAAAATATTCAAGATTGGGGTGGAATTTGTGTCACGTACTATTCCGAAAAAGATGTTTATCTTAACTTTGTTGTAAAAGGTGTCGCTTACGAGAGTTCTCCCAAGGTGGATTTGCCCAAGTCTAATGAACTCGTCGAACGGTGCTTTACCTGGAACGAGATTGCTCCTAATGATCCTGATATGGGGAAGGCCGTTGGAATTATCCAGTTTGCAGCAAAAAGTTCTGTCAATTATGAAAAGTTCAAATTTAACTTAGCGGGTATCGGAAAGTATTCTGCCAATGGAGCTTGCGCTATCGAAAAGCCTGTTATCACCCCGAAGAGTTCGTCTTCTGTGTGGATTCGTAGCAGTTCTAGTATTGACACGACTAAAAATAGAAAGCTCTATAGCGAAGAACAATGTATAGAGCTGTCGAACTTGTGGAGTTTTTTTGGTTATGTTGAAACTGGTTATACTAATTGGGCTGATTATAAATATGCTGGCCGTTGGTATAAAATTGAAGATACAAGTGATGAGCATAAGTCTAACTTTATACAGCCTTTGACTGAAGAAGAATTTGAAGGGCAAAATGTAATTTATAATGGTGGAGTCGGATTCCCGGATTCTTGTGCGGGTTCTAAACGTTCAGACTTGCATGATTATGGCGTTTGTGGAACTGCTGAATTTAAGGATGATTATTTTGCTGGATTCGGATTCTATGTTGCAGGGTTCGATTCTAAAACTGATTCTTTGCTTAGCGGTGATGTGGACGAAGAATGGGGTGGCATTTGCGTGACCTACGCTTCTGAAGCGGATATCGATGTCGTGATGAACAGTAGCGGAGTCCATGATATTCAACAGCTGCCAAAACAGCCCAAAGTGACGCTTCCCAAGAGTTCTGATGTGGTGACTAGCTGCTTGCCGTGGAGCGAATTTAAGTCAGTCGATGGTCAAAGCGTTGATCCGAAAAATTTGACGACCGTAAACTTTATTGTTTATGGAGAAAAAGGGTCTCGGAAAAAGTTCAATCTTCATGGATTGGGCAAGTATGCCACTTATGCGGAATATGATTATAGCTTGAAGTGTTCGATCGAAGAGCATTTTGTTTCGGGGAAATAAAAAAACGGGCGTGCAAAAATGCACGCCCTGTTTGTTGTATAAAAGAAAACCACCAGCTAGGCTGGTGGTTCAAAAGAGCCTTCTGGCGT
>CAMKLO010000048.1 GCA_946413655.1 uncultured Fibrobacter sp. | reverse complement strand
CCTCAAAATGATATTTAAGAAGCAAAAAGAGTTGGCCGCGTGACCAACTCTTTTTGTATGAATTTAACTGGATGATGCGTTGCAGTGTGTGACGTTCCTGGCCACAAGCCACTGCTTACTAATCACTTATCTCAGCACGATGTCGCCGTTGGCAACAATCTTGTCGCGGAGCTTGTTGTGAGCCTTGTTGACTTCGTCGTCGGTGAGCGTGCGGTCCATGGCTTGGTAGGTGAGGCTATAGACCATGTTCTTCTTACCGGCTTCGATCTTATCGCCTTCGTAGATGCTCTTGAGCGTAATCTTCGCGAGGTTCTTCGGGTTGAGGCCCTTGATGCGTGCGAGCACGTCTTCGTGAGTCATCGACTTTGCAACTTCGATAGAGATGTCGCGGGTCGAAGGCACCTGGCGGCTGAACGGCTGGAACACAATCTTCTTGTGGCTTTCGTGTTCCATCTTGTCCATGTCGGCTTCCATCACGTACGTTTCGTAGCTGATGTCGCTAGCCTTGAGGCAGTTCGGGTGGAGTTCGCCCATCGTGCCAAGCACCGTGCCGTTGCAGACGATTTCGGCCTGCTTGCCCGGGTGGAGGAATAGTTCCGGCTTTGCTGCGGCGCGGAATTCCACGACGAGGCCGAGACGCTTGAAGAAGTTCTGGACAAAGCCCTTGAATGCGGCGAAGTCAATCTGCTTCGGTTTGTCGTTGAGCGGGTCAGCGTCAAAGTTACCGGCGATGGTGAGGGCGACGAGGTTCGATTCGTCAAAGCCCGGATCGCGTTCGTCCTTGCGGTCGCGCTTGAACTGGCCCTTGGCCACTTCGAACAAACGTACAGAACCCGGACGGTTCTTTTCGTTTTCGGCAACGGCCTTGAGAAGATTCGGGAGGAGGCTTGTCGGAACGGCGCCGAGTTCTTCGGAAAGCGGGTTCAAGAGGAGTGCCGGCTTGCTGCGACGGTCGTCGCTTTCGGGGCCAAAGAGGGCTTCGGTGCGGGCCTTGCTTGTGAAGCGGAGGCTCAAGCATTCGTGGAGGCCCATGGCAGAAAGCGTCTTGCGGATCTTTCTGTTGAGGACTTCGATTGGCGGAAGTTCGTTCGGCTGCATCGTGAACTTCGGCAAGCTGTACGGAATGTTGTCAAAGCCGACGAGGCGAGCGACTTCTTCGATGAGGTCCACTTCGCGTTCGAGGTCGGGGCGGAAACTCGGAATCTTGAACGTGATGGAGTCCGCCGTCTTGGAGACGACTTCGAGCGCGATGCCCGTGAGGTAGTTTTCGACCTGGGCTGCTTCGAGCTTCATGCCGATGACCTTTTCGGCGCGGGCGATGCGGAGCGTGACGACGTTGTTTTCTTTCTTGTGGTCTTCGCCGGTGTATTCGACGGAACCCTTGAGGATGCGGCCACCTGCCACTTCCTGGATGAGGGCACAGGCGTACTTGCTGTATTCGTCCTGCGTGGCGAAGTCGATTTCGCGTTCAAAGCGGTAGCTGGAATCCGTCGAAATGCAGAGGCGCTTTGCCTGCTTGCGGATAACGGTCGGGTTGAACCAAGCACTTTCGAGGAACACGTTCTTGGTGGCGTCGACGATTTCAGATTCGACACCGCCCATCACGCCAGCGACGCAAGCGGGACGGTCACCGTCGCAAATCACGAGGTCGTTTTCGACGAGTTCGTGTGCAGTGTGGTCAATCGTCTCAATCTTTTCACCCTTCACAGCGCGGCGGACCTTGATCTTGTTCCCGTGGAGCTGGTCCATGTCAAAGCTGTGGAGCGGCTGACCCACGTCCATCAAGATGAAGTTCGTAATATCGACGACGTTGTTGATGCTGTTCATGCCGACAGCATGCAAGAGCTTGGCGAGCCATGCCGGGGACTTTTCGACCTTCACGTCCTTGATGACGCGGCCCACGTAGCGGGAGCAACCGCAACCCGGAACCACTTCGAGGCTGATGGCGGAGCTAGCTGCTTCGGCATCTTCCTTGAGGGTGTAAGCGAGAGGCTTCAGCGGGCGGTTGAACTTGGCGGCAAGTTCGCGTGCGACACCGCGGTGGCTCAAAGCATCCGGACGGTTCGGCGTGACGTTCAGTTCATAGCAGACATCGTACATGCCGAGGCTTACGAACGGGGTACCTGCCGGGATGGAATCGTCGAGAACCATGATGCCCGCGTGGTCGTCGGAGAGGCCGATTTCGTCTTCGGCGCAAATCATACCGAAGCTTTCGACACCGCGAATCTTGGATTTCTTCATCTTGAGCTTGGTGCCATCGGGCAGCGGGAGTTCTGCGCCAATCGGAGCGAGTACAACCGTCTGGCCAGCAGCGACGTTCGGGGCTCCGCAAACAACCTGAATTGTGTTCGTGCCGTCGTTCACGGTTGTGATGTGCAGGTGGTCGCTATCCGGGTGCGGATCGCAAGTGAGAACCTTTGCAACGAGCAACTTGTCATAGACCTTGCCCGGTTCTTCCATGCCTTCAACTTCGAGACCGATGGAGGTGAGCGCCTTTGCGACATCTTCCGCGGATTCCGGAAGGTCAACGTGACGTCTAAGCCAATTCAAAGAAACTTTCATTTTTTATACCCTTTGTGGCGCTGTTTTCGCGAAAACTAAATTAATTCTGCGCAAAACTCGTGCCTGCTTAAATTTTCGGCGTAAATATAGAATTTAGAGTAGAGACGAGAGACGAGAGACGAGAGAAATTTCATCCCAATGCGCTGGTTACTTTTGTGCAATGCGGCTTGCGAATACAGCGAAGTCCTCTGGCGTGGTGAGTTTGTCATTTGCGGATTCGCCTTTGACTATGTAAACGGGCTCGCCGAAGAATTCGAGGATGCTGGCTTCGTCAGTTGGCGTGAAGTTTAGCGGTTCCTTTTCGATGCGGGCGTAGAGGCTCTTGAGCAAATCGATGCGGGCCGCTTGTGGAGTCTGTGCGAGCCAGACCTTATTGCGGTCAATCGTGCTTTCGACGCGGCCATCGCTTGCTATCTTGATGGTGTCAATCGCAGGTTTTGCAACGAGGCAGCTGCCTTTGTTCACGAGTGTGTCAAATACATCGCGGATGATTTTTTCGCTTATAAACGGGCGTGCGACATCGTGTACGAGCACGTATTCAGCGCCGCTAGTGAGCGCGTTCACTCCGTTTTGCACGGACTGCCAGCGTTCGGCACCGCCAATGACGATTTTTAACTTTGTTCTAAATTTGCCGATGGTGTTGTCGGACGAAAACCAGACGTCAATTTCTTTTTCGAAATAGTCTTTCCAATCGGCAGGCACGGCAATCACGACTTCTGCGATTTCTTCCATCTTGAGGAATGTCTCAAGACAATATTGGTAAACTGGCTTGCTGCCGAGTTTCATCAATTGCTTGGGGATGGTTCCGCCCATGCGCTTGCCGAGGCCACCTGCGGGGAGAACCGCTGCGAATTTTCCGAAAAATAATGAATTGGACATATTAAAAAAATAGAAAGATTCGTGATAATAGTCACGTGTTTTAAAAGTAAGAAGTAAAAAATTTTCTAACGACGGGAATGTTTTTAATTTTTGCGCTGGTTATGGGAAAACTAAAATGAATTACGAAGATTTAAAACCTCGAAATCGTACTAAAATGGCGCTGACCGCTTGCTTGGGCGGATTCTTTGGAGTGCACAATTTTCTGCTTTCGAATGATGTTTCTGGTTGTATTAAGATATACTTGACGCTGGTCTCGATAATTGCCCCCTCTCGTATTGGACTCTGCATCGCAATTGTCGATTTTGTATGGATCCTATTTGATCTTTGGCAGATATGTTTTTTGCAATCGCTTCCCGAAATCCGTTTTGTGGGAAGTCGAAAAAAAGCCGCAATTGTCGTGGCTGCTTTTTTGACAATCGTGGCATCGGCTTTTGTTTTGTTTGTTCGAAATTACGGCTTGCAACTTTAATTATTTCTTGAAGCGGACTGCGGTGCCGTAAGCGATGATTTCGGCGGCGCTTGCCATGAGATTGCTTGTGGAATAGCGGACGTTCACGATGGCGTCTGCGCCAATTGAGGTCGCTTCCTGAATCATACGTTCAGTCGCCTTCTGTCGTGCTTCGCTCATCATTTCGCTGTAACCTTTGATTTCGCCACCGACGATGGTCTTGAGTCCGGCAAATACATCTCGTACAACATTTTTTGAAAAGACGATGCTCCCTTTGACGAGTTGGATGGTTTCAATTTCTTTGCCACTGATGTAGTCTGTATTTACGATAATCATTGTAATCCTCATGAAACTTTCAGTGAAGAATATACAAAAAATTTTTCCCTGTAATGACAATGTTGTTTTATGTTTTTTGTGCGGTCAAATTTGGAGGATACCTTTTTGTGGAAGTGATTCTCTTGTCAAAAACAGGGCTTGAGAGGGAATGTCGCTTGACAGATTTTAAACGAAAGACTACTTTTTGTGCAGTAAAACAGGTGTTCACTATAAGGCGCATATGGAAAGCTCCCCGAAGAAATACGAAACAGTCGAGAATTCCCTGGAATGGGAGCGTTCCCGATTGGACAAGGAACAACTGGAGGCGGTCGAGACGACCGAAGGCTACGTGCGCGTGGTGGCTGGCGCAGGTTCCGGCAAGACTCGGACGCTGACGCACCGCTATCTGTATCTCGTGAAGGAAATGGGAATTTCGCCTTCGAACATCCTTTGCGTGACGTTTACCAACAAAGCGGCTGCCGAAATGAAAAAACGTATCCGTTCGATTCTCGGCGGGGACGATAGCGGCTACATTTCGACGTTCCATGGGTTCTGCGTGCGTTTTTTGCGTGAAGAAATCCATGTGCTCAACTACCCGAAGGAGTTCATGATTCTAGATGAGGACGACCAGAAGTCGCTTTTGCGCAAGGCTTATGCGGATCTTGGTTTTTCGCTTAAGGACTTGAAAATCAGCAGTGTCCTTGATTTTGTCGGTGGCCGCAAGGCCAGTGATATCGGTTATGTTTCTCTGTTTGCAGAACATTTGGCGGATGAGGGCTATTTGCCGGGGGCAGGGAATGCTTATGAATCGGAAAATGAACCGGAGGCATCTCGAAATGGTGCCGGGCAGGGTGAAAAACGCGAGCATTTGGTGGAACTGGCGGACGATGCGCCGGACAAGTGGATGGCTGTTTATTACCGCTATCTTTATGAACAAAAGAAAAATTACGCACTGGATTTTGATGACCTAATTCTGGTCACGCTTTACATTCTGGAAAATTTCCCAGAAAAGCTTGACAAGTGGCGCAAACGCATGATGTACGTGATGGTCGATGAGTATCAGGATATTGACGGACAACAGTACCGCTTAGCGGATTTGCTTTCGAGTTATCACAAGAACTTGTTTGTGGTGGGCGACCCGGATCAGACCATTTATGGTTGGCGCGGTGCCGATATCAACCGTATTTTGGAATTTGACCAGTTTCATAAGGGAGCAAAGACGATTCTGTTGCAGAACAATTACCGCTCGACTCCGAGTATTTTGAAAGTGCCGGATGCGGTCATCAAGAACAACAAGTATCGAATTGAAAAGGTTTTGAAGCCTGTTCGTGCGGGCGGTAAGACTCCCGTATTTTATCATGCGAAAAACACTCGCGAAGAGGCTCGCTGGATTGTCGAACGCATACAGAATGCGGTGCAAAACTCTGTGCAGGGGGCTGCGGGTGGCGTGCATTACAAGGATATCGCGGTACTGTACCGAATGCATTCGCAGTCTCGTTCCGTCGAAGAGGCGCTGATGTCGGAGTCGATTCCGTACAAGGTTTATAGCGGTGTCGGATTCTACCAGCGTAAAGAGATTAAGGACGTCATTTGCTATTTGCGAATGTTAGTTTATGCTGATGATTTGTCTTTTATTCGTACTGTGAATACGCCAAAACGACAGTTCGGACCGAAAAAACTAGCGATTTTGCAGGCATTTGCAGATACTCGTGGTGTCGGGCTTTACGAGGCGTTGCTTGAAATTGTCTATGAGGCGGGGCGGTTGAACGATGTAGCTCCTGATGTCACGACGCAGGCGGAACTTTCGTCGGTGGGAAATGACCGCCGAAAAATAGATTTTGACTGCAAGGAATTTTTGACGAGAAGTAACGTTGTTGAATACGTGAAACTCATTGAAAAGTATCGTGCGCGTTGTAAGGATATGCGCGTTTCGGAATTATTGTCGAAAATTTTGCGCGAAACGAAGTACGAGGAAATGCTTCGCTTGGATGGTGACGAAGACCGCTTGGACAATCTCGCGGAACTCAAACAAGGTATTCTCGAGTTTGAAAATTACTACGAAGAAGATGCTTCTTTGGATGAGTATTTGCAGAATATCGTGCTATTCACGAACGCCGATGAAGATTCGCAGGAAAAGGATCGCGTGCAGCTCATGACGATTCACAATGCGAAGGGCTTGGAGTTTCCGTATGTTTTTGTGTGCGGCTTGAACGAGGGCTTTTTCCCGGTGAAGCGCGTGCAGAACAAAATTCAGCTCGAAGAAGAACGCAGGCTTGCGTATGTGGCGTTCACGCGAGCCGAAAATGTGCTGTGCCTGAGCGATGCTGAAGATGGAGTGGCGGGGGAGAGCGGAACGCGTTATCCGTCACGGTTCTTGCTTGAAATGGATATGGGCGAACTCGATGTGGCGCACGGATTTTCGGACGATTTACTTTTGGCGGCACGCGATTTTATCGCGGAATCGGACCGCAATCGCGATTTGATGAATGATTTCGATGAGGATGAAAGCTTTGGGGCTGTAAAGAAAGCGCCTACGGCAGAATTTGCGGTAGGCGATCGCGTGGTGCACAAAATCTTTGGAGTTGGGACGGTTAGCGCGGTCGATAAAAAGAACTTCTGTTACGAAATTACTTTTGACAAGTTTGCGACTCCGCGCAGTATCCAGTTCGATTTCCCGCTGGTGCGGGGATAATGCTGTTGATGTCATCCCGGCCTCTGAGCCGGAATCTCCTTTTTATACGATGTTTTTAAATGGAAATGGAGTCTATCTTTGACTTAATCGAAATTTTGCTTCGAAATTTAAGACGATTTTGAAGTTGGTACCTATAAAATTATTGTTTTGTTCACTTTTATAGGTACAAAACAGGTCTTTTTTGATTCAATAAGGCGAATTTCATTGAGCCTGTACCTATAAACAACGCAAAAAATCGATTTTATAGGTATTTTTTAGTTTAACTTGTGTGTGAAAATAGAAAATGGTACCTATAAAAGTGTTGCTTCTTGGTGTTTTATAGGTACAAAGAAAAAAAACAGTGTGCTCGGTACCTATAAAGCTTCATTGTAATCTGTTTTATAGGTACAAAAATAAAAAAAACATTGTACAGAAGTGTATTATGTACAGTTCTGTGGCATATTTTTTTAGACTACTAGTTCGAATTTGTTCTGGCGATTTTTATCTGCGACGGCGGCTTTTTTCGAAGTTGTTTTCAGGACGTTCGATGCGGAGCGGCTTTAGCTGGTTTATGACGTTTTGCAGTTCTTTGGGGAGCGGACAATCAAAGACTTTGTGTTCACCTTCCCAGTCGAATTCCAGACGGCAGCTGTGTAAAAACAGGCGATTCAGTCCGAATTGCTTTTTGACTTCGCGGTTGAGGGCGAAATCGCCGTATCGTGTATCGCCTAAAAGCGGGTGCCCGATGCTTGCGAAGTGGGCGCGGATTTGGTGCATGCGTCCAGTTTCGAGCTTGATTTTGACAAGGTCATAGCCTTCGTAATGCTGCTTGACGCGGTAGTGCGTGATGGCCGTTTGTGCCTTGTCGTTTTCTTGTCCGACGAGCATTTTGCTGCCCTTGGCACTGTCTGTGCGCAAAAGCGATTCGTTGATAGTTCCGCGGTCTTTCTTGAGGTTGCCTTTGACAAGCGCAAAGTAATATTTATCGACTTCATGTTCGCGGATAAGGCGGGTGAAGTCCCGGAGCGTGTCGCCGTGGAGAGCCGCGATAATCATGCCGGACGTTTCTTGGTCGAGGCGGTGGGCGATGGTGGGCTTAAAATCAAGTCCTTCTTTTTTGCCCCATTCCCAAAGGTATTCCACGAGGCTTTCGCCGGGGCGCGTGCCGCTGCCGGGCTGGCTTGCGAGTCCCGAAGGCTTGTTGACGATAACGTAATCTTCAGTTTGGATGATGAAGTCCAGTTCGTGCGCACCCCAGTGAGCTTGCTTCTCTGCAGATGTCGCTGTTTTCCCCCAGGTAGATTTGTTTTTTGCGAAACCTGTTGTTTTCGGTCCTTCGACTATCCCTATCGTCTTCGGCTCTAGGTTTCGTTCAGGAAGACTCAAGGTCGTTGAACTTGTCGAATTCGTCGAACCGCTCTCGTCTGCTTCCACGCTCTTGAAATTCTCGTAAATGTTCACCACGTCGCCTTCGATGAGCATCTGATTGGCCTTGCCGACAACTCCGTTTACACGGACTTTCTTTTTGCGGATGACGGCGAAGAACACCGAGAGGGATTCTTCGGGAAACGCCTTGCGGAGGAAACGGTCTAGGCGCATGTTGGCAAAGTTGCGGTCAATAGTTCGTGTAATCATTTTTTAGTTACCAGTTAAAAATTTTTAATTACAAGAATTGAAGTAAGGATTGTCATGCCCGATTTAGTCGGGCATCTCCCATTATAAAAACTGGAGATTCCCGCGCTGTGGCGGGAATGACATAGTGCTTTCATCATTACTTGCATCTCCTGGCATAATGTGCAAGTCTCACGCCGTCGGCGGCGCTGGTGACGATACCTCCGGCGTATCCGGCTCCTTCGCCGAGGACGAATAGACCTTTGGTGTTGACGCTTTCGAGCGTCTCGTTGTTGCGCGTGATGCGGAGCGGTGAACTGGTGCGCGTTTCTGGGGCGACAATCAAGCCTTCGTTTATGAATCCCGGAATCTTGCGGTCAAAATTCTGGAAGCCTTCGGCGAGGCTTTGACAAATTGTCTTGTCCATCCAGTCCCATAGGTTACTTTGTACAAGCCCGCAGGGATAGGTGGATTTCGGGAGTGATTTGTCTTCGCGGTGGGCGAGGAAACTCTTGATGGTCTGTGCGGGGGCCGCGTAAGCTTTTCCACCGACGTTGAATGCATCGCTTTCGATTTTTCGTTGCAGGTCGAGTCCGCCAAAGAGCGAACCGCTCGAAGGAATGTCAAAGCCTTCGGCGCCAGCCGTGATGGGGACCGCGATGGCTCCGTTCGCAAATGCGCCATTTCTGCGGCTGTAGCTCATGCCGTTTGTCGCTAGCGTTCCCGGTTCCGATGCGCACGGTACAAGGACTCCGCCGGGGCACATGCAAAAACTATAGGCACTAGACGTTTTATTGAGCGTTGGCGTGGCGAGGAAATATTCTGCGGAGCCAGTGAGTTTTGTATCGACATTGCCGAGCTGTCGCATGTTGATGAGCGATTGCGGATGTTCCACGCGGACACCCATCGCAAAAGCTTTGCTTTCGAGCTGAACTCCGCGAGCGTGGAGCAACTGGTAAATCTCGCGTGCGGAATGACCGACCGCCAAAACCAACGCCTCGCACGGTTTCCAATGTGATTCCGCGATTTCCGTGTTTGCACTTGTCATTCCCGCGTATGCGGAAATCTCCCTTAATTTTATCGTGCAAATGCGCCCGTCCTTGATTTCGATGTCTTCAAGGCAAGTGCTAAAGTGAATCTTTCCGCCCAGTCTCACAATTTCAGCACGAATTTGTCTTAACATTAAAACGAGTCTGTCTGTGCCAATGTGCGGTTTTGCGAATGTGACGACGCTTTCGTCAACGCCGAATTCAACCATGTCCTTGAGCACCGTTTCGCTGAACAAGTTGCGGCTGCGCGTGTTCAACTTTCCATCGCTGAATGCTCCCGCTCCGCCTTCGCCAAACAGCACGTTGCTGAACGCGTTGAACTTGCGGTCGACAAAGAATTTGCGGATGTCGCGGAACCGTTCCTCGACTTGTTTACCTTGTTCGTAAATATCGACCGAAAAACCTTTGCGCAAAAGGTGTAAAGCCGCCCAAAGCCCGCTAGGGCCTGCGCCGATGATATTGACATGGCTTGGCATCGGAACGGTGTTGCATCCCGGCTCTGCTTCTAGCGAACGGATTTCCCGTTTGGATTCAATCAATCCGCGTGCGTTGTTCCCTGTAGCGCGAACTTTCCGCTTCAAATCGAAAACTACGTTGTAAGACCAGCGTAAGTCTCCTTTGCGCCGACTGTCCAGCGAAAAACGTTCGACTTCCAAATTGAAAATCTCTTCAGGATGGATTCGGAGCGTTTTTGCGAGCGCAAAACGGACTTCGCCCTTCTTGTCGAGGGGTAGAGCAAGTTCTCTGTAGCGGTAAGTAAACATGGTCCGCACTAAATTTAGAAATATGGCAAAAAAATATTTTTTTGGACTTGGAATGGTGGTTTACATTTTTTTATTATTGTGAAAACTCTCAAAATGGTATTTGTTATATGTTTAAAGTTGGTTTTGATAACGATGCTTATCTAAAAACTCAATCTGAAAAAATTCGGGAACGAATCTCTAAATTTGGCGGAAAACTTTATCTCGAATTTGGTGGCAAACTTTTTGATGACCATCACGCAAGCCGTGTCTTGCCGGGCTTTGCTCCCGATTCCAAAATCCGCATGCTTGAAAAGCTCAAGGATAAGGCCGAAGTCATTATCGCTATTAACGCCGGTGACATTGAAAAGAACAAGGTCCGTGGCGACCTCGGCATTACCTACGATCAGGATGTACTTCGCTTGATTGACGCATTCCGCGGTTACGGACTCTACGTGAGCAGCGTCGTGCTGACGCGCTGGCAAGAACAGCCGAGTGCCGTCGCTTACCAGAAGAAGCTGGAGTCCCTTGGACTCAAGGTCTATCGCCATTATCCGATTGCGGGCTATCCGAGCAATATTCCTTTGGTCGTAAGCGATGACGGTTACGGCAAGAATGAATTTGTTGAAACCACTCGCGAACTCGTGGTGGTGACTGCGCCGGGTCCGGGAAGTGGAAAAATGGCGGTCTGCCTTTCCCAGATTTATCATGAAAACAAGCGTGGTGTCAAGGCTGGCTATGCCAAGTTCGAAACGTTCCCGATTTGGAACATCCCGCTCAAGCACCCGGTCAACCTCGCGTACGAAGCTGCCACCGCAGACTTGAACGACGTGAACATGATTGACCCGTTCCACTTGGAAGCTTACGGTAAGACGACCATCAACTACAATCGCGACGTGGAAATCTTCCCGGTGCTGAACGCCCTCTTTACGCGCATCCTCGGTGAATCTCCGTACAAGAGCCCGACGGACATGGGAGTGAACATGGCCGGTAACTGCATCGTCGATGACGCCGCCGTGTGCGAAGCTGCCAATGCCGAAATCATCCGTCGCTATTACAATACGCTTTGCCAGGTCCGCAAGGGCAACGCCGAAAAGGATCAGGTTTATAAGCTCGAACTTGTGATGGAACAGGCGCACATCAGCGCCAAGGATCGCAAGGTGGCTGTTGCCGCAGTTGCCAAGGCTGAAGAGACGAACGGGCCTGCGGTCGCGATTGAACTGAACGATGGCACGATTATCACGGGCAAGACTTCCTCGCTCCTCGGCGCTTCTTCTGCAGCGTTGCTCGACGCGTTGAAACACCTCGCCAAAATTCCTGACGAAGTGCGTTTGCTCTCGCCGATGGTGATTGAACCGATTCAGAACCTCAAGACAAAGCAACTCGGGCACAATAACCCGCGCTTGCATATGGACGAAGTTCTCGTGGCTCTCTCCGTTTGCGCTCTGACGGATTACAACGCAAAGATTGCCCTCGAAAAACTCCCGGAACTCCGCCATTGCGAAGTCCATTCCAGCGTAATCCTCTCGCAGGTCGATGTCGGCGTGTTCCGCCGTTTGGGCGTGAACCTCACATCGGAACCGAGTTATCAGACGAGCAAGCTCTACCACGGGTAGCTTTAGACGAAAGAACGCCGCAAGCGGCTACAGACGAGAGACGAAAGAGACGTTTATTGTTGTGGCTTTTGGGGTCTGCGGCTACTGAAACTCCGTACTTTAGTACGGGAAATGGGCTTCGCCCATTGTTCGTTGAAGGATATCGCAATCCAATCTTGTCGAAAATTTATTTTCGTTTCAAGATTGTGATTGTGACCTTGCTCTGCTCGCTTATCTGGCTTTTTCGGATGTAGGCTAATCCGCGCAATACGGCGTTGTGTCATCCTGAGTGCGAAATCGCGAAGGATCCAGAGCTTTGTCATTCCTCTTCGAGGCTTGACTTGTTCGCCTCGGATATAGAAACACGCAAGCGTGTTTCTGCACCACTCGGCTCCTTTGTCATTCCTCTTCGAGGCTTGACTTGTTCGCCTCGGATATCGAAACGCGCAAGCGTGTTTCTGCATCTCTCGGCTTCTTTGTCATCCCGGACCCCGTTCCGGGATCACCTTACACGAAACTCTTTTTACAAAGACTATCGCTAAGTCGGTAGTCTTTTTTGTATATATTAAAAATGTAAATGGTTTATTTTGAGGTAGATTCTATGCCTAACGAAAAAGTTTATGAAGATGCCGAAGTTCACGACATGAACGACATGGGTGGTTCTAGTCGCGAGGGGACTGGAACAAAAGATGTACAGAATAATGGCGTCCCCGTAGTTTGGAAGGCTCTTTCTGTGATTATCGCCATGATGGCTCTTGCTTATGATATTTCGCCCCTTGATTTATCTCCCGATGCGGTTCCCGTATTGGGCTGGCTTGACGATGCCGGTATCACCGTGATGGCTGCTCTCAATGCGTACCAGCAATTTGCGAAAGACCAAAATGCGATATCGGTTCGCCTGGCGAAATACGTCAAGTGGATGATGGTCGCTGTGATTGTGATTGCCGCCGCCGTAATCCTCGGTCTCATAGCCGCAATCGTAGCTCTTTTGACGCGGTAAAGCATTCCCGCTCACCGTGATGCAACTTCACATGTCCCTCGCTCTGCTGGGGGACTTTTTTCTTGACGTTTCTGTTTCTTTTTCTTTCATTAAAAGAAATTTTTCAGTGTGCTTCTTGGAGGTTTGGAAGACATCTATCGACGGCAGCGGGATTGGACTCCGCCTTACCTTTTTTTCACAATATTCGTCATATACAGCAGTATCACGCAAAGCATCGGCATCGCGTACCCGATATATGACGACACGCCCGGTTGAGAAACCAGAAGGTTGTAGAGTCCATGTATGGTCACGGGGATGGACAGCATGCCTACAATCCCGATGAAAAAGAACGCCTTGTACATTTTTAGAAGTTGCAGTCCCTTGGCTAGCGCCACCAAGGTCACGATGTGCATCACGCCGACCGCCGATCCGCGTACCAGCATATAGGTCAATTGCTGCGACCCTGAAGAAAGAAGAATGCAGCAATTTTCGAAGGTCGCGAAACCGGTACCAATCCCGACGGCGAGCAACTCTATCCTTTTGCCCGATGGTCCGTACAAGTAAATGCAGAACAATATCAGCAAAAGCTTCATGCTCTCCTCGATTATCGGGGAAAGAAAAATGGAAGTGTCTTCGGCGCTATAACCCGATGTCAATTGGATAAAGCCCGCGACATAGGCCGAAAAAATGCAGCCGATCATACCGGCAAGGAATGCGGAAGCCAGCTGGCGCGCACTTCCCTTGGTGAAAATAAACGAAATTGCGAACGGAACTGCAATGCATATCAGCACGTTTTCGGCATTAATCATTGGCAGCAAGTTCCTTTTTCAACGAAGGGTACATAATAATAATCGCAACCGTGCTTGTGAAAACAAACAAATCGTAGTAGAATCCAGGACTCAAGAACATGGCTAGTTCTGTCCACATAAAGAAAGTCGTGGCGAGAAAAAAATCCTTGCGCCGAAAGTTAACGACTCCGAGCCAAACGGTCAGGGCGAACATCACCAAAAAGCATATAAAATTGAAAGCATCCCCTTTTGTAAAATATAGAGGAATCTGCATAGCCAGAATAATGATACCTACCGCTGCCGCAAACCACATTTCTTTGCGGCTCAAGATTTCCCTGCTCTTTAAACCGCGAATCAAAAGCCAGAAAAAGTAAATGTACGGGATTCCAAACAAAATATCTTGGAACCATTCTCCCGTCCATAGTATCCATAATGCTATGTTCGCGCCGATAAAGAAAATTGCAAACACGATTTCACTTGCTACTTTTCTCTTGTCTTTCAGTATCGTATCTAAGCCTGCGCACAAAAGAAGAATCGTTGCGTTTTCGCCGATTTCGTTGCATGCCATAGGCATTCGCGTATCCGGTTTCAAAATGTCGTAGGCAAACCAATAGAAGTTACTTAGAAGAGTGCCGCTCAAAGCCAAGGCGAAGAAAAACGGTAAGAGACTTGCTTTTGTTTCTATCGTTAGCTTTATCGTTTTTGCGATAATGACGATTAAGATGATGGACTGGATGATGTTGGTAAGGATGTCCAACCTTGTTAAATATCCCATGAAATCCCCATCTTTTCGTATGCGGCGCGTAGGGCCTCTTTCCCCCTGGAAAGCTGGTTGTAAGTCTGCTTGATGTTCTTTTTTATAATTCGGCTGATTTGTTCCGGCTTCATTTCTTCAAAATACTGGAGGTATAGCGCTTGCCTGTAGTCCGCGTCAATGGTCCTCAACAAACGGTATAGCAACGATTGCCTCTCGTTTTTTAAAAGTAGGGTGATTGGAAGGGAACTGTCGTCCGCTTTTATGTTGCTTAGGAATTCCTTTTCTGGCGAGACAAACCAGAATTTTTGCTTCCTTAGATGTTGAAGGGCCTGGTTCTTGGCTATGGCGAAGATCCACGTTTTGAACATGGCGTTGTCAGTTTCTTTGTAGCGGGCTACTCCAGACACAAGGATTGCGAAAGTATCCATCATCAGTTCTTCGGCGATATCGATATTTCGGACAAACCCATATATAAATAGAACCAGGTTTTCCTTATACTTGTTAAAAATAGCTTCAAGAGCTTTTTGATCGCCAAAGGTCTGAAAACGGATATATAGTAGTCCGTCGTTATCAGGCATGGATGTTATCTCCGTCCAAGAAAACCTTATATTTGCAGTCTTGCTTAATGGGGGTTAATAAGATTTTGCTGCAAAAGGACTCGCTAACGACAAAATACTTTATCATATATATAAAAATAGTAATATTTTTGACAGTTTACAGTGTGAGTAATATTTTTTTAAGAAAAAATCTTGAGTAAAAAATCTATATTCGCAATTAAATATTAAAGGGTGGTATAGTGAAGAGGTGGTATAGTGAAGAGCAAAGAGGTTGAACATGAAATACACAACAGAAGATGCGCTTAAAGAAATTAATAGGCGTGCAGGAGTAATCCGTAAAAAACGTGAAAGACGAGTAACGAACATTCTGGCAACGACGGCCGGCATTACTTTGATTGCTCTTTTTGCTGTGATTGGCAACTTTTCGGGTGCAGAAATTCCGGGTTCACGGTCCGAGTACGGAGCCTTTATTTTATCTACAGAAACTGGTGGCTATGTGTTGACGGCGGTTCTTGGCTTTGTTCTGGGCGTCTGCGTGACGCTTGTTGTAAAACGACTTAAAAACAGGTAAAAATTTTCTTACACGAATTGATGAGTAAAAAATGCAGGCCATGCTATCAACAGGTAGCATGGCTAGATTTTTTTTGTGCCTGCAGAACCTTTTTAAAGGAGAATGGAATAAAATGAAGAGACTAGTGTTTCTCGCACTCGTTTTGGCAGCCTTCGCTTTGGCTGGAAAAACGACGCACCTCATTAAAGTCACCAAGGCGGACGGCACTACCGAAAACTTCTGGGTGGAAAATATCACGAAAATTACGTTCAAGGCTGACAAGAACGACTCGGCTGGCTTGTCGATTCCCTTGTCGAGAATCGTGCCTGTTGCATCGGCAAGTTGGAACCGTCATACATCAAGTTTGTCTGTGATTGTCCCGGAAGGCCGTGCTTCAGTCCGAATTTTTGATGCCTTGGGTAATTGCGTCTATCGTAACGCGACTCTCGTGAAGGGCGAGAATGTGGTCCAGCCTGGTCTTAAGTCTGGGTTCTATGTGGTGCATGTCCAGACGGGTGCGTACCATAAAACTCTCAACATCAACGTGAAGCAGTAAGGGGGAAACATGAAAACGATTCAGAAAATTTCTGCCCTTCTTGCCGCTTCGGCAACGCTTAGCATGGCCGGAGTTATCAACATATATAACGAAGACGCTAAGAAGCCTACGGCAAGCCTGAACCTCACGACTATCGACAGCCTGACGTTCTCTGGAAAGGCCGAAAAGAAGGAGATGGGCTTCTCGGGAAAAACAAAGCAGAAGGCTATCAAGCTTTCGGATATGGACCACATCGATTTCAAACTCAAGGACAAGAGCAAGGAAACGATGACCGTGACGGTGGGCGAAGGCATCGATGCAGGAGAGCATACGTTCAAGCTTTCCGAAATCAAGAACATCGAAATTGTCGCGATGGATTCCGAAGATGATATGGATGAAGACGGCCTCACCGACCTTGAGGAAATCTATAAGTACGACACGAACCCGAAAGCTGCCGATACCGATGGCGACGGCTGGAGCGACAAGGAGGAACTTGCCGACGGCATGTATTCGCCTTCGAACCCGACCAAGTTCAATCCGCGTATTGCCGACGTGCCGGGACTTATGGTAACACTCAAAAAATCGCCGACGATAACGCTCAATATAGAGACTTCGGAAGGGACTTCTTCTAGCAAAACAATCACGGAAGGCAGTGAAGTGACCAATACGAGATCTACAAGTTACGAGCAAACCCGCAGCGCGGACATCATGAACGCATGGGAATTTTCAACGACTCATGGTATTGAAATAGAAGGGAAATTTAGTCCAAATTTAACTAAATCCGGGATTAAATATACTGGGAGTGTTACTCTCGGTTACAACGGCAGTTACACCAGTTCCACGGGCATGTCCTGGGGATCTTCCGAAGAGAAAAGCGTTGCCGAAAGCTACGAAAAGGCCGTATCCGAGGAAATGTCCAAAGGGTCAACGGTGAATGGCGCCAAGCTCTGCATGCAGGTGGAACTCAAGAACACCTCCGACATCGCATTTACCATCGAGGCATTAAGACTGTCCGCATCCACTTATGATGTTAAAGATACAAGCTCGTTGAAAATCCTTGCTGACTTGGACCGCGAGGGTAGTTGGGCCGACATCCAGCTTAAGCCGGGTAAATCGGAGCAAGCGAAATTCTGCAACGAAAACGTGGCCGTCAAGGACATCGAGGACCTGATTTACAACACAAGTTCCATCGTGTTAGGTTCATCAACGCAAAAAATAACCTCTGATGGTGGCAGTTTCGATAAAATTTACACGACGGTGGCCGCCAAGACGGCCGACATCACCATTGATTACGGCCCCGGATCTGCCGGAAATTCGTCAGCAAGGTATCAGGTCGCCACCAATTACCGTTATAACCCTGACAACAAGGGTTCAGACGACATGTACGCAAAGACCTCCCTTGCGGATTTGTTGCGTAATGCTCACGTGAATTTCGAGCAAGATTCGGTTGTAGGCCCCGAAAAAAAGAAAGTTTACGGGCTCGCTTCCATTGATGGGTATAAGTTCAATCTGGCCGATAGTGCCATGTGGTATGTAACAATCCAGAGTGCTGCCAACATTAAAAAAGGATTAAACACTCTGGATATGTATTCATTCTCCGGCGGCTCCTACGACATGGAACATATTTTTGTAGGTGCCGGGGATGCCGTGCACATTTTCTACAGCAAGGACCAAGATAAAGACGGAGTACCCCTATCGACGGAATATCTATTCGGAACGGATGACAAGAAGAAGGATACCGATGGCGACGGCCTGTCGGATTACGACGAAATCGTCGGCTGGACCAAGGGCGAATCGACTGTCAAGATTTATACAAGCCCGACGGACCCGGATACGGATGGCGACGGATTGAACGACAAGGAAGACCCGGAACCGACCAGACGCCCGATGTTTACGGATGCCTCCCTTTCCATGCTCCAGGTGTTTGCCGATTCGTTGATGGTGGATTCTACGGCCCTGTTGAGCAAGGATTCCACAGAGCTTGCCAAAGGTCGCAGTTTCGATGCCGCAATCCAAGCCCCGGCAGCCTTTATCAAAGTCAAGCCCAAAGCAAAAAAAGTGTCATGGGTGAGGTTTACGGCTACTACGAATATGGCAACAAAGCAGTATGTTACACCGGATGCAGATGGGTTTTACTCCTTCCAGACTCCGGGAAAGCTCACAATATCGAAAAACTCCAGTGTCAAGATTGAAGTGCGCTCCGAAGATGGGACGGATTCAACGACATATACCTTGTCGATATCTTCGACATTGCGCGCTCCAACGGACTTGCAACTTGGAAAAGATAAGAATCGCAAAATCATTACCGTGAACTATAATTACCCTGTAATAGATACCGCCCGTTTGGAAGGCTTTGTCATTCTGCGAGGATATAAAGGCGATAAACTGCCAGATACCATCGCAAATAATACGCCCATATCAAATGAAGGGACTTACAATGGCTTTACGGTCTTCGATGTTAAAGGCAAATCAATTTCACCCTATCCTGACAATGTTGGAGCTGGTTCCCCTTATTTCGCTTACCGCGTATATGCATACACCTTGGAAGGTGATTCCACCAATAAGACAATGGTGTTCTCCAAGGGTTCGGAACAGCATGAGCGTAGCGTAGGCCGAATCGAATTGACATTTAAAATGGATGACTTTGGTTCAGAGTTTTTGCATTGTGGAAGTTTAAGATGTGATTTTACTGCAAATGTTTCGCTCCACGCAGGTAGCAGTGCTGAAGCCAGAAAACTAGCTTCTTGGGAAGGATACGATTGGGAAGGTGGTAAATATCCTGAATATCGTGTGGTGTTCCTTTCTGAAGAATTTGATGACGGAAAAGATGAAGACCGCAAACCCAATTATAACAAAGGAACGACAGAGGTTGATAGTTTGGGACTGTATTTGTACTTCAATGTAAAGGCAGATAAAAACGGGGTTTATTACTACGCCAAACAAGGTATCCATTGGCCATATGCTCAAATGGCAACCGTCCTGAGCGGTGATGCCAGTAGCGCAACCGGAGAGAATGGGAAAGCTCCAAAGCAGGGCAAGCAGATGAAATTCCTTGTTGGTCAGAAGGGCATAGAATACGACGTAGCAAACGATAAGTGCGGCGAAACGTGTGGCGACGATCCCCACACAGGTTACAAGTTTACATTCAGCTATAAATGGGTGGGCGACGACGATTTCTATTAATCAGCTCTAGCAAATTCACTAAGCCCCCTCCGGGGGCTTTTTTGAGGTTACAATGGTTCTCTAAGCATCGTCATTCCACTTTGTGGCATGATTGGTTTGCCTCGGCAATGTCAGACCGCAAGCGGTCTGTCGCTGCACTTGGCTCCCACGTCATTCCGGCCGCCTGTCCTCGCTTGACGGGGATGAGCCGGAATCTATGAGGTTATAATGAATTATGGACATATTCTAGGGTTGTCTTTGGGCTTGCTTTGTGGTTCTGCCTTTGCGTCGGATTTGCCCACGGCGATTGACAATTCAGAAACTCCGTATTTTTTCCGAGGTTACAATCAGGGTGAATCTGGTGCGTGCGCCTCTATCTCGCGTATTACCATGTCGCTCGGTTACGAACGTAACGCCTATTACAAAATCCCCGCGGATTCTGCAAATCTTTTGCCGGCGTTTTTCACGTGGCAGGTCGTGGCATCGGGGCATGCGTCCGAGGCGTTGCTGGCCCAAAAGGTGGGGGTCCCCGATGCTGCTACTTATGGAGGAATCCTTTATTCGAACACTTACGGGAAAACTTCGAGCAACGTGCCCGAAGACTACGGCTGGATGCAGGGCTATTCGCGTTGGCATAATGCCATGCACAACAGAATCGACAGCGTGACATTTGTTTCGCTTGCAGCACCCGAAGGTCGCGATTCGCTCAAGGGCTGGCTTTACAACCATTGGGGCGATACGACTTTTGCCGCAGGCGGAGTCGCCGCCGCAAGTTTCGATATCGACACCTGGACGCTGGATACCGTCAAAGTCAAGGGTAAACCTTGGATTGTCGCAACATCGCTTCCGGGGGCTACAAACCATTCGGTGACGATTGCGGGGTACAACGACAGCATTTGCATCGGTGAAAATTGCGGCGTGTGGATTGTGCAGAACAGCTGGGGACTTTCTTTTGGGAACGAAGGGCGATTCCTCGTTCCGTACAACGTCTATGCGGAGAGCCGTTCTCCCGTTGTCGAAGTTCTCCATTTGCGCAAGGATTATGCCCCGAAACGCACCATCAAAGTCCGCATGGCGTACGGGAACCGCTCAAAGATAAAGCTTTCCGTAGGTGTTTCTCCGGATACTTCTGCAGAGTCCCCATCGAAAACGGAGTACCTGTACCATTTCAAAAATGACGGCTTCAAAGGCCCGATGCTTGGCAAGTGGAAAGACGGCGTGCATAAGGAAGAAATGGAATTCGGCTATGACCTTACGGATATTTCGTCGGGATTCGATTTGCGAAAACCGTTGAAGTATTTCTTTACCATTCAGAGGGAAGATTACGAAGACGAGGGGACGCTTTCATTCCTGAGCGTCAAGGATTACGCCATCGACAGCGTGGTGCAAGAACTTGTCGTCGCCGATGATACTGTGAAACTTTCGGACCAAGGGCGCTATGAATGGGCGTTTGTCATGCCGGGAAATCCGGCTGCAGCCGTGGATTACGTTCTGAGTGGTGATTACGGTATAAAAAAATTTCCCACCACCGATTCCAAGAGTTCCACCCAAAATCTTAAGGATTGGAACCCCACTACAGTCTGGAAATCTACGAGCTTGAGCAAGTTCCCGATAGAATTTACAGTATCAACCGAACAAGAAACTTTTGGACTCATGTACCAAGGCGACGAAATGTCGGAGGGTTATCTGCGCCAATTTACTGTTTCGGGAACGAACGACGGCGAGGAATTTCAGAAACTTGCCACGGGAACGTTCAAGGAAGATGACTCGCCTCAGTACGTTTTCTGGAAGCAGGGGAGATACGCCCAGCTCAAAATAGAGGTTGATGACTTGTGGCCATCTGAAGATAATTCAGCGCGTATTGCAGAACTGATGCTAATCGTACCGCCGGATTCTGAAAAGTTTAAGGCTGTTTCAATGGACGGGCTTGTCGCAGGTGGTCTCCCGGATGCAGACTATCCGCTCTTGCCCCTTGAACGCAACAGCACTGATTCGACTGGCTCAGAAACGGACTTTGCGATTTTTGTGGATAAACGCCGAAATCTCGATACGAGGCTAGGTCCTGCGAAAGTATTTGTCCGGAATCATGAGGTACTGATTTTAAAGAATGGCGAATTATTCCGCGTAAACGGGGTAAGGTAAGCAAAAGCGAAAATGCAAAAGGACCACGAGTGGATCGTGGTCTTTCTGTTTATGCACTGATAGAATACTGTGTCCTTGCCTGAATGATTGATTCCAGGAAGTATCTGTGGATTCTCAGGTCGTTGTTCAGTTCCGGATGGAACGAAATTCCGAGTTGGTTACCGTAGCGCACAGCGACGATTTGGTTTTGGACGGTCGCGAGAACTTGTACATCCTGCCTTGCGTGCTGTATTAGCGGGGCTCGGATGAACGTCATCGGGATTTTTCCGATTCCTTCGAAATTTTCTTCAGTGTAGAAACTTCCGAGCTGCCTGCCGTAAGCGTTGCGTTCTACAGTAACGGGTGTTGTCGCAAAGTACGTGTGACCGTCGTTGCTCAATTTTTCGGCGAGCAATATGAGTCCTGCGCAAGTCCCGAAAGTCGGAAGTCCGCTTTCGATGCGTTCGCGTAAAGGCTCAAAAAGTCCGAGGTCGCGCAAAAGTTTTCCTTGCACGGTGCTTTCTCCGCCGGGGAGCACGAGACCGTCAAAGTGTTGATTGAGGTCGCGCAACTGGCGAATTTCAAACGTCTCGACGCCGAGTTTTTCAAGCATCGTTCGGTGTTCTGCAAACGCTCCCTGTACGGCGAGCACACCGATTTGAATTTTTTTATTTAACTTCGTATTATCTGACATAGAGAGTTCCACAGTTAAAGAGTCTTTATTTTTTTAGCGAGGAAAATGTTTATTTATTTGGTCTATGCTTAATCGTTAAGAAAATAAAAGCGTCGGCCAAGGATGGGGAGGGTGCAGGGAGGGGCCCGTGCGGCCTTCGCAACTCCGAGCTTGGGCCCCGCCCGCATAACTTTTTTATTCAAAATGAAGGCTTTGGGCGTTGCCCATCACTTTCCTCGTTCTGCCATCAAAAGTGCAATTTCGTTTTCGTTGATGCCGACCATGGCTTCGCCTAAATCTTCGGAGAGCTTAGCGATGAGTTTGGCGTCTTTGTAGTTTGTGACTGCTTGTACAATCGCTGCGGCGCGTTTTGCCGGATTGCCGGACTTGAAAATGCCCGAACCGACGAACACCCCTTCGGCGCCGAGCTGCATCATGAGGGCTGCATCGGCGGGCGTGGCGACACCGCCAGCAGCGAAGTTCACGACGGGGAGTCGCTTGTGGTCGTGGACGTATTTCACGAGTTCGTACGAAACTTGCAATTCCTTGGCTCGGTTGAAAAGTTCGTCTTCGCGCATGGAGGTGATGCGTGCGATTTCCTGGTTCATCAGGCGGATGTGGCGGACGGCTTGCACGATGTCACCTGTTCCCGGTTCGCCTTTGGTACGTATCATGGAAGCGCCTTCTTCAATGCGGCGGAGTGCTTCGCCCAGGTCGCGGGCACCGCAGACGAACGGCACTTTGAAATTGTGCTTGTTGATGTGGAAAACGTCATCGGCGGGGGAGAGCACTTCGCTTTCGTCGATGTAGTCAATTTCAATAGCTTCCAAAAGCTGGGCTTCGACGAAGTGGCCGATGCGGCACTTGGCCATGACGGGGATGGAAACGGCGTCTTGGATGCCCTTGATCATCTTGGGGTCGCTCATGCGGGAAACGCCACCGGCGGCACGGATATCGGCGGGGATGCGTTCGAGGGCCATGACGGCAGCTGCACCGGCGGCTTCGGCGATTTTTGCCTGTTCCGGTGTGGTCACATCCATGATAACGCCGCCCTTGAGCATCTGGGCGAGATTCTTGTTCAATTCGTAGCGGTTTTCTGTTGACATTGGGGACTCCTTGTGGTTTGTGCGGAACTTTTTTCGTCATCCTGAACCGTAAGGTGAAGGATTCAGGGCGTTTCGCTGTTTTCGGAGCGTAATTTAGACTTTTTATTGACTCTATCAAATATTCAAATTTCTATTATTTTAATAGGTTCAGTTTGATGTCAGTTTGTGGTCAGTTTTTTCAATTAAAAAAGAATGATAATGCAGAAACTTCGCATTGTAAAAATACTCGAAACGGTCCTCGCTCGCTTCACTCGCTGCGAATTGTTTCTCGCACATTTTTACAATGCTCGTTTACAAGAATCATTGCATTTTACGATGAAAAAACTTGAAGCGGTTTCCGAGTGCAGGAGAAGCATGATAATGCAAAAACTTCGCATTGTAAAAACACTCGAAACGGTCCTCGCTCGCGGTGCTGTATGCTTTTTTGTTTTAACTTTTGTGTTTCCGTTGTCATCCTGAGTGGCGATAGCCGCGAAGGATCCAGTGATTCTTTTTTTTGAGTTTATTTTAACGTGAGGTTTCCCAAATGCTCTCATACGATATTTCAAAAGCGGGTGATGACACTCTTTATCATTTCCTCTACCGTTCCATAAAGAACGATATTTTGTCGGGGCGTCTTGAAGCGGATGCGAAACTTCCGTCGAAACGTCCGTTTGCAAATGCGCTAGGTGTGAGCGTGGTGACGGTGGAAAATGCGTACGAGCAGCTTTTAGCGGAGGGCTTCATTTACTCGCTCCCGCGTAAGGGATTCTTTGTCGCCGCCATTCAATCCAAAAATTCGCAAATCCAGCCCAAGCCCATTCACGCCAAGCAATCCCGTGAATCGCAACGCGTTGAACCGCCGAAGGCGACCCATTATATTGCAGACTTTGTCAATAATCAAGTAGATGCTTCGACGTTCCCGTTCTCGACGTGGGCGAAGATTACGCGGAAAGTCCTCTGCGAACAGCAAAATGAACTGCTGACTCGTTCGCCAAATTCAGGAGTCCTTGCTCTCCGAAAAGCGATTGCCAAAATGCTTCTGGGGTTTCGTGGAATGCATGTGGATCCAGAACAAATTGTCATCGGAGCAGGGACGGATTGCCTTTACACTTGGCTTGTGCAACTATTGGGCTTTGATAAAAAGTACGGCGTCGAAGACCCCGGCTACAGCAAGATTTCTAAAATTTACCAAAAGCTTAATGTTGTTTGCAATTTTATCCCGCTTGATGAGCATGGCGTTCGCATAGACCAGCTTGAAGAAACTTGCACGGAAGTTGTCCATCTTTCGCCATCGCACCATTTCCCGACAGGGAAGGTAATGCCCGTGAGCCGTCGCTATGAACTCTTGAGCTGGGCTTCAAAATCGAGCAACCGTTACATCGTCGAAGACGAGTACGATAGCGAGTTCCGCATGGTGGGCCGCCCGATACCTGCGTTGCAGAACATTGACGTGCAAGACAAGACGGTTTATATAAATTCATTTTCTAAAACGCTTGCCTCCACGGTGCGCGTGGGCTACATGATTCTCCCGAAACCGCTTGCGCAAAAATTTCACAAAGAATTTTCATTTTACACTTGCACTGTATCGAACCTTGAACAGTACGTACTCGCAAAATTCATCAGCGGCGGTCATTACGAAAAGCACATCAACCGTATGCGCAATTTTTACCATCACCGTCGCGATACTCTGCTTGATATCATCCGTCGCAGTCCGCTTCATGACCGCGTTGAAATCGCTGAACAAGATGCAGGCTTGCACTTTATTCTAAAAGTGAAAACAACGCTTTCCGATGAAGAATTTTGCAATCGGGCTCTCGAAAAAGGCGTTCGCATCGGGGCACTTTCGGATTACTACACGATGGCCGAACCCTCACAACATGAATTTGTCATCAACTATTCCTCCGTGCCCGAAAAGCAAATGAAAAAGGCTGTTTTGCTGCTTGAAAAAATTGTGGAATGAGATTTTCTTGCTTTGTCATCCCGGCCTAAGGTCACTGAGCTTGCCGAAGTGCCGGGATCGCCTTTTTAAATCCTCAAATTACTTATATTTACCTCAAATGTATGGGGAGGAGATGCTTATGAAAATGTTTGCAAAGTTTGTGCCGTTTATGCTTGTGACAGCTATGTCCGTATTTACCGCATGCGGTGGCGACAGCGGCAACAACGCCGACCCAGATGAACCGGTGTCCAGCAGTGCCGTCAAAAAATCGAGCAGCAGCAAGGCGAAGTCTTCATCAAGCGCGAAGTCCAGTTCTTCGACAAAAAAATCTTCTTCAAGCGCAAAGTCTTCTAGTGCAACGTCGAATGGCGGCAAGGCCACATACGACGAGAAAAAAAACACTATGAAGGACCCCCGCGACAACAAAACCTACAAGACCGTGAAAATCGGCGACCAGGTTTGGATGGCGGAAAATTTAAACCTTAATACGAACTCTAGCTACTGCTATGGCGAAGAACCTTCGTCCAAACAAAATCGTAACCCAGGCTTATGCAATACGTATGGTCGCCTTTACAAGTGGGATGTGGCAACGCAGGTTTGTCCCGGCGGCTGGCACTTGCCCTCTAAGGCTGAATTCGAAATTTTGTTAAAAACCGTTGGCGGCCAAGACAGCGCTGGGAAAAAGCTCAAGTCTGTTGACGGCTGGAAATTCGAGAAAAAGGAAACTGTCGGAACGGATGATTACGGATTTACCGCGCTCCCCGGAGGCTATAGAAAAGAAGATAATTTAAGCGGCATAGTTGTCACTGGAAACATTGAATCGTACGATTTTATTGGTGATAAAGTTTTTGCGTATTTTTGGACATCTACGAAGGATAAAGAAACTTCGACTAGGCTTAATGACGGTGGAATTCTGCTCGATCATGCGTTTAGTTTGTTTATGAAGAATGTTTATGCGGACGCAGCTTTTATGGGAGAGTACATGGATAATGCGATGTCGGTTCGTTGCATTATGGACTCCACACCCGCTTCTTCTGCAAAGTCTTCTAGCAGCAAAAAGATTGAATCGTCGTCAAGCGTGAAGTCGAGTAGTTCGAGTGCGGAGTCCAGTAGCAGTGTTA
>CAMKLO010000047.1 GCA_946413655.1 uncultured Fibrobacter sp. | reverse complement strand
CCGCATTTTCCGGAAGGGTGGCTCTCTAGCACCGGACTCGTGGCTCAAAGTACGCCGGAATAATCACGTTTTTGTTGATTTTTACGACTGGTTATATTGCTTGGCGGCAAATCAGATTGCAAAAGATTATTCAACAACAAAATCTTCTTTCTGATCGTGAAGATCGTATCCTTAGAATGTATAGTACTTTTGTAGAATGTGGACTGGCTTTATTACCATTTCGATATGATTTAAATTTGAATTTTATTGTTTTTCCTGATGACCAGAAAATAATGAAACTACGTGACCAATGGATAATAGCTGCAAAATCAGTAGATGAGGCTGCATTGTTGTTTGAAGATGGTGCCCCAATTGTGCAATGCTTGAAAAATGTTCTGAATGAATACAAATTATTAATAAATCGTATGCTAAATTATAAAAAAGAACAATTTGACTTCTGTGCTCAGGTTACTGAAAACGTTCGTGCTAAATATGCTGGAGTGCCCTTAAATAGTAGGGATGATTTTGTTGCTCATCCTGAAATAATGGACTATTTAAAATCCTTGCTTGAAAGTAAAGCTAGCTTGGAATTGGAAAACGAAATAATGATCTTTGTGCAAGAAAAGCTCTCCGATCAAAATGTAGATGATTATTTTAAACCATATATAAATCGAATCCCATATAGGAAAAAATGCTGAAAACTCTTCATAGATGGTCGCTACATCTACGATCCAAGGAACTTACCGAAGCTGGATTAGAATACAGCGCCATCGGGTGTTAGGATAGGCTAAAAATAGACAAAAAAGGGGTAAACGTCCTCTTTTGGGCGTTTTTAGGAAATCTGCTAACAAAAAACTTTTTTTATGGTCATAAAAATTTTTATATTCTTGTGAAGAATATTGCTTAAGATATGTTAATTAACCAATATCCAACATAAAAGGACTTTCGCATAATTAATATGATTCGAGAAATTTCAGTAAAGAATTACAAGTCGATTGTTTCTATGAACATGCCTTTAGGCAAATTTAGTGTGCTTATTGGAGCAAATGGTTGTGGAAAGTCCAATATCCTTGAGTCGATTGCTTTGGCTGCGGCGGCAAGTGCTAATAAGTTGGATCGAGAGTATTTTGATAACAGAGGCATTCGTCTTGTTGAACCAAAATTCATGTTTCCTGCTTTTGACGATGTAAACGCAAATAAAATAGAGATTTTTGCAAAAGATGAGTCCGATCATGAATTTAATTTTGAGATTTTCTATAATCAATCTGCAAAACCTCCGCGTTGGGAGGGCGGCTCGATTTCTTTAGAGCAAATCATAAATGAACTCGAAAAAAGTGGTGAAGATATTTCTGAAAAAACGATGGATTTGTCTCTATTAAAAAAGAAAAAACAGCAGAAAGAAGCTATAGATAACTTTTATCGAGCTTTAAAAGAAATTAAAGCTCCTGATGAACTTAAGAATGAAATATTGAACTTTCGTTTTATTGTTGGAAAAAAAGGTGCGACATTTATTCCTCCAAAGCAATCTTTGCAGCAATATTTGATTTTTTCGCTTGAAGAAAGTCGTTTGCGCACAATTGATAATGATAAATTTATCTATCCGCTGGGACATCGTGGAGAAGGTTTGCTTTCATATCTAAAGGAATTGTCACAAAAACCAAATGGAACAGAAATAATACAGGAAATTAATGAAAATCTCAAATTGTTGGATTGGTTTGATGAACTGACCATCCCATCAGGTCAGTTGTCTTCTGAAGTTGGTATTCGACTTCGCGACAACTATTTGAGAGAATCTCTTGAATATTTTGACCAAAGAAGTACGAATGAAGGCTTCCTTTATTTACTGTTTTATCTGACTTTGATTATATCTGATGAAACTCCGAGTTTTTTTGCAATTGAAAATATTGATGCATCGTTCAATCCAAAGCTTTGTAAAGAAGTTACACGAAGACTTGTTGAACTAGCCAAAAAACACAACAAGCAAATTATCGCAACAACCCATAATCCCGCAATCCTAGATGCTCTGGACTTGGAAGATGAAGATGTAAAGCTTCATGTTGTTCGCCGATCTGTGGATGGGCATACAAAGGTAAATCCTGTTAAATTAAATTCCAAATTGGAAATCCCCTTGTCACAAGCTTGGACGGATGGTTTTTTGGGCGGTCTTCCAGACAATTTCTAATTAAAGAATAAAAATGAATATAGCTCTTATCTGTGAAGGCGTTTCTGAAGTAAATGTTCTCAAGCATATTGTAGAACGTTTCTTTGGTGATTTCGATGTTTCTGTCCATGCGTTTCAACCGACCATAGAAGAAAATGGAAAACAAGAAACTTTTGGTGGGTGGTATGAGGTCTTATCACATTGCAATGATGAAAATGTAAAGAACGCTTTGGCGACAAACGACTATCTTATTATACAAATAGATACGGATACTTGTCATAAACCAAACTATGAAGCTATTTCTGAAGAAGAGAAAAGAAAAGGAATTGAATTTGAAACTTTGTATGAGCGAGTTGTAGATCGTTTATTGCGGAATATAAGTCAAGAATTGTACGCCGAAGTTAAAAATAAAATTTTATTTGCAGTGTGCATTGATGAAATTGAGTGTTGGCTTCTTCCACTATGTTATGAAAATGACAAAAACAAAAGATGCGCGACTAACAATTGTGTTTTTAAATTGAATGAAGCAATTCCTAAAGAAGTTGGTCAAATTCCAGAAACGCAAAAAAATTCGGACAGCGCAAAAAAAGCGTATAGATTTGTTCTAAAGAAAATGAAACAAAAAAATATTCCTGCAATAGCCCAATATAACTATGGATTTAAAAAATTTATAGAACAATTAGATGTCGTAAAAGCGACTTTGCCTAGTTTGTAAAATAAAGTGTTAAGGATTCCTAAAGGGCTTGTTGTACAAAGTGAAATTGGAATTATAGGCTCATTTTAAACATGATGATAAATGTACTTTTTTTTGCCTGAAATTTGTTCTCTTTGCCACTTGGCTAGTTTCTATTGATTTATAGATGTTTTCTTTGACAATTATTCAACGTTATTTGATTTTGATTTGTTTTAGTGCTTTTTTGAGATCTTGCAATTCGGTTATAAGATTTTTCTGGAAAGTTGTATTTTCGTTTTCAAATAATTCCATTGATTTGGTTCGGCAATAGAGTGAAAATGCTCAGTTGGCTCACGTTTGATCCTTTCAACACTGTTTTGCGTGAAATTCAGTATTGGCGAGACACAATCTCGCTCATCCCGGAGCGCATAAGGCGCCGTAAAGTGTTTTTGTAAGAGGGTGAGGAGGGGGAATACGATGTTGAAAAACTCTTCAGCGCCGTGGGCACTCCCCCCGACGAAGACGGCTCCGCCGACTTGCAGTACGTTCTCGCAGTGGCCCGCACGTTCGGCCAAAACATCAAGAAATACACATGTAAGCTTTCCCATAATTGGGTAGCTGACAAAGAAACGATAGTTTTTAAGGCTCTATATATCCCATTCATCTAGTTCAGAATCAATATGGTGCGCTTCTGCAGGACAATCTTTTTTAAGGGTTGCCCAGAATTCGCTTTTTTGCCCGAATCGATCATCAAGGAAGCAATACCTTAAAATGTTGATTAATTCTACACGATTTCGACCGAATTTATTTTCAAGTTCATAGAAAGTGTGGAATCTGTTTTCTAACCATTCTGCGTCAAGGTATTCGATAACTTTTGTTACAAAATCCTTTTTGACTTTAAAGTAATCGAGGTATAATTCTGCTTCGTCGTTTTCGTCATCTACATGAAAAAAGGGGTAGCAATCATGAGACCATGCGTATGCTTGGCTGGCCGTGATTCCACTTTTTTCTGGATTTAATCGGTAAGAAAGAACGATTTGATTTTTTCTTAGGTGGTATAAAGCTTTCATTATTTGATTTTCCATTTTTATTCCTTGATAGACTTGTCTATCGCCCTTGATAAGTCGCATAGAGCGTCTTTCAGATTGATCATGCTTTCTTTGCTCTCGTCTAATGAGTTTAAAGCGGATTCACACATTTTTATTTCATTCGAAATAGACGGATCATTGTAGATGGAACTGCTTCGAATTTCAGATAGAACTTGCGTAACCTCTTTATTCAGTTTTCCGCCAATTAAAAGCTTTTTGGGATTGGACTTTTCGATAATTTCCGTGATTATGTGGGTAAGGGTTTTCCGTAATTCTATTTTCGCATAAATTCGCAATTTTGTTTCAAGATCCCTTTTTATGGCTTTTGTATTTCTATACTGAACAAAGGTGAAAATTGCCGCGACTATAGATAATACGCTTGCGCAAACCGACACCAGCGGGTTATCCAAGAATGACATTATATCGTTCGGCATCAGCTATTCACACACTTGATATACGCGGTCTATCAAGCCGCTTGTAGAACGTCCTTTGATGATGATGCCCTTGCCGACGCCTGCGATAAGACGTGCCTTAAATTCGTTCCCGCAATCATGGCATGTGACTCGATCTGTCGGGTCGCCAGAACCTGTGCCTATTGTCATTTTTTGGCATGTTGGACATAAGAAGAAATAATCGGTATCCATGGTGATATCCTTTTTTTTCATAAATATATTTTAAGAGAAATGAATAATCAAGTCTTTATCTTTCGTTTTTTTATTTTTTTGCGAATATAAGAGTTTACCTCTCTTTGCAGAAGGTTTTATATGTGCAAATAGCTAGGTATTTTGTTATATTCGCAAAAGGGACTAGTGAAGGTGATTGTATGAAAAATGAGTCTAAAATTCTTGTACAAACGAGAAAAATCTTGCGAAAGACGAGACTGCTTGATGTTCTTATTTTGGCTTTAGTGGTTTTGATTCTTTTTTTTATGCCTGTGTTGTTACAGGTCTATTTGGGTATAGACGAAAATCGTCTAGGTGTGTATGGAGATTTTTTTGGTAGTATAAACGCTTTCGTGTCTGCGTTAGCTTTTGCTGGTTTAATTTTTACCATAGTCCTGCAGAGAAAAGATTTGCAATTACAACGTCTTGAACTGCAATTGACGCGGGAAGAATTAAAACGTCAAGCAATGGCACAAGAAAATTCTGCAAAAGAACAGTCTTCGCAGGTCAAGCTTCTTGAAGAGCAGATAAACAAAGATATAAGGCCTTATATAAATGCCTATTGGGAGTTTAGAAATACTGAAATAGTATTGACTATAAAAAATATTGGCAAATGTGCCTGTTCGGATTTCAAAATAAAATGTGAAGTAGTTAATGCTTACGGCCTAGACGAAGAAAATAAAGCGGCGTTAAACGATTTTGTTGCCAGAATAGAGAATTTAAGAATAAGTATTTTCCCATCGTCAATAGACTATCATGTTGCTTTGGCGGGAATGTTGGTTAATGTGTCTTGTGTATCTTTATTCAGAACTCTTCGTAGATCTAGTGTTTCTCTAATTAGTCATTTTTCTTTTGTTTTTCGAGGCAAGCCAGAAGCTTTCTCTATTACGTACGATTTTAAAAATATGGAGCTGTTTGAAAGTGAAGACGTGGAATTTCATAAAGGCTTAATAAAAGAATTGCGAGAAATAAAAACGATTGTTGGTAAAATCAAAAAATGAAAAAATTAAGCGGGGCATCTAGTCTCCCGCGTCTGCGTTAGGGATGGAAGCCCGTAGGGCCGGGAGGGCCGCCCGTGTCCTGCGCTCGGCCCTCTAGGCGGGGTAATTGCGGCGTGAGGCCGCAATTACGTGCCGCGAGAGCCCGCCCCGCGCCTGCGCGGGAACGCCCTCTTTTTGATGTTTTAGAACCTTTTTCAAAAAAAATCCCGTTTTGTCACAAACTGTCAAAATGGATTATGTAATTTTAGGGGTGTGAAAAGGGCGCTTGTCACGCTAGAAGGTTTGACAAGCGTTGAATTAAACTC
Organism: uncultured Fibrobacter sp.; assembly: GCA_946413655.1. Classification (GTDB taxonomy): domain Bacteria; phylum Fibrobacterota; class Fibrobacteria; order Fibrobacterales; family Fibrobacteraceae; genus Fibrobacter. The sequence goes on along the minus strand of CAMKLO010000047.1, from coordinate 20,699 downwards.
TATCTTTGTGGTGTAAAATGAAGACTCTAGAGCAAATAAAGAAAATCGAGAATGTGATACTCTATGTATTGCAGAAGTTTGATGACGGCGTAGACTACATCAAGCTTTTCAAGATAATCTATTTTGCCCAAAGGGATTACCTGTGCCGTTTTGGCAAGACTTTGGTCCCAGAAACCTTCAAGGCCAGAATGCATGGCCCTATCCCGACATTGACCGACAAGGTCATAAAGAATGTCGAAGATGGTGTGGGTGACGATTTCCCCGACTTGAAGGAATTCATGGAATCCATCAAGGTTGTCGACCAGAAGGTCTATGCCTTGAAAGAGCCGAATCTGGATTTTATCGCAAAGAAGGAACGCGAGTACCTCGACAAGTGGTTTGACTACTGCAAGGACAAGAAGTCCTATGATCTGTCCGAGGAATCTCACGATGCTGTTTATCATAGCGTTGTTGCCAGGTCCAAGAAGGATCCTCAGCAGGATGTTATGACGAATATCGACATTGCGATGTCCGGTCACGCTTCCGACAAGATGATTGAGTACATCCGCGAAAAAGAACTTCTTGTTGCCGAGTTAGCGTAATGGAAGACAAAAACGGAGTTCTTGCCAAACTTCATGACGAAGTTTGCGTGGTGAAGTCTGCTGAAGACTTGCATGTTGGTGATATCATCTATGTGCTGCTTGATTCGGCGGATGGCATTAATACCCAGGGGTATCCCACCAGGCTGAAATATGTTGTTGTTTCCGGAGCCAAGTCGGACCGGAAGCAGATTGCTGCAGTTTTGATAAATTCGGAAAACGATTATTCAAGCGACCCTGAATGGCAAAACGAACAATACCTGCTTTCTCAGAAGAGTTATGCCAATTTTCTGGAATACGACAGTTGGCTGGACTGTTTTGAAATCAAGGAACTCAAGGTACGCAAAATCGTTGCAAGGAAAGCCGAAAAGAAAGGTTGCCTGAACGCTTACGACTTGCGCGTCATGATGCAGAAGTTGAAGGATTCTGAATTCATTGATGAACATCTGAAGAAAGTGTACGGAATAAGCACTTTCGAGTTGCCTGAAATTTAGCGGGGGGGGGTGCCCCGGATCAAGTCCGGGGCAGGCTCCGGCCGGCGTCTGAGGCCCCGCTCGAAAGGGTAGCGAGCTACTGCGCTAGCGCAGTGCGAGCGAGGGGACTGCTGCATATGGCGAGTGTCGCGACAGCAAGTTTACTTGCTGGCATGACCGAGCCGAGCAGCTGGGACTTAAGCGAAGCGGTAGTCCCATGCTTGCCCCTTCAACCATTTAGCATTTTGCTATGACTTGTCCGCTAATTTGCGAGGAATGTACTTCCTCGTTTTTCCATATAACGCAGTTTTGAATGCTGGTGTTTTTGATGACGCTGTTGTCGCCGATGGCGACATTGGGGCCGATGGTGCTGTTCTCGATGATTACGTTCTTGCCGATGTTGCAAGGGGGTATCAGCTTGACGTTGTTCATCGACTTGTTCTGGCTAACGATGTGGCAAATGTTGTTGAGCATGGGCCTGTTTTGCAGTAGCCAGGTGTTAGTCTGAATTAGCGTTTCGGGGAGCCCGCAGTCCAGCCATTCTTTTACGGGGGCGGTGCGGAATTTGCAGCCCTGTTCAATCATCATCTGGAGCGCGTCGGTCAGCTGGAATTCTCCGCGGGTGCGGATGTCATTGCTTATCAGATGCTGGAGCGCCTTTTTGAGTTCCTTGACGTCTTTGATGTAGTAGATTCCGACGATAGCCTCGTCGCTTACGTATTCCTGCGGTTTTTCGACTAGGCGTTCAATTTGCCTGTCCGCATTGGTGACGGCTACGCCAAAGCGGCGCGGGTCCTGGACCTTGTAGGTGTAAAGGACGTTTTCGGTGGCGTTTGCGAGGCTCTGGATGTCGGCGTCGAAGAGCGTGTCGCCCAAAATGATGAGCAGCGGTTCGTCATCGTTCACGTAGGGGAGTGCAAGGCTGATGGCTTGCCCCAGGCCTTGCGGGTCGCTTTGGAGGACTGTGCGTGTGTTGCCCCATTCGGGCTTTGCCTTGAGGTATTCATCCATCTTCTCGGCCTTGTATCCGGTAATGAAGATGGTTTCGGTGGGCTTGAGCGGGAGGGTGTCTTCTACGATCCAGTCGATAATGGTCTTGCCGCCCACGGGCAATAGGCACTTGGGCAGGTTGTTGGTGTAGGGGCGCATGCGCTCGCCCTTGCCGGCGACTGGCAGAATGACTTTCATTTCCTTCTTATCCTCGATAATTTGTCACAAAATGGAGGTTGCCGCCCAAAGATAATAAATTTGTATGCTTTTGTTTTGTCGCGGGGGCATTCCGCAGCGATAACGGTCCGGCACCCGATACGGAACGGCTATATTGAACGATTCTACGCACGACTCGCCAAACAGCCTGGCTCCGATGCAATACCGTTTGGCAAGGACCGGGTGATTTTGTATACTTTAAAAAGGTTCTAAAAATGGGTGGCTGACAGCCACAGAAAATTCCAGCAAAAAACGGGGCGGACCTATTGACAACCGTCTCGTGTTTGTGTATATTTGATAGTGAACAAATGTGTATCTTTGTGCCTTGCGGTTTTTGCTTGTCCGCAAGGAAGGAGTTGAAAATGAACAAAAAAGAGCCTGTTGTGTTGAATTCTGAGGTAGAAATGAGCAAAACGTTGCAGATTCGCAATAGTACCATCGATTTCTTGGTGTTTACCAAGCAGAATTCTCAGGATTCGATAGAAGTGCGCGTCCAGGACGAAAATGTGTGGCTCACGCAGGACGGAATTTCAAGGCTGTTCGATGTCGATAGGTCCGTAGTCACCAAGCACTTAAAGAACGTTTTTGAGACCAACGAGTTGGAAGAAATTTCAGTATGTGCAAAATTTGCACATACTGCCGCCGACGGCAAGACTTACAATACCAAATTCTACAATCTCGATGCGATAATTTCGGTGGGATACCGCGTGAATTCTATCCGCGCAACGCAATTCAGGCAATGGGCGACCAACGTTTTGCGCAATTTCGCGATAAAGGGTTATGTTCTCGACAAGCAACGCCTGGAAAACGGCCAGATTTTTGACGAAGAATACTTTGAGAACCTGCTCGAAGAAATCCGGGAAATCCGGATGTCGGAACGGAAATTCTACCAGAAGATTACCGATATCTACGCGACGAGTGTCGATTACAGCCGGGATGCCGTCACGACAAGGGATTTTTTCGCAAATGTGCAGAACAAGTTGCACTGGGCTATCCACCGGCATACGGCTGCCGAACTCATTATGGAACGCGCCGATGCGAAAAAGACGCACATGGGCTTGACGACCTGGCGCAAGGCGCCTGACGGGAAAATCGAGAAGTCGGATGTCAGCATTGCGAAGAACTACCTTTCAAAGGATGAATTGCATCAACTGGAACGATTCGTGACAATGTACCTTGACTATGCGGAATTTCAGGCGAAACGGCAGATTCCCATGACGATGGAAGATTGGGCGCTTCGCCTCAACAAGTTCCTGGATTTCAACGAGGTGGAGATTCTGACAGACAAGGGTCGGGTGTCGGCTGAAATTGCAAAGGCTTTTGCCGAAAGTGAATTCGAAAAATACCGCGTTGTCCAGGACAAACTGTTCAAGAGCGATTTTGACAAGTTCCTGAATGAAGCGAAAGCGATTGAAGAAAAGAAGTGAAAACTTCGTGCCGCGAGAGCCCGCCCCTGCGCAGCAGGGAACGCCCGTAAGTTCTGTCTACCGCCCGATGATGCTCAACAACTTCCGCGTGATTTTCACCGACATCCCGAGCGCCGAGATGATCAAGTATGCCGCGAACTCCATGCTCGCGACCCGCATCAGTCTAAAAGGCCCGAGGATGTGAAGGCCCTCATCAAGACCGCCGAGAAGAACGGCTACAAGATGGGGTTGTTTTTGCAAGCGCAGAATGGCTGCAAGGGGAGACGCCGCGACCATTGCAAGCCAAATCGTTTACTGCAAAAATGGGTAGCTGACAGGGGCGTTTTTCTTTAAAATGCGCTTTTTTGACACTTTGTGTCAAAAATAGGATGTATATTTGTTGGTGTATAAATGTGTAGTCATTGCAAGTTAAACTTGAAAATTGTATATTAGGAGATAATTATGGCCCTTGCAATAAGCAATATCCCGATTTTGACGGGAATGGCTGCCGAATCCTTCGTGAAGAACGCGGAAGAGGCAGAACGGAGCCGCGGTTCCATCGACTTCACCCGACAGCATGCCGAGTGGAGTGGTTTTGATATGCGTAATGCCGCGCGAATTGCTAAGCTGAGGGCCGAAGGAAAATGGCCTTTCTAGAATCTCGTTGTATTCGAACGGTCCTCACGCCGGCGGTTCTCAATTGTTGCGAAGCCTTTTCCTGTGGTAACGAGGACCTTGATGCTTTTTTCGTCAACGATGCCGTCAGGTACAGCCAGCAGTTGATGGGAAAAACCTACGCTTTTGTTGATACCCTTTCTTTGAAGGATATCGTTTGTGCTTTTACTGTATCTAATGCGAGTATTTTCACGAATTACTTGCCTAATGCTCGCAAAAAATCCATAGGCAGGAATCTTCCGTGGGAAAAACGTGATTTGATTTATCCTGCGGTACTGATTGGTCGCCTTGGTGTAAATTCTGCTTATAAGAAGCGACATGTCGGTAGTGAGCTGCTAGATTACATCAAGCAGTGGTTTGTGGATCCGGACAACAAGACGGGGTGCCGCTATCTGGTTGTCGATGCGTATAACCAGCCGGTCCCTTTGTCTTTTTACGAGCGCAATGGTTTCAAATATATGTTTTCTTCGGAACAGCAGGAGTGTGTATATCGAAACATTGATTCTGCGGAAAAGTTGCACACCCGTATGATGTATTTCGATTTGATGCTGCTTTCGTCTGAAAAAGATGGATTTGCCCTGTAGTAGCTTTTGTCATTAATTAGTATGTCTTTCCCAGCTTGACCCGGGCAGACAGCACTTAGAGTAAGGCTCTTTAGCGCACATGGCCATCAAGGCGGGAATCTCCTTTGATGAGGGCGAAATCTACCCACCCGCCCGCCCCTTTGTGGTGGAATATAGTGAATATAAAACATCCGATTTTTCTAGGGCGGATTAAGAATATGGAGATTAAAATGTGTAGAGGTTTATTCAAGTTCTTCAGTTGTGAAAAGTATCGCGATGATTTTTTAAAGGGTCATCTGCACTTTAATTCTTTGAATTATTGTTTTCTGAAAAAATGATTAATTATGGCGAACATGCGGTTGCGATTCCGCGTATGGAATTATTTGTTGAAAGATTGAAAAAGGCCGCCTTGAAAGAGAATCTTGATTTTGCCATGGGCCCTGTGGATTATTACGATTTCGCCAAGGATAAAGTTTTGGATGAATACCCCAAAATTGCGTTCCAAAAAAGAAGAGAGTTCTCGTATCAAAGAGGGTTTCGCTTTTTATTACGAAAAAAGGACGCTGTTGATAAGCATGTAACTCTTGAAATTGGTGATTTGTCTGATATTGCTCAATCCTGCAAGTCGGTTGATTTAAATGGACAACTTGAAATTAATGTTGGGTAGTGTTTTGTTTCTGCTGTCGCGTTAGGCCTCCAGCCACTTGGCAACTCGTTGCCTTAGTGGCTATGGTCCCCTTTAGGGGAGATCGAAGCCCGAAGGGCCGGGAGGGCCGCTGGTGTCCCGCGCTCGGCCCTCTAGGCGGGGAAACCGTGGCCCCGGAACATGTCCGGGGTAAAGTCCGCGCCACGGTTTCGTGCCGCGAGAGCCCGCCCCTGCGCAGCAGGGAACGCCTGTGATTCCTTGATGTCAACAATAGTTGCATAATTAGATTCCGGGTCAAGCCCGGAATGACGAGGGAGGGGCTATTGACAACCGCCCCGTGTTTGTGTATATTTGATAGTGAACAAATGTGTAGGTTGTGAATGCGGTACGAATCGGTAATCAAGGCTGGCGAATCCTCTACAGTGGAATTCAAATCCTCTTTCAATCAAGAGGTTATCGAGGCTGTGGGCGCATTTGCCAACAAGCACGGAGGTGTCATCTTTGTTGGGCTACGGAGCCTGTGCAGGTCCCCGATGTTGAAGTCGTAAAGTACAAAGGGAAGACGCTTGTTGCGATAAATGTCAAGGAAAGCCCGATAAAGCCGGTGGCGGTGCAGGGACGCTACTTTATTCGGCACGAGAACAGTGTTCATGCGATGAGCCCGATTGAGATTGGGGATTGCACGTTGCGCACTCAGAATTCTAGCTGGGATTTTGTACTTGACGATTCCGGTTCGATGGACGACATCTCCCTCAAAAAGGTCGTGCAGAGTATTCGGCGTATCAACGAGCGAGGGTATCATATCTCCAAGGATCCCCTTGATTTTTTGCGCAAGAATCGATTGCTGCGGGAAGGAAAGCTTACTTTTGCTGCCGAAATGCTTTTCGCAAAGGATTGGCATGTAAACACGGCTGTGCAGATGGGCTTTTTCCAGTCCCCGACAATAATCAAGGACAGGGGCGAAGCCCATGGCGATTTGGTGAGCCAAGTAGAAGAAATTTATGAGTTCGTGAAAAAGCACATCAATTGTCAGGTCGTCATAAGCGACAAGCTTGAAAATGATCTTGTTTGGGATTATCCGCTAAAGGCCATCAGGGAAATAATCTTGAACATGATTGTTCACAGGGATTATCGTTCGGCATCGGAATCGTGCGTCAAAATTTTTGATGATCGTATAGAGTTTTTCAATCCGGGAAAACTGATGGATGGGATGACTCCTGACGATTTGAATTCGGGAAATTACTTGTCCACTCTTCGGAATAAGGCGATTGCAAACCACTTCAATATGTTGGGCGAGATTGAAAAGTACGGTTCCGGTGTTACCCGCGTTATAGGGCTGTTCCAAGAGGCCGGTTTACCTGTTCCCAGGATTGAGGAAATTGGTTGCGGAATACGTGTGACCGTGTGGAAAGCTGTTAACAGGGATACAGAAAAGGATACAGAAAAAGATACAGAAAAAGATACAGAAAATATTACAGAAAATCAAAGGAAGATTCTTTCCGCTATAGAGCAAAACCCCTCTGCGTCGCAGGAGGGAATTGCACAGGTTGTTGGGATTAACCGCGCCAATGTCGCTAAAAACTTGAAAAAACTTGTTGAAATGGGGCTTGTCAAACGTATTGGTCCCGACAGGGGCGGTCACTGGGAAGTCGTCAAGAAATAGCTTCGTGAATTCAAATCGCTAATGCAACAATTGCCATTCTTGCGATTGAGTTGGGCCTCCAGCCACTTGCAATAGAGTATCTCGTTTCCCGCGTCCGCGTTAGGGATCGAAGCCCGTAGGGCCGGGAGGGCCGCCGGTTTCCTGCGCTCGGCCCTCTAGGCGGGGAAGCCGTGGCCCCGGAACAAGTCCGGGGTAAAGTCCGCGCCACGGCTTCGTGCCGCGAGAGCCCGCCCATGCGCAGCAGGGAACGCCCGGTGTCGAAAATGGTGGCCGCCTGTGCGAAGGACGAGTCTGTCCGTCTGCAGTCTTCCGGCGGCGGAATCTTCACCGTCTTGGCGGAACGCGTCATGGATGACGGCGGGGTGGTGGTCGGTGTCGCCCAGACTGCTTCGACCCGTTTCGGGCATATCGTCGTTGAGAACAAGGCGGCTGTTTTTTAGGGTAAGCCAAGTGTGCTGGGTTGCCTGTGTTGTGTAAATTTGGTATATTTGGCGAGTCATGGCAGAAACTCAAGAAAAGAATCTGACTGAATCCGAAGAGGACAAGAACTGGTCCGTAGCTTTTGATATGGGCCGTGAGATGGGCTTTGAAGAAGGCAAGGAAATCGGTCGCAAGGAAGCGTTCGATATGATTGCCGATAGATTTTTCTACGACAAGTTTGATTTGTCCAATACGATTCAATGCGCTGAAACGTTTATCAAGAGATTCAACGAGTCCTTCGCTGATTACTCCATAGCGTCCGCAAGGATTGGCGTAGCTCCGTCTTCGTCGATTCCTACTGCGTTTTTTGTTCTGGATGTTCCTGAAAATATTTCCGATGAAGATGACAATAGAATTGACGCCTTGAAGAGGGAAGTCGAACTTTCTTTCGCCAAGCGTAATCCGGGGCATCCGGTTTGTGTCTGGAGTGTCGAAAAAAGCTCCGTAGATATGAATTCGGTAGAGTCTGACTTTCCGTTCTACAGGAAGATTGTCTGATGCCGACCTTTATTGAGCACGAGGCGCAGGCGGCGTCTAATCTTGCATTTGTTGACGAGATTTTCAAACTCTCCGATAATGATGGCCTTCGTTTCCCGGATTGGTACGCGACGGTATGCTTCTATACGGCAGTTCATGTTATAGAGGCTGAAATTTACCAGATGGCTACTGTTTATTACAATTTTAACGGGAAGCCGATGGCTTTGACCGGTAAAATCAGGCATTCGTCGGATTTCAAACTGTTTCTTGGTCGGACTACGCTTCCGACTTCTCCCCATTTTTATAGACGCTTGGTTGTGGATGATTCCAGGAACGGGTTCTCGATGGATGTTTCTGCTGCGTACAATTCACTTTACGAGTATTCCTGCAAAGCTCGTTATGAGTGTTTCAAAAAGTGTCACAAGAATGTGAGGCGTTCTAAAGAAGCCCTTGACAAGATCGTAGCTTTCCACAAAAGCAAATTCCAGTCTGCCTTGCCCTGACCTTGACGTGCGGTTGACATGCGGTAGTTTGGCTTTTTTTATTTTGTTAGTTTGTTTAAAATTGTGCGGCTGCCAACTGCACAATTTCGCGTTAGGCCTCCAGCCACTTGCAATAGAGTATCTCGTTTCCCGCGTCCGCATTAGGCCTCCAGCCACTTGCGGCTGTGCCGCTTAGTGGCTATGGTCCCCTTTAGGGGAGATCGAAGCCCGAAGGGCCGCGAGAGCCCGCCCCTGCGCAGCAGGGAACGCCCTGCAAAGCCTTTTTTAGCGAAATTTCGATGAAAAGTTGAAAAATGTCAAATTTGTGGCATTTTCTGAAAAAAGATTGTCAAATTCGTGGTATTTTTGTATATTATAATTGTCAAATTCGTGGCAAAATGAGGTCGGGATATGCTGAAGCGAAAGTTTACGGAGACCCTAAAACAGTGGAAAAACAGCAAAAAAAGGGAATGCCTGCTCGTAAACGGGGCTCGGCAGGTCGGTAAGACCTTCATCATAGATGTATTTGGCCGAGAAAACTACAAAAGCTACATCTACCTGAATCTATTCAAGAATCCCGAATACAGACAGGTTTTTGAAGGGGAGCTCGAGCCCACCGAAATATACAAGCGCATGTCGCTACTTGTCAAAAATGTCAAGTTCATCGAGGGCGACACTCTCATCTTTATCGACGAAATCCAGGCCTGCAGCAAAGCGCGTACGGCCCTCAAGTTTCTCGCCATGGATGACAAATACGACATTGTCGCATCCGGGTCGTTACTTGGACTACATTACAACAAACTGAGCCAAGAGAAAGCAGACGAGATTTCTATCCCTGTCGGTTACGAACGCGAAGTCGAAATGCACTCCCTTGATTTCGAGGAATTCCTTTGGGCGACCGGCGTAAGTGAAGACGCCATCGAAAACCTGAGGGAATGCTACGAACAAAAAAAGGTCCTGCCCGACTCCATCAAGGACCTGTACCAGAACAAGCTCCGCGAATACCTCGTGGTAGGCGGCATGCCTGCCGTAGTAAATGCTTTCATTGAAACATCAAACTTTCAAGATGCATTCAAAGCACAGCAGAAAATTTTCAAGGCCTACGAAGACGACCTCCAGCATTATGCAACCAACACCGAGAGGCCCAAAATCCGCGCCTGCTATTATTCGATTCCTCGTCAGCTAGCAAAGGAGTATTCAAAGTTCCAGTACAAGACCGTCGAAAAAAACGGCAGCGCAAAAAAATATGGCAACGCTTTGGATTGGTTGGTCGACGCGGGCTTGATCAAGCGGGTACACAATGTGAGCCTGCCCGAGATGCCTCTCAAGGCTTATGAGCAGCCGGAAAATTTCAAGGTTTATGTCACCGATATCGGCCTTGCGACACACCAGTTCGGTTTCGAGACGCAGTCGGCTCTTTTGCGTAAAACGTTGAAGGGGCACGCCAAGGGCGGTATTTACGAAAACCTGATTTTCGACATTCTACACAAGCGCGAGCTGGCTCTGAATTATTACAAGAACGGCGAGAATACGCAAGAAATAGAATTCGTATTTGAAAGTGCCGGCGAGGTGGTTCCTGTAGAAGTCAAATCAAAAAATGGACAGACTACATCAATGAACGAGTTTGTCAAAAAATACCATCCGACACTCGCGATAAAACTTATTGACGGGAATGTCGGCGTGGACGGCAACAAGGTGAGCCTGCCGCAGTTCATGGCAATGTTTTTATAGCTACCTCGAGTCGTGGTTGCCTACTTCATGACATTGTAAATTTGTATTATTTGCCTGCAAATTACTGACAAGAACTTTTTTTGTCAAATTCCATTTTCTGTGGCAAGACACTCCTGATTATCGTGGGCACGCGCCCCGAAATCATCCGCCTCGCGGCCGGCATCGACGAAAAGTCGCTCTTGCAGGCCGTCAATACCGTCGTCACGATGAACAAGAACGGCGACTACGGCATCCCCGTGCCGGACTACGTCGAAGAAAACGTCAGTACCAAGGTCGTGAAAATCATCCAGAGCTACACCGGCATCGTCAACAAGATGGTCTGGCGGAAGTTCTAGATTTTCGTTTTTTGAATTTGAAAGAGTCCCGCAGTTGGCGGGACTCTTTTCGTTTGGGCGTTTAATTGCCCGCGTCCGCGTTAGGGATCGAAGCCCGTAAGGCTCCTCGCGGGTTGAAAAGTTTTTTTACAAATCTTGCTATCAATAGATTGCACGATTTTCAATTTTAGAGTCTAGATTTGGTGCGTTCTATTATGGTTGTTGTTGCTTTTTGGTTGAGTTAATTCTATATTTAAACTATGGCACTTGAAATCAGACCTATACCGACCTTGAAGGGGCAAGAAGCCCTTGCGTTCGCCCTGGCGGCCGAACGCGCTACAAAGGTGCGCGGAAAGCAGGACTTTTCCGAACAGATTCGTAAGGCTGATTTGATTTTGAAAGAGGCCGGATTCATTTGATTCTAGAAAAAGATTTTCTTTTTCGTCGCTATAACAAGGAACTTGCCGGAAAACTTCCGGTCTTTGATTGCGGCGACGAAGACCTTAACGCTTTTTTTCAGGAAGATGCTTTTAATTACGATGCCCAGTTGCTTGGCCGTTCGTATTGTTTCCTGTCGGCTTTAGAAGGTGATATTGCAGCGGTCTTTACGCTGTCTAATTCAGCGATTCGAGTTGCGGAGTTGCCGAGTAATGCCAAACGGAGGCTTGTAAAACTTATTCCGTGGGTCAAGCAGGGGCGTAATTACCCGGCTGTGTTGATTGGGCGGTTGGGTGTTAGCAGAAAGTACCGGAACCAGAAAATCGGCTCGCAAATAATTGATTTTATCAAGGCTTGGTTCTTGAGTAACCATAATAAGACGGGATGCCGCTTTGTCGTGGTTGATGCCTACAATAAAGAAGATGTTCTGCATTTTTATTCAAATGACAACAACAAGTTTTCCTTTCTTTTTAAGGAAGAATGTCAAGAGAAGTTGTATAACAGCGTTCCTACGGACGAAATTCTCAAAACTAGGCAGATGTACTTTGATTTGGCGACACTCTTGTAGTCAATGACTCTTGAAGTTGGTGATTTGTCTGGTATTGCTCAATCCTGCAAGTCGGCTGATTTAAATGGATTGCTTGAAATTAACGTTGGGTAGTTTTTTCCTGCATCTTGCGTTAGGGATCGAAGCCCGTAGGGCCGGGAGGGCCGCTGGTTTCCTGCGCTCGGCCCTCTAGGCGGAAAATATCGAAGGCGAGTGAGCGAAAACATGCTGGCATGTTTTCGTATCCGAGCCGAGTATTTATGCCGCGAGAGCCCGCCCCTGCGCAGCAGGGAACGCCCGTGAACCTCCTGATGTCGTATTTCTGCTTTATACCGTAAGCTTTCTCGTAAATAAACTTGTTTTTGTTGCATTTGTATTGAATTTGTTGTCGATTTTGCTATTTCTCTCAACTAAAGAGTTTTTTTTGTCTAGAATCTCTGAATTATTTGACCTTTTGTTCGTAATTCGTATATAATGAATTTTATGCACAAATTGATTTTTTTTATATTTGGGCTAAAATTTGGAGATTCTAATGGCTGATAACGAACAACAGACTAATGTCGCTGGGGGGCAGCAGTCTGCCGCCAATAATTCGATTACATTGCTGGACGCCTTGTTTATTTTGTGGAAACGCCGCTATTTTCTGCTGCTGTTTATCTTGGCTGGTGTCGTTGTAGGCTTGGCTGTTGGCCAATGGATTCGTCCGCAGTTTACCAGTGACGCCATGTTGCAGATTGACCCTAAAGGGAACAAAGCGGCAAACCGTGCAATGGGCGAGATGGGGGCTATTCTTGATGTGGCGAGTCCGGCTGATGCTGAAATCGAACTTATCAAGAGCCGCTTGGTGCTAAGTTATGTGGTGGCCGAAGAACACCTGGACTATTCGGCTACGCCGGTGAGTGCTCTGAATCGCATGTTGCATCGGGAAGGCCGAATGGATATCGGTTATCTGTTTATTCCGAAGGTTGCTCGTGCCGAAAAATGGTACGCCATAGTAACGGGAGAAAACTCGTATGCGGTTTATTCCGAAGATGAATCTAAGCTGGTTGAGGGAAACGTGGGCGAACTGCTCAAGGCTCCCTATGAGGATGATACTTTGCAGATTCGTGTGGACCGTATTCTTAAAGCGTCGGTTGGCGAAAAATTCAGGATAAGTCAGTTGAATCCTCTGCTTGCGGTTCGAACTCTTGCGAAATCTTTAAAGGTGGCCGAAAAGGGGAAGCAGACGGGGGTGATTGGCGTGTCGTATTCGCACCGCTATGCGGACCGCGCCGCTTCGATTTTGAACACGATTGCAAATACCTACGTGCGACAGAATGTAGAAATGCGTAGTGCGGATGCCGCGAAAACTTTGGAATTCCTGGAATCGCAACTGCCGGCTATTAAGGCGAAACTGGATACTTCCGAAAAGATTCTGTCGGACTATCGCTACCATATTGGTTCTGTCGATATGACGGGGGAGACTCGCGCTCATTTGGATAAGGAAATGGACTTGCAGCGCCAGTTACTCCAGCTAGAACAGCAGCGCCAGCAGGTGACTCGCTTGTTTAAAGAAGAACACCCTTCGGTGCAGACGATTGTAAAACAGCAAAATCAGTTGCGCGGTGAACTGAATCGTCTTAGAAAAAATGCAGAATCGATGCCCGCCACTCAACAGGAACTGATCCGATTGCAAGCAAATGTGGCCGTCAATAATTCTCAATACACCACCATGCTAAACAACATTCAGCAGTTGCGCGTGGTGCGCGCTGGAGAGGTGGGGAATGTGCGCGTAGTCGATTTTGCGCAGATTGAACCGAAACCGAGCAAACCCAAAAAGATGAATATTTTGATATGCAGCATGGCGGCAAGTTTCATGCTGGGCGTGTTGTTTGTGTTCGTGCGTCGCATGATGCACAATGGTGTGCGTAGTTCGCAGGAACTGGAACAGGCGACGGACGTGAGTGTGTACGCCAAGATTCCAGAAGCGAATAATCGCTTTTTGCGCGATAAGCATCATGAGCTTACTTTGATAGAGTCTTCGCCGAACGACCAGGCGAGCGAGGCTTTCCGCACGTTGCAGACCGCTCTCGATTTTTCGCTTTCTAATGGGCGAAAAGTGGTCATGGTGTGCGGACTGGTTCTGGGTGTGGGGAAGAGCTTTGTGTCTAAGAATTTGGCGGCGGTGTATGCTATGAATGGCAAACGCGTGCTCTTGATTGATGCCGATATGCGCAAAGGGGTTATTCGTAGTTCCAAGCAGGCCGGCCTTACTGAAATCTTGTCGGGCAAGGTCCCTTGGCGTGAGGTCGTGGCAGACACTAGACTTGAAAATCTATTTGTGTTGGGTTGCGGCAAGCGTCTGATGTCGCCTAGCGAACTTTTGCGTCATGACAAGTTTAAGAATATTCTTGCCGAGATAAGGGCGGAATACGATTTGGTCTTGATTGATACCCCGCCTGTCAGTTTGGTGACCGATGCCGAGTTGATTTACCCGGAGGTGGATTTTGCCCTTATGGTGGTGCATTATGGATCGGATTCTGTGAGCCAGATTAAAGAATGTCTCTCGAATTTGCGCCGGTATGCCGACAAACCTTGCGCTTTTGTCATGAATCATTGTGAATACGGGCCGGGCAATTACGGTTATGGTTACGGGTATTATGACAGTAGCTATTTTGGCAAGAAAAACCACAAAAAAACGTTGTCTGTAACGTAAACTTTTGTTGTGTTATTTCTTGCTTACGGTTTCGCATAATTTTTTTTATTGAAGCTCTTTCGCAGTGTGTTTGGTACGGCTCGGCAATTTTAAAACAATAATTTTTTTCATTTTTTTACTAAATTTTCCGCGTAAAACTCAAATACAGGAACCGTTATGGAAAACATTACCCAGATTTGGAAAAAGATTCAGGCCCCGGAATTCAACCCCGCTACGGACATGAATCTGGTTGAACAAGTGAAGCAGGTCGCTCTGACCTCCCAAGAGAGCGCTAAGGTCAGCTTTGGTACTTCGGGCTGGCGCGGCGAAATCGGCTCTGAATTCACTCTTCGCAACCTCCAGGTTGTCGGTGCTGCAATTGTTCGCATGTACCGCGAAGCGACTCCGGAATTGTTCGAAGCACTCGGTGTGAAGGACTTCGCCGAACTCCAAAAGCGTGGCGTGGTCATCGGTCACGACAACCGCTTGTTGGGTCACGAGTTCTGCGAGGCTGTTGCGGACCAGTTTGCAAAGGCTGGCGTCAAGATTTATTACGGTGGCGAAATGCCGACTCCGGAATTTTCCGCTGCAATCGAGATGCTCGGCGCTGCATGCTCCATCAACATGACTCCGAGCCACAACCCGAGCCACTATAACGGCATCAAGTTCAATCCGGCCGACGGCGGTCCTGCGGGTCCGGAAATCACGAACGTCATCACGAAGCTTTCTAACGAGATGATGGCGACTTGGAAGTTCGAACCGGTCTCCAAGGTTGACTGGGAAATCATCGACTCTCTCAAGATTTACAAGGAATTTTTGGTCAAGCAGGGCACCATCAAGTTCGGCCGCATCAAGGACTTTATCAAGAAGGGGCGTCTCACGCTTGTGTGCGACCACGTGCATGGTTCTACCCGCCGCCGTCCGGCAGCTCTTCTCGACAATCCGGAATGCCTTATCACGCTCCGCAATGAAGACGATTCTTTGTTCGGTGGCATCGCTCCGGAACCGTCCAGCAAGAATTTGGAAAAGGTCCGCAAGGTCTTGGACGAGAGCAAGTCCTGGTTCCGCTTGGGCGCTATCTTCGACCCGGATGGTGACCGTATCCGTTTCTACGACGGCACTCGCGAAATCGACATGAACCAGTTCGGCGCTATCGCATTCCACTACATGGCGACCTGGCGCAAGGAACAAGGCTGTGTGGCGAAGTCTGTCGCGACGTCCAACTTCGTAAATATCATCGCTGAAAAGCTCGGTGTGCCTGTGATGGAAACGCCGGTGGGCTTCAAGAACTTCCGCCCGTGGCTCAGCCGCAATGCCAAGCAGAAGGCTCTTGTGGCTTTCGAAGAATCCGACGGTATTTCCGGCCTCAACAACACGCTGGAAAAGGATGCTCAGTTCGGCCTCCTCATGGCTCTCGAAATCCTCGCGACGACGGGCAAGAATCTCGGCGAATATCTCGATGCTTTGTATGAAGAATACGGCCGCTTCTATCCGACGCGTTCCGGTTTCGAAGTCGATAAGTCCCTCGTGGGCGCTCCGCTCAAGGCGAAGGTTGATGCCATTGCCGATATCGCCAAGCCGGGTGCCAAGGTCATGGTCGGCAATAACGAAAAGACTGTGAAGCAGCTCCTCACGCTTGACGGCGTGAAGGTCATCTTCGACGACGATTCCTGGATGCTGGTGCGTCCGTCGGGTACGGAACCGAAGGTCCGTATTTATACGGAATGCCGCAACCCGGACGAAAAGGATCCGATGTTCGAAGCTGCAAAGGCGCTTTTCTTCAAGAATTAAGAATAAGTTAATGGAGTGGATGAGGAAATGAAAAAAATTCTAACGGTTATCTTCCTCGCATGTGCGTTTGTGTTTGCGCAGGAAGGCTCCATCAAGCCGGGATTTCAGGCTTTTGCTGGTGCACTGATCAAGCTCAAAAAGGCTGAACACGGTTTCCACAAGTTTAGGCTCAAGGTCGATGTGGCCCCGTGGGCTTTTGTTGCGGAAGGCGAAGTGCAGGCTCCTGGTGGAGATTCCGACGTCCTTATTACGGCTCTTTTCGACAGGGCGCTCTACGCTGTGCTCGCCTACATTCCGGACAAGATTGCTGCCGGTTCCGATGGCGAGGAATACAATGTGGGCTTCTTCGATATGATGCTCTACTATGACGAGGAACCGACTAGAATTCGTAACTTGTCGTTCAAGCTTTTGCCACCGGCGAATGACAGCTGGGCTCAGAGCATTTTGGATGATGCTCTCCAGTCCGGTTCGCTATTGGGCAAAATCTGGAGCGGAAAGTATGAACGTGAAATTACCAAGGCGTCGGCTGTTCCTATAGACAAGTCTAAACTGGTCTCTATGCAACAGAAGCGTGCCGAGGAAAGGGCTAACAAGCGTGCTCGCGAGGCTGCCGAACGTTCGAATAGACGGAACAGCGACAAGGTGTTGTTCAAATCGACAAGGAACGACGACCTTGACTGCAATAGCCGCAAGCTCACCATAAAGCAGAGACGCCTCTGCAAGATGAACAAGAAATAGAGTTATGAGTTTTGAGTTACTAGTTACAGAGGTGCCTATGGCATAGTTATGAGTTCTAAGTTACTAGAAATGTTCTTATTGCAATCTCTAGTAACTTCTAACTATTAGCTAGTAACTATATTCTAGTAACTAATAACTAGTATCTAGTAACTGAATTTTTTAAATTTTATCAAAAACCACCTAGAGGTAAATTATGTCCGGTCACTCCAAATGGGCCACCACCAAACGCAAGAAAGCCAAAACCGACGTCGCTCGCGCCAAGGCTTGGAACAAACTCATTAAGGAAATCTCCATTGCTGCTAAGCTCGGCGGCGGCAACCCTGACGCTAACCCGCGTCTCCGTGCTGCTATCCTCAAGTCCAAGAGCCAGAGCTTGCCGACCAAGAATATCGAAAGCGCTATCGCCAAGGGTACGGGTGCCAACTCCGGTACCGAAATGACGGAACCGCTGTACGAAGGACGCGGCCCGGCAGGCATCGCCATCATGGTGCAGTGCATGACCGACAACAAGGTCCGTACGGTTGCCGAAATCCGCAACATCTTCAACAAGAACAACGGCTCCATGGGCGAATCCGGTTCCGTGTCCTGGGCTTTCACCTACAAGGGCGTGATTGTCGTCGATGCTGAAAAGTATCCGGAAGATCAGGTGATGGACCTCGTTCTCGAAGCGGGTGCCGAAGACATGAGCACCGAAGATGGCGTTCATGAAATCTCCACTTCTCCGGAAGCTTTCGACGCCGTTTCCAAGGCTCTCGAAGCTGCTGGCATCGAAATGATGAGCGCTGAACTCAGCTACGTTGCCAACGACCCGGTCAAGCTCGGTCACGACGATGCGGTGAAGCTCCTCAAGCTCATCGACAAGTTCGAAGACCACGACGACGTTCAGGAAGTCTACCACAACGCCGAAATCGACGAAGCCGACATGGACGCTGAGTAAGTGATTAGTGGTTGGTGGTTAGTGGTTAGGTGAAGAATCGCGGCGGAGCCGCCCTGTTATGGACGCGCGAAGTGCGTGATACTTATCCTAAAACCTATAACCTGTAACCTAAAACCTTTTAAAGCCGATTGCCTAAAAAGCAGTCGGTTTTTTTGTTTGGATAAAATTGCACAGAGTCTTGCCTTTGTTGTTTACATTTTGTCAACACTTTTTATTAAAAAAAGTCCACATTTTGAACTGTGTAAACGTTATTTGTATATATTATGAAAAAGGAGGAATTTGTATGAACATTCGGAAATTTTGGCGTTTGAGTTGCTTGTCTGTCGCATCGCTTTTTTGGGCTAGCTGCGGTACGGATTCTAATCCGCAATTTCCGGCGCAGTCTTTGGCGAATCCAGACTCATCGGCGGATGTGGGTAATCTCTCGTCTGCATCTTCAGAAACTGAATCCAGCGCGTCGGTGGAGTCTGTGTCTAGCTCGTCACAGATTGAACCCTCAAGCTCCGCGAAATCATTTGAATCTTCTAGTTCGACAATTGTGCCGCCACAGAG
The DNA here is from genome assembly GCA_946413655.1 of uncultured Fibrobacter sp. Lineage (GTDB taxonomy): Bacteria > Fibrobacterota > Fibrobacteria > Fibrobacterales > Fibrobacteraceae > Fibrobacter. Next base: position 2,328 of record CAMKLO010000047.1, on the reverse strand, counting down.
TTCCTCTGACACTCCTGTATTGAGTTCTTCAAGTGTTTCTAGTTCATCTACAATACCGACTTATATTTTGGCTCGCGATTCTTCTGTGACTTGCACCAGAACCTGGCATACAGTTTCGATTTGTGCTAAAGATTACGATTGCAATGATTTAAAAAATTTCTTAGAGCAAAAACAATCCGTATCAGAAAAACTTTTGACATATTGGGAAGACGAACTAGCGTCGTGTGGAGCTGTTATTGAGCAGTTCGCTCCATTATATGGAATAGGTCCCTGTGCTTCTACTCGTATGAAATACGAGATGAAATGTTCTAATGACAGTACTTATGAAGATTTTAGAATAGATGGAGATCTAGCTTATACGAGCGAGAAGGAGTACAATGAAGCTCATGGAACTGTTCCCGAAGATTTAGTTGAATCTTGTCCACAAGAAGGCTTTGCTTTGTTTGTCGATATTCTTGCCGATGTGCAAAAAGTATTATACGAAAAAATAGTCAATGAATTGATGAAGGATTCATCCTTGACGGAATCCCAAACCGCATATTTAGAAAACCTTTTAGATCGCGAAAATAAAACTTTAAAGTATAACCTTGCCCCATACCTTACGGAAAATGGAGACGTTAAATATACGAATGGCTTGAATTATAAATCAAAAAACTGGTTTGGTGGCTACATTGCAAAGACAAAGACCTGTGCGGACGGAACGCCTGAAACGACAAAACGTTATCAGGAAAAATACAATGCGATTCTCGCGGAATGCCTTGAAATCATCGAAAACAAACTCAAGGTCCCTAGCTCCGAAGAGTAGCCTGTTGATGGGCTTTATTGACGGAATGTCAACACTTTTATTTAGGCTTGATGCCATTAAAACCTGGATTTTGTGATAAATTATATATTGAAGAAAAAAGGAGAATTTCTATGAACATCCGCAAATTCTGCCGCCTAGGTTATTTGACTGTTGCATCGCTTTTTTGGGCGAGTTGCAGCAGTGATTCAAATCCTCAGTTCCCCATAGCTCAGGCTGCAAATCCAGATTCATCTGCTGATGCGAATGGGGAAGGTTTTGGCGATGAATCTTCGAGTTCTGCCGTAGCGCCTGAATCGAGTTCTGCGGCAGAAATTGAATCAAGTTCCACCGATGTTCCGATACCTCCTAGTTCCTCGTCTACAGTGTCTGAGGTGAGCTCATCTAGTGAAACGCCTTCTTTGGGTAGTTCTAGTTCTTCAATTGCTGGAAGTTCCTCTAGTGCTGCGAGTTATATCTTGGCTAGAGATCCTTCTGTGACTTGCTATGCTAATTCTTATATGGGAACGACGGCTTGCAGTAGTACAAAAGATATTTCTTGTGAAGATTATAAAAAGTATTTGGGTTCGGATACAACGTTGTCTGAAAAAATTATCTCAAGATGGGAAAGTGCTCTCCAGTCTTGCGGTGCTGTTAAGGACTTGTTTCGGGAAGAACCGCTTTATGGCATCTCTTATGGGGGCTGCCCAATGCGTATGTTTGTGAACATGAAATGTTCTAATGACAGCTCTTATAGCGATGTTAAATTAGATGGGAAAAAATTCTATACGAGCCAAAAAGAATATGATGAGGCTCATGGCGTCGCGCCAGATGTTATTGTAAAAAATTGCCCGCAGGGAGATTTTGCCTTATTTACGGATGTCCTTGCTGATGTGCAGAAAAAATTGTATGAGATTGTTTCTGGATGGCTTATGGAAAATGTAGAAAGGGATCCTTTGGAACAAGATTATTTAGATAGTCTTTTGGATTACGATAATAAAACTCTAAAGGGGCGCGCTCCCTATATTGTAGGGGATGTGGATGAAGATGCTCGGTTGAGTCTGCTTTCTAATTATTGGTTTGATGGCTACATTGCAAAGACCAAAACCTGCGAAGACGGCACGCCTGTAATCACGGAACGCTACAAAGAAAAATACGATGCCATTTTGGCGGAATGCCTTGAAATTATTGAGAAAAAATCAAAGGCTGCTGAATAGTTTGTTTGTCGAAAGCCTTTCGTCTTTCTGAAAGCTTCACGTCATTTCGCAAACATCTCGTCATTCCGAGTGTAACGAGGAATCCAGTTATTTTTTTATGCTATTTAAGACTTTACTGGATTGACGGCTACGCCGTCCGAGGCTTCGGCGGCGTTGCCACCCCTCTTGTCTCTCGTCCAGGTTGGTGAGCCAGCCGAACCACTCTCGTCTAGTTCCGTCCCAACGTTTCCCTATAGCTGTGGACGGCGTCTTTGTACTTGCTCACGGCTTCTGCGATGCGGTCGGCGAGGTCCTGCTGGCCTGTTCTGGTTATCATGTAATTTTCGTCTT
>CAMKLO010000046.1 GCA_946413655.1 uncultured Fibrobacter sp. | reverse complement strand
CCCAGAAGGCTTACCTCCACGTCGAAGACACGGAAATGACCGAAGCCGAAGCTATTGCAAAGGCGAAAGCCTGGGAAGGCCTTGACGGTCAAGACTACGCCAGCAAGGTGAGCGACCCGAACGGCTACGAATTCAACAACGAAGGCAAGTACCACGTAGTCGCCCTCGATTTCGGCATCAAGACGAACATCTTGAGAAACCTCGCCGCTCAGGACATGCGCGTGACCGTCATGCCGATTGGCACGAGCTACGAAAAAATCATGGAACAAAATCCGGATGGCGTGTTCCTCTCTAACGGCCCTGCTGACCCGAACAGCCTCCCGCAGGTTTACAACATGGTAAAGCAGCTCCTCGGACAGATTCCTCTCATGGGTATCTGCCTGGGTAACCAGCTCCTTGGCCTTGCTCTCGGTGCTAAAGTTTCCAAGCTCAAGTTCGGCCATCACGGCTGCAACCATCCGGTCAAGAATCTCTTGACGGGCGCTGTGGAAATCACGTCACAGAACCACAACTACGCCATTGACGAAAAGTCTCTCCCCGCCGATGTCGAAGTCACGCACATCAATCTGAACGACAACACGGTCGAAGGCATCCGCTGCAAGAACGTGCCTGCGTTCAGCGTACAATACCATCCGGAATCTGCTCCGGGCCCGAACGATTCCATGTACTTGTTCGAAGAATTCAAGAAGATGATTGAAGATTTCAAGGGAGGCAAGAATGCCTAAGCGTACCGACATCAAGAAGATTATGCTCATTGGCTCCGGCCCGATCGTGATTGGCCAGGGCTGCGAATTCGACTACTCCGGCGTGCAGGCCTGTAAGGTGCTGCGCCGCGAAGGCTACGAAGTGGTGCTCGTGAACTCCAACCCGGCCACCATCATGACCGACCCCGAAATGGCCGACCGCACCTACATCGAACCGCTGAGCGTCGATATTCTGCACGAAATCATCCGTCGCGAACGCCCCGATGCACTGCTCCCGACTCTCGGTGGCCAGACGGCTTTGAACCTCGCCATGGAACTGAACGAACGCGGCATTCTCGACCGCTATCAGGTGGAGCTCATCGGCGCCAAGGCCGAATCTATCCAGCGCGCCGAAGACCGTCACCTGTTCAAGGAAGCCATGCTCAAAATTGGGCTTGACCTTCCCCGCTCCGGTTCCGCACACTCCATGAGCGAAGCGACCGCTATCGCGCACACCATCGGAAGCTGGCCGCTCATCATCCGTCCGGGCTTCACCCTCGGTGGTACCGGCGGCGGTATCGCCCACAACGAAGAAGAATTCGAGACCATCGTGAACCGCGGTCTTGACGCCTCGCTCAACAACGAAGTGCTTATCGAAGAATCGCTCCTCGGCTGGAAAGAATTCGAGATGGAAGTCATGCGCGACAAGAAGGGCAATGCCGTTATCGTGTGCTCCATCGAAAACCTCGACCCGATGGGCGTGCATACCGGCGACTCCATCACGGTCGCCCCGATTCAGAGCCTTGACGACCGCGCCTACCAGGCCATGCGTGATGACTCCCTGAAGGTCATGGAAGCCATCGGCGTGGAAACCGGTGGATCTAACGTTCAGTGGGCTATCGAGCCCAAGACCGGCCGCCGCATCATCATCGAAATGAACCCGCGTGTGAGCCGTTCTTCGGCACTCGCCTCCAAAGCGACGGGCTTCCCCATCGCAAAGATTGCCGCCCTCCTCGCCGTGGGCTACACCCTCGACGAACTCCGCAACGACATTACGCAAACGACCCCGAGCTGCTTTGAGCCGGCGCTCGACTATGTGGTCGTGAAGGTCCCGCGCTTTACCTTCGAAAAGTTCCCGAAGGCAGATTCCACGCTCGGCACCCAGATGAAGTCTGTGGGCGAAGCGATGGCTATCGGTACGAACTTCAAGCAGGCCATGCAGAAGGCACTCCGCTCCCTGGAAACGGGATTCGGTGGATTCGGTGCCTGCGCCAAGTGCGAAAAGTTCAAGGAATACGACGACGAAACGCTCGCCAAGGAAGTCGCCCGCCCGAGTGCAGAACGCATCTTCGTGGTGTACGAAGCCTTCCGTCGCGGCTGGAGCATCGAAAAGCTCTACGAAGTCACCAAGATTGACCGCTACTTCTTGCGCCACCTGGAAGAACTCGCCAACTACGAAGACGAAATCCTCGCCGCAGGTTCGCTCGAAAACCTCGCCAAGGATGTACCGCTCTTCCGCCAGGCCAAGGAATTCGGCTTCAGCGACATCCAGATCGGTTACCTGTTCCACAAGACTCCGGAAGAAGTCATGGCAGTGCGCAAGCAAATCGGCCTCGTCCCGAGCTATTACTCCGTGGATACCTGCGCTGGTGAATTCGAAGCCATCACGCCGTATTACTACAGCTGCTACGCTTCGACAGGCTCAGCGCAGGCGCCTTTCAATGGCGAACCTGTCCGCGAAATTCCGGGTCACGGACACAAGAAGAGAATCATGGTGCTCGGTGGCGGTCCGAACAGAATCGGTCAGGGTATCGAATTCGACTACTGCTGCTGCCATGCCGCCTTTACGCTGCGTCGCGAAGGCTACGAAGTCATCATGGTGAATTCCAACCCCGAAACGGTTTCCACCGACTATGACACTTCGGACAAGCTCTACTTTGAACCGCTCACGCTCGAAGACGTGATGGGCATTTACGAACGCGAAAAGTGCGCGGGCGTCATCGTGCAATTCGGTGGCCAGACTCCGCTGAACCTCGCCATGCGTCTCAAGAAGGCCGGTGCAAACGTCGTCGGCACGAGCCCCGAAGACATCGACCTCGCCGAAGACCGCGACTTCTTCAAGCAGCTGGTTGACAAGGTCGGCATCAAGCAGGCCGAAAGCGGCATCGCCCACAACGTGGAAGAAGCCCTCGCCATCGTCGAGAAAATCGGCTACCCCGTTCTGGTGCGCCCGAGCTTCGTTCTCGGCGGCCGCGGCATGGTGATTGTCTACAAGGAAAAATACCTCCGCAAGTTCGTGGAAGAAGCCGCCGCCATTGGCGAAGGCAAGCCGATTCTCATCGACCGCTTCCTCGAAGACGCCACCGAACTCGACGTGGACTGCATCAGCGACGGCAAGCACACCGTGGTGGGCGCCATCATGGAACACGTGGAACCCGCAGGCATCCACTCCGGCGACTCCGCAAGCGTCATCCCGCCCATGACGCTCTCCAAGGAAATCCAGGACAAGGTCCGCGCCTACGCCAAGGAATTCGCGAAGGAACTCCACGTTTGCGGCCTCATGAACATGCAGCTCGCCGTCAAGGATGGCGAACTCTACATGATCGAAGTGAACCCGCGCGCCTCCCGTACGGTGCCGTTCGTCTCCAAGTCCATCGGCGTGCCGCTCGCCAGCTACGCGAGCCGCTGCATGCTCGGCGAAACCCTCGAACAGATCGGCTTCACCGAAGAAGTCCATGTGCCTTACGTGTCCGTGAAGGAAGCAGTCTTCCCGTTCGTCAAGTTCCCGGGCGTGGACATCACGCTTTCTCCGGAAATGAAGTCTACCGGCGAAGTCATGAGCGTCGATCGCGACCGCGGCCTTGCCTACCTCAAGAGCCAGCTGGCATCGGGCAACAAGGTCCCGAGCCAGGGCAACATCTTCGTGTCGCTCAAGGACGAAGACAAGCAGAAGGCCGTACCGCTTATCCGCCAGCTCGTGAACCTCGGTTACGAACTGTACGCGACCCGCGGCACCTCCACCATGCTCTACAACGAAGGCATCAAGACCCGCGCCGTGTTCCGCATCTCCCGTGGCCGCCCGAACCTGCTCGACCTTATCCACGATAAGGAAGTGCAGTGGATCGTGAACACCACCGAAACCGGCGCCGAAGCCATGGTCGACGAAATCCAGATGCGCTCCAAGGCCGTCGTCTCGGGCATTCCTATCACGACGACCATCGCCGCCCTCACCTCTACCGTGGAAGGCCTCATGGACAAGCACGACTTCGGAAGATTCGAAGTGTGCAGCCTCCAAGAGTATCACAGGCATGTGAAGAAGTGATGAGGAATGAGGTCGGTCGCTTCGCTCCCTTTGAGGAGTGAGCACGCGACTTCGTCGCTTTGAGAGTGTCATTCCCGCGAAGGCGGGAATCTCCCTTTGAAAAAGGGTCGCGATTGCGGCCCTTTTCTGCATTCTAAATTTCAAACAAAGTTCTATCAATCTTTATATGGGTTTTACTTTTATTGGTATTATAAAACATTGGATTGTGTTTTCCCAAAATTGAAATTAAAACTCTCTTTTTTTCGTCATCCATACGCAACCCAAAATACACTTCCTTGAGATTTCCTGGAATTGGATGAACGCCTTCTCCTCCCAAAAAAGAAAGACGAACTTCGTGCTCATACTGCCAATCAAAAGCTTTGTAGCGAAGAATTGCTTCTGGCATTTCCTCTTCTGTTTCATCAAAACTAAAAGATGCCATTGTGGGATATTCGTCATGGTTTGCGTAAATCATTTCATGAAGCCAATATTCTAGAGTATGATAGGGACGCCCTCTGTAAGTCTTAAAGATATCATCTAAATTACTATTACGACTTAAAGGATTGTCAAATTCGAATCCTAAGCAAAAACCTCTAAATTTATCCGCATAATGAGCCCACATCAGTGAATTATTCCAATGAGGAGTAAAACATGCTATTCCAATTTTTCTCACATCAGCTTTTGATTCTTCTACAGCGTCATCCCAGCTAATGCCAAGTTGCTTTTCTATAGCTGTTGGCATCATCCTAAAATCACAATCAAAAGGATCATTAAAATCTTTTGGAGAAGAAAAATATAAACCACCACAAATTAAGGGCCCCAACGAATTTGAATTATACGAAAAGAACCGGTAAAGCATTATTTTATCGGTTTCTTTGGCAGAACGACTTAGCCAGCCTCTTTTGAAATCAATGTTCATAAATTATTTATTATTCAAATCATAAACACATAAATATTTTACATCTTCATTTGTTATTACGATTTCTCCATCAGACTTTATGCGGTAATAATAAAAATAGGCATTAGGTTGATACCAAACATCTGTTGTATGAGTAATGTATATAGATTCTTGACCTATTACATTTTCAATATAAGCTCCTAATGAAATAACATCACTTAAATTAAAAAGACGCCAACCATCAAATTTTTGTCGAATCGCAGCAGAAGTTTTCCAGCATCCCTTATTTGCCAATGAAGAGTAATCTGGGGAAACTTTATCTCCACATTGATGCCAACAAAAATATTCATTTGGTGATTTAATATACACTTGAGGGAAACCATGATTACCATCAACATATCCCTGGTATGCAACAGTATCATAAAAAAGTCCCTTATAAACCTTTCCATGCCAAGTTTTAGAAGTGATAACACTTCCTGTTTCCGTCTTTACTGTATCATATAAAGTAATGAATGAATCCCGAGGGATTTCATTTTGCAAATAATCTACGCTATGGAATACAGAATCAATAACTTCAAATAATACCGAATCATTTACTGTAGTATAAACTGTATCAACCTTATTCACATACACCGTCGAATCTTTTTTTAATACAGAATAAATGGTATCTCTCATTGTAATGACCAACGTATCCTTTATATTTTTTACAATTGTGTCTTTGGAAATCTTATAAACCGTATCCTTAGAAATTTTATAAACGGTATCTTTTGAAGCCTTCATAATAGAATCTTCAATTCCCTGCACGACAGAGTCTTTAAAGATGGCAAACATATTTTGCACATCTACATCTGTGTAGCCTTGTATTGTCGTTTCATCGCTACAAGCAACCATAAAAAAGACCACCGCTAATTTCACAATCATTTTTTTCATATTACTACTCCTTTTCACCAATAGCAGCGTTCTACAGCAGCGTTACGTCGAACTTCTTCATCACTCCTTGATCCAGGTAATTTCCATCCATACTGTAGCTCACAATTCCAACGGCAGCCAGGATGTCTATCCATACATTCCTGTACGGCTCTATGATTGGCGCAACTGGATAAGAGGAAAATCCCAACAGCCAGAGAAATAACAATTATTTTTTTCATCGTTTTCTTCCTTCTGCCAAAGACAGTCTACGAGAAGTTCCCTTATTCAATAAGCCAAATCCAACATCAACACCACTTCGGATTCTTCACGCATCGTGCTCAGAATGACGAACGAAGAAAATTCATTCGTAATAGCGATTCATACATTTTTTGAAAACAAAAAAAGGTATGGTATCGCTCGGCTTATACTACGAAGGCTCTGGTAAACCCGCAACTTTAAGCACAACGATTGGTTCAGCAAAAGGCCAAACCCAATCGTGGGTACACACCCAACGACCCACACCCGATCGGTGTGAGTGTTCGTCTTCTTCCCAAGTTGCGGGGCTTTCGCCCCTGAAAAATTTACCAGACTTTTCGTAGCGGGAATAAGAGTACTACTCTAATTCAATATGTCAATAGAAATATAACTTCTGACAGCCGCAGTAGGTCCATAAAAATCTTCTTAAAGCCTTCCAAATAGCCCCTTTCAAGGCCGAACGGGTCCAAAACTTGCGATTTCACCCCAAAAAATGTATATTGAGGCTAATAAGGCATCAAGGAGCGCCTCATGACAACGACAAAAAGCATTGATTCTTACAGATTAACGGACATGGAAGAGCCGACCGATGAAATGCTCGCCCAAATTATGAGGGAAGCTGCCGAAGATGCACGCAAGGCAAATGCCGAGGCCACCAAACGTTTTTTCGATGAAATCGAAAAGGCTGCCGCGACCATCCGTTAACAGGGCTGTTATGACAGAAGAACATCGCCCAGTACTTATTGTTGTTGCCGGTCCTAATGGCTCGGGAAAAACAACCATTACGTCGAAGATTCTTAGGCACGAATGGCTGGAAAATGCCGTCTATATCAATCCAGATAATGTTGCCCAGGAACGCTTTGGAGACTGGAATTCTCCCGAAGCTGTCCTTGAGGCTGCCCGCTATTGCAAGTCTTGGCGTGAAGAATCTTTGAAGAACCACCAGAGTCTTATTTTTGAGTCTGTTTTTTCTTCAGATGAAAAAGTTGACTTTGTCCGCCGCGCGAAACAGCAGGGATATTTCATTCGCTTGTTTTTCGTTGCAACATCTCACCCGTCCATCAATGCCGCAAGAATTGCAAAGCGTGTGATACAGGGCGGTCATGATGTTCCCATTTCTAAGATTGTTTCCAGATACCAGAAATCCATTTTCAACTGCAAGAAAATAATCCCTTCGGTGGATCGTCTCTATGTTTATGATAATTCAGTTGAAGATCAGGACGCTTCGCTTCTATTCAGGATGTCGGACGGAAAACTGGTAAAGAGCTACACAGACAACATCCCTCAATGGGCAATGACGATTCTCAAGTAACGGGCAATCTCAATTATTTTCCAGCATTCGCGTTAGGGATAGTGACCCTGTGAGCCAAAAGCGACTCGTATTGACGAGTCGTGTTGGCGAAAGTGAAGCGGTAGCGGAACGATCATATAAGGGACAAGACTCGCGTAGCGAGGCTTGGTTCTGGGAGGTGAGCGGCAAGCGTAAGCGCAGCCGATTGCCCCCAGAATATAGCCCGACCGCACATATATGTGCGGGAACGCCCAAAAGAAGAAGCATCATGTGCGTCATCCCGCCGATGCCCCTCTCCAAGGAAAAGCGTGCAAAACGAGTGTCGCAGAAAAATGCTTGCATTTTTCTATGACCGAGTGCAGCCGCGGACGCCAAAGGCGTCAAATCCAGGACAAGGTCCGCGCCTACGCCAAGGAATTCGCGAAGGAACTCCACGTTTGCGGCCTCATGAACATGCAGCTCGCCGTCAAGGATGGCGAACTCTACATGATCGAAGTGAACCCGCGCGCCTCCCGTACGGTGCCGTTCGTCTCCAAGTCCATCGGCGTGCCGCTCGCCAGCTACGCGAGCCGCTGCATGCTCGGCGAAACCCTCGAACAGATCGGCTTCACCGAAGAAGTCCACGTGCCTTACGTGAGCGTCAAGGAAGCCGTGTTCCCGTTCGTCAAGTTCCCGGGTGTCGATATCACGCTTTCTCCGGAAATGAAGTCCACCGGCGAAGTCATGAGCCTCGATCGCGACCGCGGCCTTGCCTACCTCAAGAGCCAGCTGGCATCGGGCAACAAGGTCCCGAGCCAGGGCAACATCTTCGTGTCGCTCAAGGACGAAGACAAGCAGAAGGCCGTACCGCTTATCCGCCAGCTCGTGAACCTCGGTTACGAACTGTACGCGACCCGCGGCACCTCCACCATGCTCTACAACGAAGGCATCAAGACCCGCGCCGTGTTCCGCATCTCCCGTGGCCGCCCGAACCTGCTCGACCTTATCCACGATAAGGAAGTGCAGTGGATCGTGAACACCACCGAAACCGGCGCCGAAGCCATGGTCGACGAAATCCAGATGCGCTCCAAGGCCGTGGTCTCGGGCATTCCTATCACCACGACCATCGCCGCCCTCACCTCCACCGTCGAAGGCCTCATGGACAAGCACGACTTCGGAAGATTCGAAGTCTGCAGTTTGCAAGAGTACCACAGACACGTGAAGAAGTAAAGTGGTTGGAAGAGGGGAAAGCCTTCCCCTCGCTTCAGCCCCGGCTCCGCCCAAAGTGTCAAGCCCGCCTCCGAGCGGGCTTCTCCTTTTTTTACCCCACCCCAGCCGGGTCTTCCGCTACCCTTTCTAGCGGGTGCTCAGACGCTGCACCCGCAACACCCTGGCTTGCTAATTTTTCTTGTTTTTTCTATAATAAAAACGAGTAAATTCTTTCCAAAATGAACGATGACTTTCTTAACAAAATTCCTTAAATGCATTGCTTTGGTCACAAGCCTCTTTTTAGGTTCAGTGAATGTATATGCTCATCAAACAAACTTGCAGCCGTCAAAAGATAAGCATTCTGACTTAGTTGTATTTAATACCAAAACACTGAAATATCATGAGTTAGGTTGCACATCCGCTATAAGATGCACAAAAAACTGCATTCAGATATCAAGAAATGAGGCTATTAAGCGGGGAGCAACTCATTGCAAAAAATGCATAAGGCGTCGTTAAAGCCGTTAAATCATGAAGTTTACTTTAAAACCTAAAAACGAATTTTTCCCCTTCATTTGGCAATGATTACCTTTTTTCAGATGTTTTTTTAATCACACCATCTTTGCAAGAAAGCGATTGAAATTCATCGTTTTGTATACTATACCGTAAATTACCCCGTTTAAAGACTTTAGCCCCAACGAGTTCTTTGAATTCTTTCATATTTCCTTTGACTGCAATATAAATGCATTCTAATTTGTCTCTATAAGCGACGCCTTTTTCGGAAGACAAATCGCTATTTTCAAAATATTTTGATTCGTTATATAAATTTACTTTGCCTTTGAACGTATTGTTGCTGAGAGGATTTCCTATATAAATAATTTGAATCGATGGTAAAAAATCTTTATAAAAAAGGATATCACTCCCAACGGTTCCTCCAACAAATCGCATATTCTTATCGAAATATAGTGAAGAAATGTTTGATGAAGTCGTTCGTATTAAAATTCTGGTATCCTGTTCGCCAAATAACATGAGGTCAGTTCCATCATCTAGAGATATAACATCTGCATCAACATCTTTAGCTTCTATATTTCTATTCATATATTTGCAAGGAACTAAATCAAGAAAATAATTGATTTCAACAATATATTTTGCTAACGCAGGTTTGACAATATTTGCAGTCCCCATGTTTCCGGATTTGATTTTTTCAAGATATTCTGTTAATTTCGTGCTGTAATCGCTTAATACATCAACAATTTGCAGTTCTGTTTTATTAGTTGTAAAACTAAGACCCTTCGTACATTTTTCAACAAGATCTATTGCGTTTATTAAAGTTTGTGTAGAGAAAACTGCTAGTTTTTTTTCGGTAGTTTTATTTTTACTTTTTTTCAAATTTTTTTGATATCGTTTTGATTGCTTATCAAAATCTTGAAAAAATTGAATTATCTCATTCGCGTATGCGGATGAAGCGACTGTCATATAGGGTTTAGTTTGCTCAAGTTTATCATTCAATGTTTTGAGAAATGAATATACTTTTAAATATATACCTGTATTTTCATTTATTCCAACTCTGTCTTCAAAATCATTTAAAATACTGCTTATCGAATCAACTGTTTTCAATAAAATTCCATTTGATTGTTTCAATTCATTCACCAAAGAATCTCTTGATTCAGAATCCTTTTTTAGAAAAATGTCAAATAGTGGGTCTATCGTTTTTATTAGCAATTGATTGTTTAAAAATAATTGTCTGTCATAATTGCTAACAAAATCATTTGGATAAATCCTACTTAAAGGATAATTAGTATAAAAGACATTTCCTGGAATTGATATGTTAAGGGAGTCTATAATTTCTGGAGTTAAAACACCATCATATTTGTATTTGTTTAATTTTTGATAAAACCCATAAAATTTTTCTTTAAATGTTACCGAAGTATTACCTTCTTTTGTACTGAAATATGTTAATTCGTTTACATTGGGGTAGGCGTAATTAAGAAAAGTTCCACACAAATATTCATTCCATGATGTAATACCAAGTTTATTTAAAATAGATTTTGGAAGATTTACCATAAAGAAAGATTGGTCAGGGTATCCATTTTCTATGGTAGGATTATTTTTTACATTGTATTTGACAAAAGAAACCTTTGGCTCGTTTTCATTTCCATAAACAACAACTTCTTCCGTTGTTTTTACAGCGAAACTGGCATTTCCCGCATCAAAACATTTTTTCTCAAGTTCTACAAGAGTCTCCGCAAAAGACAAGGAACTAATAAGAAACAAAGCTATTCCAAAATATTTCATAGACATTCCTTTTGTGTTATGAACGAGATTTGCTGTTTTGCAATAAAAATAACATTTTTGAAATTTTTCATCTTGCTAAGAAGCATAAAAAGTTAAAGAATCGCTTCAAAATTTAAAAGAACCACAATCAAGCGTCCATTTGAGCAACTCTGTCGCATTCCACCACTTTTTCTACTAGCCATCTTTGATTAAAAATGTAATTGACCGTTGGATAATTTCGTTCATCAAGAACTGCGCTTTCATTGCTTGATGAGCAGACAAGGCGTACACCATCTGTTTCTAGTTTTAATAAATAATCACTTTCACTAAAGTTTATAAATTCCTTTTCGACATAATCGGCAAGTCTTTTCGACAACTCACCTAGTTCAAAAGTCATCCTGTCTTTTAAAAAAACACTCCGAACAGATTTCCCGCTCACTGTTGTTAGACCGCCTAACGCCTTGACTTGACCATTATACGAATAACATACATTCAAACCCCTTTGCCGAAATTTATGAATTTCTTCTTTGGACCAATCCTTATCGGGAGAGATTCCTTCGAGATTATTTACTAGCTCCGGCCAAGATTCGCATATATATTTATACAATTCAGGATCAGCAAATTCAGCTCCCTTTGGATGGGGTCTTGCATCAAGAAAACAAACAAAATAGTCGCCAACAATTGCAAACAACAGATAATCAGACCTTCCTGAAAAATACGACCCATTGGGAATGTTTTCAGAAAGATGAAAGTGTGATATTTCCCAATCCGTCCACAGCATATCAGTTCTTTTTCCTTGCAAAGCATTTTGCACAGTCTTTGATAGATATGGATTTACATCTTCTCCAGATCTAAATCTATCTGCTAAGAAGCGAATCTGTTTCCAGCATTCTTTGGGAGCCCGTTCCCAAAAGCCCTTACTGAAATGAACTTCTCGTTTTTTAGGCGGTATCAAACGAATGACATATTCAATCCAATTCAAAACATAATCATTTATCTTTTTATTTAATCGTTTGTCAAAATATTCAATAAATGACTTAGCGATATTTTGAATATCACATTCAAACTTTTCAGATAATTTTTTCGAGATTTCCATATACCCCAAATCCAGATAAAGTCTAACGTAAAAATAGTATCAAAAAGTCCGTTGAAGAAACAATATGATAAGAATATTACTGCGTTATGAATTGCGTCACCTTCGGATTCAGATTAATACGAGTGAAAAACGCCCATAAAAACCCCTTTGACTCCATTCAAAAAGGCTCATTTCAGGGCAGAGCGAGTCTAAAACTTGCGATTTCGTCTCCAAAATGTATATTGGGAATAGGAGGTATCCTATGCCGACAGTAACAATGGACATTCCAGAAGATATTGCAGACCTTATTGTGTGCGATAACAAGAGCGACGAACTCCGCCGCAATGCGTTGCTGTTGTATCCGTTTATCAAGAACGAGACTATTTCCCATGGGCGTGCCGCGGAAATTTTGGGCATTTCCAAATGGGAACTCATCGAACTTTACGGAAGCGAGGGCATTCCCTATATCGACCAGAACTGGGATGAAGCCAAACAGGATGCCGCCAACGTCATGGAGCTCCTTGCCAAGAGGTAAGAATGATTGTCGTATCTGATCAACTCCGATAATCTCTTTCCTTAAAATCAATCGTCTTGACATTCTTGGAAAACTGTTTGGCGAGGTCCTGCTTCCTGAGGCCGTTTACGAAGAATTGACTTCAAACCAGGATTTTCAGGATGAAGCCGAACAGGTGAAATCCTGCGATTTTTTCAAAAAGGTTTCGGTCAGCAACAACAACGCCGTCGGCATGCTGATGCGTATAACGGGCTTGGATCTTGGCGAAAGCGAAGCCATCGTCTATTCCGACGAAAACAAGAGTGATCTTTTGATTGTTGACGAAGTTCGTGCAAGGCACGTAGCCACGACGATGAAACTGCGTATTACCGGCACGATTGGCATCTTGATTGCCGCTAACGAGAATGGTTTGCTGAATAAAGAGGAAGCCTTAGCTTGCGCCGAAATTCTTCGGATGTCCAAAAGGCATATCAGCGAAACTCTTCTGAATTCTTTCATTGAAAACCTGAAGTAGCATTTTCCCCCAGAATATAGCCCGACCACACATATATGTGCGGGAACGCCCATTTTTCTGTAATTTGTGCGACAGTGTCGCACAAATCAGGATACCTCCCCCCTTGCAGCGGCAAGCACTTGCATTTTGAAATGCTTTTGATGCATATTTATTGACATGAGCAATTTAATGACAGAACAGCCCTCCAAGGAACTTCTTGCCGCAATCAAAGAAGGTGAAAGACTCGCCCACGCCCCGAATGCCAAAACGTATTCGACTCCTCAGGAACTTTGGGAAGAACTAGGCATCTAAACTAGTTTTTTTTCGCATCTTTTACAAAAAAATCTGCTAAAAAGCCCATTTGTCATATTCTGACATTACAAGAATATATATTTGTAGGGAACGCAAAAACAGCCGCCTTTTTTTGCTTGTAGACGGCCGGAGGTAAATATGAACAGAAGCGAATTCATCGCCATGGCGAAGGATGTGCACAAGCATCCCGAGCACCTAGCAGACTACAGAAAAATTTACAAGAACGTTTATCCGTTCAGCGACGGCATTTTCAAGATGCTCATGGCCAATGAGGCAAAGCCCGAACGGACTGTAAAATTCCTGAACGCTATGCTCGGGCTCTCGGGAGACAAGACCATAAAAACATATACCTTGGGAGTCCCGGAGAATCCTGGGGTGCTTAACGACAAGACTGCCATCTTCGACATCTACGGCACCACACAGGCAGGCGAGCCCGTGCTGATCGAGGTTCAGCAGAATTTCAACACACTTTTCGTTGACAGACTCATCTACTACACCGCCCGTGTCATCTCGCGAACGGTCAAGAAGGCTCAAGATTACGATCTTCCGCATATCTACGTGCTCTCCATCCTAACCGAGAATCAATTCCCGAGGGAACGCGACACCTATCTCCATCACGCCCAACTCGTGCGGAACCGTCGTCTGTTCTACGGCAAGTTGGACATCTACCTTGTCGAACTGGAGAAGTTCTTCGCCATTGAGGACCGCACTCTACCCGAGAATCGAGAGCAATCCGATAGAGCCGAAATGCTGCGGATATTCCGCGATGTTCTTGAAGACAAGGATATCCCCGAAGAAAAACTGAAACGGTTCCTTGACAAGGACTTCGCCAATGATGTATCTTTTAAGGGGTACACGGATGAAACCCTTCTGAATGAGGTTGACGGAATGACGGACATGCTTTACGAAAAACAGGGCTCGTACCTGCAGGGAAAACAGGATCAGACAATCGAAATTGCCAAGGTTCTGATAAGCGCCGGCAAACTAACTCCTGAAGAGGCAATCTCCCTTCTTCACGTTTCTCAAAGTGACCTTCAACCGAGTTCCAAATAAATTTTTCTAAACGAGGTTGACGGAATGATAGACATGCTTTACGAAAAACAGGGCAGTTACCTAGAAGCAAAAGAAGATGACGCCAAGGCAATGCTTGCCGAAGGAGATTCCATTGAGAAAATTGTCCGTGTAACCAAGCTTTCCGAAGAAAAAGTTCGCAAGTTGCAGGCAGAAATAGCTCGCGAAACTGCATCCGCTTAATTTTTTCAGAATTTCTATCACCGGAGTTTATCATGAAAGTCATCTTGTTTAACGGCAGCCGTCGCGAAAAGGGCTGCACCTACACCGCACTGAACATTGTCGCAGGCGAACTCAACGCCGCGGGCATCGAAACCGAAATCTTCTTTGTCGGGGGCCGCGTGCTCAAGGGCGAAACGGACGCCGTCGTCCACGAAGCCAAGGAAATCTTGAAGTCCGCCGACGCGGTGGTCTACGGTTCGCCGGTCTACTACGCCTCCCCCAGCGGCGAAATGCTGATGTTCCTCGACAGGCTCTACGGCCTCGCCGAAGCGGAACTGCTTTTCAAGCCCGCCGCCACGGTCGCATCGGCACGCCGCGCAGGCACCAGCGCCACCCTCGACGCGCTGAACAAGTACCCTGCATTCGCGCAGCAACCCCTCGTGGCATCGCGCTACTGGAACATGGTCCACGGCTCCAGTCCCGAAGACGTGCTCAAGGACGAAGAAGGCGTGCAGATCATGCGCGAACTCGGCCGCAACATGGCATGGCTCCTCAAGAGCATCGAGGCCGGCAAGCAGGCGGGCGTCCCGCAGCCTGTCGCCGAAAAGAAGGTGTTCACGAATTTCATCCGTTAGATTTTAACGGGCCGAAAACGTCGGGAACATTTACGTAGTTTCTCTTCTGGTGGAAAACTTTATCCACAACGAGTCTTATTGGTATTGCTTCCGACGTAATCGGGGTAATTGTTATCGAAACATGCCGCGCAGTAATTCTCGCCGCAACCGGTACATTCCTTCATGCCCTCGACGCTCAAGTATCCCAGGCTCTCGACGCCGAGCATTTTAGCAATTTCCTCGGGAGTCATGGAACTAGCGGCAAGTTCGCCTTGGCTCGGGAAATCCATGCCGAAAAAGCAGGGGTGCGCCACCGGTGGCGATGCAATTCGGATATGAACTTCCAGCGCTCCAGCGTCGCGAAGCATCCGTGACAAGATTTTCAGCGTCGTTCCGCGGACAATCGAATCTTCGACAACGCAGACGCGCTTGTTCTTGAGCACGCCCTCAATCGGATTGAACTTGAGTTTCACCTTCTGTTCTCGCACGTTTTGCGTCGGGTCGATAAACGTACGGCCTACGTAGTGGTTGCGCAACAGTCCTATTTCAAAACGAATGCCGCTCGCCTGGGCATAGCCTAGCGCCGCGGTTGTCGCACTGTCGGGAACGGAAATGACGATATCGGCATCGACGGGGCATTCCTTGGCTAATTGTTTTCCCATTTTGCGGCGAACCTTGTCGCAGCTCTGTTCGAAAATTTTGGAATCCGGACGGCTGAAATAGATGTACTCGAATATACAATGGGCCAAGCGATCTTTCTTGGTAAAGCGTTCCGAATGGAGTCCGTTATTCGTAATTGTCAAGAATTCGCCCGGCTGGATATCGCGCACGTAATGCGCTCCGAGTAGGTCAAAAGCGCACGTTTCGCTCGCCACGCACCAGGATTTTCCCATACGGGCAATCGATAGCGGCCGAAATCCAAAGCCATCACGTGCAACATACATCGAATCCTTACTAATGAACACGAGGCAGAAACTCCCCGTAAACTTCGTAATAGCCTTCTTGATGGCGTCACCCAGGTTATCGGCTTCGGTGCGCGCAATTTCGTGTAAAAGAATTTCGGAATCCGAGGTGGTCTGGAAAATATGGCCATCGGCTTCCATTTCGGCGCGAAGTTCACTTGCGTTGGTGATGTTTCCGTTATGGGCGACAGCGATTTGGCCCCACTTGCAACTCACGAGAATCGGCTGAGCATTGGCTAGAGTGCTCGCTCCCGTGGTGCTGTAGCGTACATGCCCGATACCGGCAAAACCCTGCAATTCATCGACGTTGTGTTCCCTCAAAAGAGTGGAAACCAAACCCATGGATTTACGAACGCGTATCTTATCGCCATCGGTAATTGCAAAGCCCGCACTTTCTTGCCCACGATGCTGCAAGGCGTATAAGCCCATCGCAATATTACGTACAACATTGTCGCCATTGAATATGCCAATTACGCCACATTCTTCATGCAACTCTTCGAGCATAGAACCTCATTTTTTAAGCTCATACTTTAAACGATTATTTAATGGAAGCCACTTTCGCTTTCGCATCGGCCATGGCGCGAACCACGAGAGATGCGCCATTCGCACAGTCGCCAACAGCGTAAATGTGGCGCGACGGATCCGCGATAATCGCCGTACGCGGCGTGAGCTTGAGTCCGAGATCGTTCACGAGACCTTCGGCGGGAACGCCTGTAAAGCCCATCGCGAGCACGACCAAATCAGCCTTGATAATTTCGGTAGTATCCGGGACTTCGACCGGTTTCAGCGGGCGCCCAAGCGGAGACATTTCCCAATCGACTCGGACAGCTTCGACGCCGGCGACGCGCCCATTTTCTACGATAAAGCGTTTCGACGACACATTCCAGCGGCGCTCGCCACCTTCATGGTGCGCGTAGCTCGTGCGCAGCACGTATGGCCAGTCGGGCCACGGCGTCGAGGGAGAACGCGTTTCGGGCGGTTTCGGCATGAATTCCACCTGCAAAACGCTCTTGCAGCCTTCGCGAATCGATTTACCGACGCAGTCGTTACCGGTATCGCCACCACCGATAATCAGCACATCACGATTCTTCGCATTGAACTTTTCAGGATTCGTTTCGCCGGGCTTGCTTGCACCATGCAGAAAATCGAGGGCAAGGAAAATTCCTTCGGCATCACGGCCCGGAATATTCAAGTCGCGGGCATTCGGAGTTCCAATTGCAAGGAATATGTAGTCGAAATTACGATGGATGTATTCCGCCGAAATGTCCTTCCCTATTTCGGTATTGCACACAAACTTGATACCAGCGGCCTCAAGGAGCGCAACACGGCGGTCGATGACGGACTTGTCAAGTTTCCAGTTCGGGATTCCGTAACGCAGGAGTCCGCCGACCTTGTCACGTTTCTCATAAACGGTGACGGCGAAACCTTTGCGGCGGAGGGCCTCGGCGGCGAAAAGTCCTGACGGGCCAGAACCGATGACTGCGGCCGTCTTTCCGTTCGGTTCTGCAGCAGGCAAACTCACCCACCCTTCTTCGAATGCGGTTTCAATCATGAATTTTTCGACTTGGCGCACCATGACGGCATCGTCATTCAAATTGCGCGTACAGCACGATTCGCAAAGCGCCGGACAGACGCGCCCCGTGAACTCAGGGAAGAACGCCGTCTTGCTGATGATTTCGTAACCCTTGCGAATATCGCCTGCAGCAACAGCTGCGTTGAATTCAGGAACAAGGTTTCCCAGCGGACAACCCGCTCCGTGGCAGAACGGAATTCCGCAATCGGAGCAGCGCGATGCCTGGGCCATGATTTCTGTCGGGAAGAACTGGCGTTCGACTTCGTTAACGTCCTTTACGCGCTCCCCAACCGGGCGGTAGATGTCATTTATGCGATTTATTTGTTCCATATAGACCTCATCCCTTCTTTGCCAATGCGTTTCTGTAATCAATCGGGAATATCTTCACGAATTTCGGGCGTTCGCTAATCCAGTCGTCCAGAATGCGCTTGCCCTTTTCACTTCCGGTAGCCTCGACGTGTTCACGGATAATTCCGAGCAATTCCTTTTCACTTTCGGTATCCGGGAGCACACTTTCAAGGTCCACAGAATCCACGTTGCAGCTCAAGTCAAAGTGCCCCGTTTCGTCATAGACGTAAGCAAAACCGCCCGTCATACCGGCAGCGAAGTTTACGCCCACACGACCAAGCACGACCACGCGGCCACCCGTCATGTATTCGCAACCGTGGTCGCCCACGCCTTCGCTAACCAGGAGCATACCAGAATTACGGATACCAAAACGTTCACCTGCAAGACCGTTGATGAAAATCTTTCCGGACGTGCCACCGTAACCGATGACGTTACCCGCAATCACGTTGTCTTCGGCCTTGAAGGTCGCATTGTGCGGCGGACGCACCACAATCTTTCCACCAGAAAGGCCCTTGCCCATGAAGTCGTTCGCTTCGCCTTCCAAATCGAGCGTAATACCCGGCGCAAGGAAGGCACCCAAGCTCTGGCCAGCCACACCTTGCAAGTGAATCTTGATGGTATCTTCGGGCAGGCCCTTCACGCCAAAGCGTTCATCGACTTCACCGGAAAGTTCCGTACCCACGGTGCGGTCGACGTTGTGGATCATCGCGCAGAGTTCCACGGCAGAGCCCTTCATGAGCGAATCCTGCACGAACGGGAGGAGTTCCCTGCGGTCGAAGTTTTCAAGCGCTTCCTTGACATAGGTTTTATCGAACTTCTTGATGTGTTCGCGGCCGTCATGCGCATCCACCGGAGAAAGAATCTTGCTGAAGTCGAGGCGCTTTGCCTTGTAGAATTCCACGGCGCGGTCCATATCAAGCAAATCGCTACGGCCACAGGCTTCGTCGAGGCTCTTGAGACCGAGCTGAGCGAGAATTTCACGGACTTCGTCAGCGATATAGTAGAGGAAGTTCTCCACATATTCGGGCTTGCCCTTGAAATGCTTGCGGAGTTCGGCATCCTGCGTCGCAATGCCCATCGGGCACTGGTTCGTATGGCACTTGCGGTCCATAATGCAGCCGAGGCTGACGAGCAAGTTCGTCGCAAATCCAAATTCTTCGGCACCGAGGAGAGCCGCAATCACCACGTCACGGCCCGTCTTGAGCTGGCCATCGACCTGGAGCTTGATGCGACCGCGCAAATCGTTGAGCACGAGCGTCTGTTCCGCTTCGGCAATACCGAGTTCCCACGGGAGGCCGGCATGCTTGATGGAGGTGAGCGGAGATGCACCCGTACCGCCATCGTGGCCCGAAATCAGCACCACGTCGGCATGAGCCTTCGCGACACCGGCGGCAACCGTACCCACGCCCACTTCGGACACGAGCTTCACGGAAACACGGGCCTTCGGGTTCGCATTACGCAAGTCGTAAATCAACTGCGCCAAGTCTTCAATCGAGTAAATATCATGGTGCGGCGGCGGAGAAATCAACGAGACATACGGAGTCGAATGGCGGATACGTGCCACAAATTCGTTCACCTTGTGAGCCGGCAGCTGGCCACCTTCACCGGGCTTTGCACCCTGAGCCATCTTAATCTGCAAATCCTTTGCATGGCGCAAGTAGTCAATCGTCACGCCAAAACGGCCCGAGGCCACCTGCCTAATCGCAGAACTGCGGATATCGCCGTTCGCGGCCGGAGTATCGCGGTCGGGGTCTTCACCACCTTCACCGCAGTTGCTCATGGCGCCGTTACGGTTCATGGCAATAGCAATCGCTTCGTGTGCTTCCGGGCTCAAAGAGCCAAGGCTCATCGCACCCGCCACGAAGTGGTGCAAAATGGACTCACGGCTTTCGACTTCGGAAATATCGATCGGAGTCGTATCCTTGAACTTGAAGAGCCCGCGCAGCGTGCACAAGCGTTCCGACTGGTCGTCGATAAGCTTGGTGTATTCCTTGAACTTGTTGTAATCGCTCCCCTGCACCGCCTGGCGGAATGCAGCCAAGGACTGCGGAGTCCACATGTGCTTTTCGCCTTCCTTGCGGAACTTGTACTGGCCACCTTCCTTGAGAATCGGGCTTGCATCGCGCAGCGACACCGCATTGCGTTGGTCCACTTCCTTCGCGATTTCTTCGAGACCGATACCTTCCACACGGCTTGCCGTCCCAGGCAAGAACTTTTCGATGAGTTCGTGATTCAAGCCCACAGCCTCGAAAATCTGTGCACTGCGATAGCTGCGAAGCGTCGAGATACCCATCTTCGACATGATTTTCAGGAGACCCTTGTCAACAGCCTTCACATAGTTTGCGGCAGCCGTCACCGGATCGACGCCAAGTTCGCCCGAGTGGCACATCGCCGTAAGGCTCTGGAACGCAAGATACGGGTTGATGACCGTCGCGCCGTAACCGAGCAACAAAGCAAAGTGCATCACTTCGCGCACTTCGCCGGACTGCACAATCAATCCGATTTCTGGACGAACGCCCGCCTCGACAAGAGCGCGGTTCACCGCAGCCGTTGCAAGGAGGGACGGCATCGGCACATAGCCCCAGTCGACATTCTTGTCCGTCAACACGATGATATTGAAACCATCCTGCACGGCACGCACCGCGTCGCCAGCCAGTTTCTGCAGAGCTTCTTCCAGCACGGAACCGTCGCCGCCCATCGGGAACTGCATCTTCAAATCTTTTGCCTTGAAGCTCTTGTCGCCGATATTTTCGAAATGGCGGATTTCGTCTTCGGTCACAATCGGGCGCGGAATCTTGATGAGGTGCGCCTGTTCCGGAGTCTCCTCGAGAATGTTGCCATGGTTGCCGATGTAAGTCGTAAGGCTCATCACGAGCTCTTCGCGGATCGGGTCAATAGGCGGGTTCGTCACCTGGGCGAACAGCTGCTTGAAGTAGTTGAACAGCGGCTGCGGCTTGTCCGAAAGTACGGCCAAGGCGGCATCGTTACCCATGGAGCCAATCGGTTCGGCACCCGTACGTGCCATCGGCTGCAAGATGATGCTCAAGTCTTCGGCAGAATAGCCAAAGCGCTTCTGCTGTACAAGCAAATCTTCAGGAACGTCGGCAGGATTAATTTCGCTAAAGAGGCCACGCACGCTCATCTTGTTTTCGGCCACCCAGCGGCGGTAAGGCTTGGCTCTTGCCACCAGCGCCTTCATCTCGGCGTTCTTCAATATACGGTGGTTTTCGATATCCAAGTAAATAATTTCACCGGGCTTTAAGCGCCCCTTCTCTTCCACTTCGGCATCGTTGATGTCGAGCACGCCCGTCTCGGAAGCCATCACGAAAAGACCGTCTTTACACAAAGTGTATCGTGCCGGACGGAGCCCGTTACGGTCAAGAATCGCACCCGCATTGATACCGTCGGTAAACGCCACCGCAGCAGGGCCATCCCACGGTTCCATCAGCATGGATTCATATTCAAAGAACCCGCGCACATCGCGGCCCAAGTAATGCTTCTTGCCCCAAGCCTGCGGCATGAGCATCATCATCGCATGCGGAAGGCTACGGCCCGCAGCGACGAGAAGCTCAAACATGTTGTCCAAGCAAGCAGAATCGCTCTGCCCCGCCGGAATCAGCGGCAAAAGTTTCTTCAGGTCATCACCGATAATATCGCTCTTCAAGTGCGGTTCGCGAGACTTGAGGCTATTCAAGTTACCGCGCAGCGTATTGATTTCGCCATTGTGCGCCAAGTAACGGAACGGGTGCGCCAGTTGCCAAGTCGGGAACGTATTGGTCGAATAGCGCTGATGCACAAGCGCAATCGGGGATTCAAAATCAGGATTGTTCAAGTCGGCATAGAAAGCCTCGATCTGGCTTGCCAACAGAAGTCCCTTATACACGACCGTCCGCTGCGAGCAGCTGCAAACATAGATATCGCCAATCGCCTTTTCAATCAAGCGACGGATGACAAAGAGCTTGATTTCGAACGCATTATCGTTTTCAAAAGCAGAACCGTCAAAGAAAAACTGCCTGATATGCGGCAAGGTTTCACGCGCCGTATGGCCAATCGCCGAGGCGTTCACCGGAACTTCACGCACATGCAGAAGGTTCACGCCTTCCGAAGCGGCAATTTCCTTGATCTTCGCATCCGCCACATCGCAGGCAACGGACTTGTTCACGAAAACCATGGCCACACCATAACGGGCCGGCAAGTCCTCGTAAACCTTGCGGAAAAACTTGTGCGGCATAGAAAGCAAAAGGCCGGCGCCGTCACCCGTCTCCGGGTCGCCACCAGCCGCACCGCGATGCATAAGCCTTTTCAAAACCGTAATACCCTGCAACACAATCTGGTGCGAGGCAACATTATTTATATTAGCGACCAAGCCGACACCACAGGCGTCATGTTCATTGGCTGGATCGTAAAGTGCTTGAGCGTTCATAAAATTCCTTATATTACATTTTTTGCTTTTTTCGCCCCTCTTTGCAAAAACTGTGCCAACTATTTTATAAAATGCAAAACAGCGCAACTTTAATTGAAAAACGCATCAAAAAATGTAAAAAGCCGATTTTTCCATCGAAAAACCGACTTTTATATTTACATTTTATGAAAAAGAATTTCTAGAACGACAAAAATTGTAAAACTCAATTATACCTATACAAGTATCAACGCTTCTAGAAAGAGAACTTGAGACCGGCAGCTAGCATACCCACCTGGCCCCCGCCGCATTCCACGAAAAAGGATATCGGATTGCCAAATTCAAAGCCCAGATAGGAGACGTTTATCATCAAGAAGGCTCCCCCGTCCCAGAACACCGCTCCGGCACCCAAATAAACATACATGCGGAAGTACTTCTTATTAATAAAATTGAGTTTCGCTCTCGGAACAACTGAAATGACAGACTTATCAGCAACGGTCGTATAATCCACCATGAGACCGAATTCCAGCAAACGGTAAACCTCATAACCGTAGGCAAAGGAATATGCAGTCATGTCGGGATCTCTCTTCTCATCACTAGCCGCATGAATAAAAATGTTAAACCAGGCCGTCAAAGGCCACCAGCCGACAATGAAACTGACACTGTGGCGACGTTTCTCCCATTCTTGATGCCAAGCATCCTTGCTTTCTTTAGCCGGCTCCGGAGTAGATTCTGTCGCCACGACCGATTCCGTACTCGCATTCGCAGACGCAGAAGCGCCATATTCGTTCTGCGCAAAGGCAACAGAACAAACAAATAGCAAAAGAACCGCTACTTTCCTCATTTCATATCTCTCCTAATGGAACATACGATTATAATTTATTTGCTTTTTACAAAAATAGTTAAGAAAGACAAACACATATATTCCAATTTATAGTAATCGAGATATTTTACCACCACTGGAGATTGAAAGTCAAAGTGAGACGGTCGATGGGGTGAGCGTAATCCTCATCCCAATCCTTAATTTTATAGGTCAAATCACGACCATAACGAAATTCGACACCAAGACCGAGACGATTTCCTGCATGCCACGCAATATATGCACCGCCGCCGATTTCATCGTAAAAGACGGGGGCAGAAGAACTATTAAACATCGCACCATCTTCTGCTAAAAAAGCTTCTCGACCATTTCGGGAAATATGTTGCGTCAAGCCAAAGCGGACTTTGCCTGAAGACAAAGGCAATTGTTCAATAATTGTAATACCGCCACCCCATTGGAATTCGACATGTTCATATTTTTCAAGTTGCCAAAAACATATATTGCTCCACCCCATTACACCAAAGTAGTCCGAAATAAAGCCTGCTTGTACATACGGTGTAATCCAGTCAAATCCTCCACCAATTTTAAAATTTCCCAATTGTTTTTGAACATCAAATGTTATATGATAAGGAATTTCATCATCATTATAAGAGTAATCCTTTGGAGCTATTTTACTTTTTACACTTTTATAGGGAATGTAACGCGGATACTTTTCAGTATGTTCCGAAGTAAAAGCCATTGCCACATTTTTCTGCAAATCACCATCCCCTTTTTCCATAAAAGCGGCTGCAGAAGGTGGATGGATTATAGAAAGGCTACATCCAGATAATACCAAAGCAACAGCCAAGAACAACACATTCAATTTCATGATGGCTTGAATATAAAATCCAACAACATCCATTTCAAGCAAAAACAGACAAACTGTCAAAAACCTCAGACAACAAGTCGAAATTAGATGCTGGAGCTTAATAGGTGGAATTTTGTTGGTAGAAGCACTCTCTTTTACATATTCCGTAATTTACAAGCGATAATTTCAAAAAATGAAAAATATTGATTTTTGTAAAAATCGCAAAAGAACTTATTTTTAGCATTTTTTCGAAAAATAAGCTTTTGGCACGTTTTTTGCATTAGGCAGACCGAAAAATCAAAAACATAAGGAGTTTGCCATGAGCAACGAATACAGAATGAAAGCAATCAAGGCTATCGCCGCAGAAAACGCCGGCGGAACCTTGCCCGCAGCACCCGCAAGCCTTGACTTCTACGGCGAAGACGTCTTCAACGCAGAAGCCATGCGAGCCTACCTCCCCAAGGACATTTGCAAAAAGCTGTTCGCAACCATCGAAGGTGGCGCACCGCTCGATTCTTCTATCGCAAACGAAGTCGCCCACGCCATGAAGAAATGGGCCATCGACCGCGGCGCAACCCACTTTACGCACTGGTTCCAGCCGCTCACCGGCTCCACCGCAGAAAAGCACGACTCCTTCCTCGAACCCGAAAATGGCAAGGCCATCATGGCCTTCAGCGGCAAGAACTTGATCGTCGGCGAACCGGATGCTTCTTCTTTCCCGAGCGGCGGCCTCCGCTCTACGTTTGAAGCCCGCGGTTATACCGCCTGGGACCCGACCTCCCCTGCTTTCATCAAGCGCCACGGCAACGGCGCCACGCTCTGCATCCCGACAGCATTCTGTAGCTATACCGGCGAAGCGCTGGACAAAAAGACTCCGCTTCTCCGCTCCATCCAGGCTTTGCAGAAATCCGCCGACCGTTTGATGGGCCTCTTCGGCGTCGCTCCGCAGAAGGTTACCGTCACGCTCGGTGCCGAACAGGAATACTTCCTTGTTGACAAACGTTTTTATCTCCAGCGCCCGGACCTTTATCAGGCGGGCCGTACTTTGTTCGGTGCAGCCCCGGCAAAGCACCAGCAGATGGAAG
This sequence comes from uncultured Fibrobacter sp., assembly GCA_946413655.1. Lineage (GTDB taxonomy): Bacteria > Fibrobacterota > Fibrobacteria > Fibrobacterales > Fibrobacteraceae > Fibrobacter. The sequence continues at coordinate 1,610 of CAMKLO010000046.1, read as the reverse complement.
ACCACTACTTCGGTAGCATTCCGGCTCGCATCTTGAACTTCATGAACGATGTGGAAAAGGAACTCTGGAAGCTCGGCATTCCGGCCAAGACCCGCCACAACGAAGTCGCCCCGGCCCAGTTCGAACTCGCCCCGATGTTCGAAGAAGTGAACCTCGCCTGCGACCACAACATGCAAATCATGGAAGTGCTCCGCCAGGTCGCTGAACGCCACGGACTCGTCTGCTTGTTGCACGAAAAGCCGTTTGCAGGCATCAACGGTTCCGGCAAGCACAACAACTGGTCCGTGAACTACGGCAAGACAAACCTCTTGAACCCGGGCAAGGACCCGCACCAGAACGCCATCTTCCTCACCACGCTCTGCGCCGTGATTTATGCAGTCGATACCCACGCCGACTTGCTCCGCATGGCTGTCGCTAGCGCCGGTAACGACCACCGTCTCGGTGCCAACGAAGCTCCTCCGGCAATCATCTCCATGTACCTCGGCGACCAGCTTGCCGACGTCATCGACCAGCTCGAAAAGGGCGATCCGAAGTCCAGCAAGCAGGCAGGCGCTCTCAAGCTCGGTTCCGATACGCTGCCGCCGCTCCCGCGTGACGCTACCGACCGTAACCGTACTTCTCCGTTCGCATTTACCGGCAACAAGTTCGAATTCCGTGCACCGGGTTCCAGCCAGAGCTGCTCCGAACCGAACGTCATCCTCAACACGATCGTTGCCGAAGCATTCGACCTCATCGCCGACAAGATGCAGAGCGTTCCTGCCGACAAGTTCCACGAAGAACTGCAGAACCTGTTGCAGAAGATCGTGAAGGAACACAAGCGCGTTATCTTCAACGGCAACGGTTACACCGACGAATGGGTTGAAGAAGCCGCAAAGCGTGGCCTCCCGAACACCCGCACCACCATGGAAGCCCTCCAGGCCCTCAACAAGAAGGAAAATGTCGCCCTGTTCGAAAAGTACGGCGTGTTCAACAAGCGCGAACTCGATTCCCGCTACGAAGTGAACATGGAAGATTACCACAAGCGCATCCATATCGAAGGCGAAATCGCACGCGACATGGCAAAGGACATCATCCTCCCGCAGGCTGTGGAAGCATACTCCAACGCTCTCAAGGCTAACGAAATGGCTCTCAACCAGGGCTTCCCGGCACTCGACACTTATGCAAAGCCGCTTGGCGAAGGCATCAAGAAGCTCCTTGCCGCAATCGAAGTCATGGAAAAGGCTCTCGCCTCGAAGCACGAAGACATTCTCAACGGTATGATTGACCTCCGCTTGGTCGTGGACGCTCTCGAAAAGATCGTTCCGGACGAACTCTGGCCGCTTCCGAAATACCGTGAGATGTTGTTCATCTATTAAGATGAACAACTCGGTCTCCCGTCGAAGGTGGGAGACCTCAATGCTCTTTTCATTTACTAATGAAAAGCATTGGCCGTGCGTCAAAGGTGCACGGCCTCAATGCAAGTTCATTTACTAAGATACATCAAGCCGAAACAAAGTCACTCGCCGAATGGCGGGTGGCTTTTCTTTTAACCCTTGATTCCCTTCAAATTTATTCCGAATCTTTCACGCAACGGACTGATGACCCGAGATCTTTGAAGAAGTAATCCAAAT
>CAMKLO010000045.1 GCA_946413655.1 uncultured Fibrobacter sp. | reverse complement strand
GATTCCCGGTCAAGCCGGGAATGACAAGAATAAACTACCCCTGCGAGGTTTCGGCAAAGCTCAAGCGTTCGTAGTTTTTGAGAGCGAGGTTCAGGCGATATTCATTCGGGAAAAGGCACACGAGATTGCGTTCCTTGTCCATCATGCAGTCGCCGGCGTATTCTTCGGCGAACTTGCCTACATCGGCTTCGGGGCCGTTCACCCAGCGGATGCAATGGGCGGGCACGCGGTCGAGCTGCACATCAGCGCCGTATTCACTCTGCAAGCGGAACTTGAGCACGTCAAACTGGAGTTCACCCACAACGCCCACGACAGGCACAGCGGACTTGAGCGGTTCATAGAGCTGCGTTGCACCTTCTTCCGAAAGTTCGGCAAGGCCCTTCGCCATCTGCTTGGACTTGAGCGGGTTCAAGAGCGTCACGCGGGCAAAGTGTTCCGGCGCAAAGTCCGGGATGCCCGTGAAGTTCATTTTTTCACCGTCCGTGAGCGTGTCGCCAATGCGGAAAAGTCCCGGGTCGTTGATACCCACGATGTCGCCGGCCCAGGCGTGGTCAATAACTTCCTTGTCCTTCGCGAGGAAGGCGGTCGGAGCGGCCAAGCGGATGTCGCGGCCAGTACGCACGTGGAAAACCTTTTCGCCACGGGTAAAGCTGCCCGAGCAAATGCGGAGGAAAGCCGTGCGGTCGCGGTGTTTCGGGTCCATGTTCGCCTGAATCTTGAAGACAAACGCGCTGAAAGCGTCTTCGTCCGGCTTGACCGGGCGCTTGTCGGTGTCGCGGATCATCGGCGGCGGAGCGAGTTTTGCAAAAGCGTTCAAAAGCTGGCGCACACCGAAGTTGTTCACGGCAGAACCGAAGAACACGGGGCACATTTCGCCCTTCAGGAACTTTTCGTGGTCGAACGGATCCATACCGCCCGTGACCATTTCATATTCTTCCTTGAACTGATTCACCCAGTTTTCACCGCAGAGTTCAACGAGGCGCGGATCATCCGGGCCTTCCATCTGGATAATTTCTTGCTTGCCATCGTCCGGGTTGAACGTGTGGAACGTATTTTCGGCAATGGAATAGACGCCCTTGAAAAGCTTACCGACGCCAATCGGGAGCGTAAAGGGAGCCGTCTTAATCTGCAAAACGCTTTCAATCTGGTCGAGCAAGTCGAGCACATGGCGACCATCAAGGTCCATCTTGTTGATGAACGTGATAATCGGCGTGTGGCGCATGCGGCAAACATTCATCAAGCGAATCGTCTGCTTTTCAACACCGTTCACGCTATCGATAAGCACGAGAGCGGCGTCCACGGCGGTCAGCGCACGGTACGTGTCTTCGCAGAAGTCCTGATGCCCCGGGGTATCGACGAGGTTGAACATGCAACCTTCGAACGGGAAGTTCAACACGGAACTCGAAACAGAAATACCACGCTGCTGTTCAATCTTCATCCAGTCACTAACAGTGTAGCTCTTGTTCGCCTTCGCGCGCACGTGACCAGCCTCGCGAATCACATTCCCGTACCACAGGAACTTTTCGGTGATGGTGGTTTTACCGGCGTCAGGGTGGCTGACGATGGCGAAAGTACGGCGTTTTTCAATTTCTGGATTCATATTGAGCTATGGGGTATGAGGTCGTTCGCCTTCGGCTCACTTTGAGCTATGGGGTACGATTTCAAATTTTTACGCGGGCAAATATAGTAACTTTAGGGGGTAAGTTCAATATTTGGGAATAGTGGTTAGTGGTTGGGACTTTAAGTTACTAGATAATAGTTACTTCGCCCTACGGGCTAGTTACTAGAATACCTTAATAAGAAATTCTCAAGTAACTCGTAAATCGGAACTCTTAACTCATTAGAAGAATCTTTCTAATTTTCTTGCGGCATGGTCACAAAGAAAAAGCAATCTAAAACATCCAAGAACACGCGGACGTTCGTCACGCATGAGTTTCCGGCGCTGTTCGACGCCAATTCGGAAGTTCTTTTGCTCGGTTCCATCCCCTCACCCAAATCGCGCGAACAGGGATTCTATTACGGCCACCCGCAAAATCGTTTCTGGAAAGTTCTCGCAAGCGTTTTGAACGAGCCTCTCCCCGCGACTATTGACGAGAAAAAAGCGATGCTTTTGAAGCACCATATCGCCCTATGGGATGTCCTCGACAGTTGTACCATCATTGGCGCAAGCGACACGAGCATCGAAGACGTGGTGCCGAATGACATTGCATCGCTCCTCGCCAAAACGAAAATCAAGCGCATCTTTTGCACAGGCGCCACCGCCCATAAACTCTACGAAAAATACTGCGAAGCAGCGACCGGAATCAAGGCAGTAAAACTCCCCTCCACCTCCCCCGCCAACTGCGCCGTCAAATTCGAGAAGCTAGTGGAAGCGTATCAAGAAATAACTAACGACTAAATCAGGGAGATTCCCGCTCGGGGCGGGAATGACAAGAAAAAAGCCCTGCGGTTCACATTCCGCAGGGCTTTTCACATTACATCAAAGCGACTTACTTCTTTTTCTTGTTAGCGTTGCCACGAATATCGTTCATCTTCATCATCACGTTGATTTCGGCGTTCGTGACCTTGGAGCCAGCGCCAGCCGGGTCAAACACCTTGAACGTAAACTCGTCAATTCCAGTGAATCCCTTGTTCGGGGTATATTCGAAGGAACCGTTCGTTTCGTTCAGGATGATTCGGCCATTGCGCGGCTTCATCACGAGCTTCACAGACGCAAGCTTGTCGCCGTCCGGGTCAATGGCGCCAGACATCAGACCACCCGAAGGCGGAACAGTCAACTTCTCGTTTTCACGAGTGACGTAGTTCTGAGCCTTCGTTTCAGGCGCGTTGTTCACGGCAATCACCGTAAACGTTGCCGTCTTGTGGGCCGTACCACCTTCCGGGTCCGTTACCGTGAACGTAATGCGTTCCGGCTTGCCCTTCCAGTGAGAATACGGCTGGGACACAGTGACCGTTTTCTTCTGCTTGTCGTAATTCACCTGCAACTGCTTCTGACCCGTGAACTTCCACTTGAGTTCATCGAAGCTATGATCCTTATCGCGAGCGTACTGGTCGAGCTTAATCGTCGCAATCACGCCTTCGTTCTGATTTTCCCTGATGGTGAAGTCCGGGATATCGCGCATGACCGGAGGTGCGTTCACATGCTTCACGACAAACTTCACAACAGACTTGTCAGAGGCGCCAGACGGGTCCGTCGCCGTAAAGATAACGGTTTCATCACCGAACCAGTTATCCCTTCTCGGCTTGATTTCAGCAACGCGTGAACCGTTGATTCTCACGTCGAGATTCTTTGCGCCAGAGACAGACCATCTGATTTCGTTCTTCTTGTGGTCCGGGTCACTTACAAATTCGTCAAGATTGATAGGCTTGAAAGTCTTACCTTCTTGCGTCGTCTGTCCCGGGATTTCCTTCACGACCGGCGGGTCGTTCACGGACTTCACGGTAAAGCGAATTTCTGTAGAAGCCTTTTCCCTGCTCGGGTCAAACACGTTGACGGTTATCGATTCCGAGCCATTCCAGTACTTGTTCGGGATTTCTACGGTAAGGATTCCCTTGTCACTAATATTGTACTTGAGTTCATGCTTCCCTGAAGAAACAACCGGAGCAGGAGCCTCTTCAACTTGCTTCTTTCCACCCTTCTTTTTCTTCTTGTCCTTCTTCGAGCTCTTGGAAGCCTTGGCCGGAGAAGAAGAAGCAAACGGATTTACGCCATCAATAGACCACTTGAGTTCATCGACAGTGTTATCCGGATCCGTAACGAACTTCGTCAAATCAATTGCCGGGAAGGTCTTCTTTTCTTCGATGACCTGCTGCGGAATCGGCTTGAACTTCGGCGGATCGTTCACCGGAATCACTTCGAACGTGGCCTTGGTAGAAGCACTGGCGCGTTCAGGGTCGGTGACAGTGAACGTAATCGTTTCCTTGCCGAACCAGTTCGGATTAGGCATAGTCACAGAGGCACGACCATTCTTGACATCTACAGCAAGTTCCTTGTTGCCAGAAACAGTCCACTTGAGTTCATTCGGCTTGTTATCCGGGTCATTGGCAATCTTTGTAAGATCAATAATTTCGAATCTTTCCTTTTCCTTGATCTTCTGGCTCGGAATATCCTTCACGATTGTCGGCGGGTCATTCACAGAGGCCACATCGAAGTCAATCTGCTGAGAAGCTCTTGCACCTTCCGGGTCAGTGACTTCGAGACGAATCTTCTCAGAACCGTTCCAGTACTTGTCCGGAGTCGTCACCACGAGCTGCTTCTTAGCATTGATCGTAGCCTTGAGAGCGCGTGTCGGAGCCACTTCGAACTTCAAAGAGCTTGTCGGATGATCCGGGTCAGAGACAAACTTTAGCAAGTCAATCGGTTCAAAGTGTTCCTTTTCCTTGATGGACTGGGCGAGAATCGGCCTGATGACCGGAGGATCGTTCACGGATTCCACAACAAAGTTAACGGTCTTGGAATCAGAAGCGCCTTCCGGGTCCTTCACGGTGAACACCACGTTACGTTCGCCATGCCAGTACTTGTCGGCAATTTCGACATGAGCGAGACCGCCCTTATAGATAACAACGCTGAACGGATCCTTTACAGGCGTATCGTCTTCATCGTCATCATCCTTCTTACCCTTCTTGCCTTTCTTGCTCTTCTTGGCATGTGCAGATTCCGGGTTCACAACCTTGACACTCCAAGTAAGCTGTTCCATTGTATTATCCGGGTCACGGACAAACTTGCTCAAGTCAATATCCTTGAACTGGCCCTTTTCACGAATTCTCTGCGGCGGGATATCTCTCAAGACCGGAGGATCGTTCACAGAAACGATTTCAAACGAAATGGTCTGGGAAGCCTTGGCTCCATCCGGGTCGCTCACTTCGAGAACCATCATTTCCGGAGCACACCAGAAATCCTTGTTGGGAGCAGTCACCATGAGCATGCGGCTCGGAGAAATTTCAGCCTTGAGCTGCTTTGCACCCGTAATCTTCCAGCGGAGTTCATTCGGCTTGTTATCCGGGTCCGTCACGAACTCGTCAAGCTTGATGGGTTTGAATACTTCCTTTTCCTTGATTTTCTGGTCAGGAATGCGCTTTGTAAATACAGGAGGATCGTTCACGCGGGTCACTTCGAAGACCATCTTGTGGCGGGCAACGGCGCCTTCCGGGTCGCTCACGGAGAACGTAATCGTTTCCTTGCCACTCCACTGCTTATCCGGCACAGAGACAATCACTGTGTTGTCCTTGCGGATATCGACCTTGAGGTCGCGATTGCCAGAAACTTCCCACTTCAAGGAAGATGCCGGATGATCCGGGTCTTCGGCGAGAGTCGAGAGGTCAATCGTCTTGAAGCGGCCGCCTTCGAGAATCGTTTCACCCATCGGAGCGTCCTTCGAAATAATCGGGGCGTCGTTCACAGAACGCACTTCGAAGCGAGCAGTCTTGCTTGCAGAAGCACCTTCCGGGTCCGTTGCGGTAAACGTGATGTTTGCAGCACCGTGCCAGTACTTGTTCGGAATGTTCACCGTAGCAACGCCATTTGCGTCCACAGACACCTTGAGCGTTTCGACGGCCGGTTCATCATCGTCGTCATCCTTGCCCTTCTTGCCCTTCTTCTTGGAAGAAGAACCCTGGTTAATCGGGTTAACCTTGAAGGTCCACTTAAGTTCGCTAATCTTGTGGTCCGGATCCTTGACGAAATCACCAAGCTTGATCGGCTGGAACTGCTTCTTTTCGTCAATCGTCTGGTCGCGCAAATCACGGACAAATTCAGGAGGATCGTTCACAGAGAGAACCGTAAAGGTCACTTCCTTGCTATCCGAAGCGCCATCCGGGTCCGTCACGGTAAAGCGAACCTTTTCGGAACCGTTCCAGCTTGCGTTCGGCGGAGTAACAGTCACCTTGTGAGCGGCATCCATCGCAACACGGAGTTCCTTGTTACCTTCAATCTTCCACTTGAGCCTGTTCTTCGGATGGTCAAGGTCTTCGACGTAATTGTCGAGTTCAATCGGCTTGAACGATTCCCTTTCCTTGACAGTCTGGCTTGCGATTTCCTTCATGATCGGCGGGTCGTTCACGGATACAACCGTAAATGTAGCCGTCGTGCGGGCCTTGGCACCAGCCGGGTCCGTCACAGTGAATGTAATCTTTTCAGAGCCGTTCCACATCTTGTTCGGCGTCTTGATGGTCACCAAACCGGTCTTGGACATATCGACCTTCAGGTCCTTGTTACCGGTAAATTCAATCTTCAAATCTTCAAAGCGGTCATCCGGGTCAGACACGAGTTCTGCAACGTTGAACGCAGTGAATTCGCCCTTTTCCTGAATGGTCTGGTCGGCAACCTGCTTGATTTCCGGAAGGTCGTTCACGGATTCCACGGTGAAGAGTGCAGAAGAGGAAGCCTTAGCACCTTCCGGGTCCGTCACCGTAAACGTGATTTCTTCGGCACCGTTCCAGTACTTGTTCGGAATGACGATTGTAGCCACCTTGTTGGCGTCAATATTGACCTTGAGTTCGCATTCCCTCTTTTTGGAACCGGCTGCAGGCTTGCAAGATGTTGCAAAGGTAAGTTCCGAGAGCTTGTTATCCATGTCCTTCACCATGTCGCCAAGCTTGATTGGCTGGAACTGGGCTTTTTCCTTGATGGTTTGCGGAGTCACTTGTTTGGTAAACATCGGCACGTCGTTCACGGATTCAACCGTAAAGTTAACGGTCTTTTCATCGCAAGCGTTGTCCGGGTCACAAACCTTGAATGTAATCGCTTCGGCACCATGCCACTGAGCAGACGGCGGTGTAATACGGGCATTGTGGGCGGCATCGACAGCCACCTTGAGATCCTTGTTACCGGTAACAGTCCACTTGAGACGATTCTTCGCATGATCCGGGTCTTCGACAAAGTTATCAAGTTCAATGACCTTGAATTCGCCCTGTTCCTTGATCGTCTGTTCACGAATTTCCTTCATGACCGGAGGATCGTTAATCGCCTTAACCGTATACTTTGCAGAAGTCGATGCACGGGCACCTTCCGGGTCCGTCGCCGTAAAGGTCAAGTTTTCCGTACCGTTCCACTGTTCATGCGGAATCTTCACGGATACTTCGTGCGTTCTGTTGTCGATATTGACCTTGAGGTCCCTGTTGCCGGTCACTTCAATCTTGAGCTTGGAGAAGTCATGGTCGGCATCGCTCAGATAATCATCCATGTTGAACGACGTGAATTCATTCTTTTCTTCAATCGTCTGGTCAGGAATCTTCTTGAACACCGGCGGGTCGTTCACAGACTTCACATTGAGTGCGACATCCTGCTTTGCAGAACCGCCTTCCGGGTCGGTGACCGTGAACGTAGCAATCGTGTTACCGTTCCAGCTCGGGTCCGGAATTTCAACCGTAGCCACATGCTGGTCGTCAATATTTACGTTGAGCGTGCCGAGTTCCGGCATCGGTCCCTGGTGCTTGACTTCGACATCCCAGGAGAGTTCGGAATTCTTGTGGTCTTCGTCCTTGACAAAGTCATCGAGCTTGATCTTGGTGAACTGTTGCTTTTCGTTGATGTTCTGTCCCGGAATCGGGCGAATGAATTTCGGCAAGTCGTTCACGGAATTGACCGTGAACATGGCTTCGCTTTCTGCACAAGCCCCTTCGGGGTCGCAGGCTTTGAACTTAATGGATTCAGAGCCATTCCACATTTTGTTCGGAATGCGGATTGTAGCAACGCCGCCAGAAACAGAGACCTTCAGGTCCTTGGCGCCCGCAACAGCCCACTTGAGCATTTCGATGCGGTGGTCAGGGTCCTTCACGTACTGGCCAAGCTGAATCGGGGCAAATTCCTGTTTTTCGTCAATCGTCTGGTCCGGAATATTCTGGACAAACTCAGGAGGATCGTTGATGGAATTTACTTTGAACAAAACGTCCTGCTTGGCGGACGCACCAGCAGCGTCGGTCACCGTAAACGTCACGCGTTCCTGGCCGTTCCAAAATTCATTCGGAGTGGTAATGATGGCAGAACCGTACTTGTCAATTTCAATCTTCAGGTCCTTGTTGCCTGTCACCGTCCACTTGAGCTTCATGACGTCATCATCGGGGTCAGTAACATAATCCGCAAGCGAAATCATGTCGAACTGATTCCTTTCGTCAATCACCTGGTCAGGAATCTTCTTCGTGAACGTCGGAGGGTCATTCACCGGAGTCACCGTAAAGGCAGCCGTCTTGTTATCGCTACCGTAGTCCGGGTCCGTCGCAATAAACTTGATAGTCGCAGAACCGTACCAATGGGCATCCGGAATCACAATCGTTGCCACACGGTTCCCGTCAATATTCACAGACAAGTCGCCATCGGCCTGCTGGCCGCCAGACGGACGGATTTCAGTATCCCATGTAATCTGGTCCTTCTTATGGTCGGGGTCATTAACGAAGTCATCCAAGCGGATTTTTGCAAACTGCTTGCCTTCTTCAATAACCTGGCCCGGGATCTGCGTCACGACCGGAGGATTGTTCACGGATTCCACCGTGAAGTTCACCGTTTCAGAAGCAGAGGCGCCCTTGGAGTCCGTCGCCGTAAAAGTAATGTCTTCGGCACCATTCCAAAGCGGGCCCGGAGTCGTAATTATAGCCGTATGGTCCGCACCAATAATCACCTTGAGGTTCTTGTTACCGCTGACCTTCCAACGAATCTGCGAAGGCTGGTCAGTGTCATCCGTTACAAAATTATCAAGCTTGATCGGTGTAAAAGCGCCACCTTCTTGAATGTATTCACCCGGGATACCGCTAACCTGCGGAGGATCGTTCGGCGTAGCGGCCGGGGCTTGGGCTGCGGGTTGAGGTTCGGGATTTGCCGGGGCTGCTGCAGGAGCCGGAGCGGGAGCTTGTGCCGGGGCTTGGGCTTGGGCCGGAGCTTGAGCTGGGGCCGCAGGGGCCGGATTTTGCGCAAAAGATGCTGTTGCAATTACACTAGTAGTAACAAGCACGGTCGCCATGGACCTTTTCAATTTTTTCATTTTTGTTCTCCGAATGACCATACACGAATGCAAAATTTCAGAGCGAAATTTCTCAGACGGTTTAAAAACATCTGTAAATATAACGTTTTCAAAAAAAAACAAAGCACTTGAAAAAAATGTTTTTTCGCTCTTATATAATGCATTTTTGATAAAAATCGTAAAAAAATTTTCATAACTCACCAACTGTCAACGAGTTATAAAACCGAGAATTATTTTTTCTCAAAAAAAATTTTTTAAAGTGGAAACTTGAAAAACAAGCCGATAATGTAAATTTTTTGTAAAACACGACAAATTTTCATTTTTCAAACCATTCGACAAGCCCCAAAAAGCGACAAAATCCACAAAAAAAAGCTAATTTTACAAATACAACCATTAAAACAAACCAGGAAAAACAATGAAATTCGTATTTCTCTGCGACGCCAACTACCTCAAAGGTGACATGGTAAACTTCCAGAACAACTTCCCCACCAATCACGAACTCGTGACGATGACCTCTGAAGACCTTCTCCAGAGCAAGTCCATTATCGAAGGGACCTTTGCTATTCTGGCAGAACGCACCACCTGGCAGAAGAACTTCAGCCTTTTCCGCTACTTCGGTTTGCTTCCGCTCCTTGAAGTGCTCCCCCTCGGCATCGTCTCCCGCGGCCGCCGCAACGAACCCATCAAGGGCCGTAGCCAGAACAGGAACCAGGAATTCTACTTCAACCCGGCCGCATCCGCCGAAGAGCTCTACCTCCAGGTCGATAAATTCGTCGCTGCACCGCCTTCTGGCTACACCTATCCGCGCGGTGCCGCCAAGTAAGGGGACATGCAAAGGAAGGTCCTAGAAAGCCTTTACAGCCAAGGCGGGTTCACTCTCTTCGCCATTGCCGACGCAGACGAGATGCCCCTTGAAGCCTTGCATAAATTCGCACTGGCGCTCAATGCCGGTGCGCGTTTTATAGTGCTTGATTTTTCCGGCAGGCAACTTCTTGCTGGGAACGCCCCCTTCCCTACTCAGGAACTTTTCAAAAAAGAACTCACCGACGAAGAAATCGGGCAAATTTCCGGGACACTCGCCATTGACGAACAAGTCACGTTCGCAGGCACAAAGGCCATGCCCTCATCGGACTCCGAATACAGGGTTCTCTACCATAACATAAAAAAACTAGAGACTCTAGTTCCGCAAATTATAGGCATCGTATCCGCAGACGAAACCGAAAACGTCGGAAACCTAGTTTCGATGTCACGCCTTCTCGTGATGTCCCCGACATCTACGACCGTTGATACGGCAGCAGCATTCATCGAAGACGTAAAACCGGCCCAAAAAGCGGAAATTCTATGGCTTTCAAAGGATCGCCCCGCCAGACGCCTTTACCCGAAAGCGAACAAAGCAATCCGTCGCAACAAAAGCGCCACCAAGGAAGCCCTCGAAGCGAATTCCCTGAAAAACCCGGAAGAACTCGCCCAAATCGTAAAGAAGCTCCACAAAATTTCCATACTCGTCAAGAACCCGCTGGACGGCATTCCGCGAATCATCCGCAACCTTTTCCCGCTCCTGCTTCTTTTCGTGATTATTGCGCCGTTCCTCTTTGTGACAAACATCGACCGGAGCGATTCGAACCTCCGCGACCGCATACAAGAGCGGAACCAACTTTCCGTAGCCCCCTCCTTCGAATACACTTTCGATGGAATCGAGAACATGCAACGTATCGCGCGCTACGCCATCGGTCGCTTCGACGCCATCATCACAAACGAAAAGATGATCAAGAACTACGTGGCAAAAACGCTTGAAGACAACGGATTCAAAGTAACGTCATGGGAAAAAGGGAACCTGAACGTTCCGCCCAAAGGAACAACCATCCGCTTTTCGCGACCGGATGAAATCAAGCGCCCGGCATCCGCAGACACTATCGGCGCCGCGTGGAAGTTCTGGACATCCGTCATATCGGACAGCATCGCCTACCTCACGGAATTTTATCACGAAAAAGCAACTTCCACACAAAGGATGCACAACGGGATTGACGTTGCAAGCCGCATGGGCGCACGCATCCTGGCGCCGTTCGGAGCCAAGGCCTGGACTAGCCGTGACGAGCGCGGCGGTGTCATCATAGCACTTGTACGCAAAAATGACGTTATCTTGTTCATGCACTGTGACAAGCTCCTTTATCTAAACGGCCAAGAGGTCATGCCAGGCGATCCCATCGCCACAGTCGGCACCACTGGACACACGACAGGCCCCCACGCACACATCGTCACCGGGATAGTCCGCAAGAAGGGAAAAAAGCAAATCGGGAACGTCCGATACGATGTAATAGACCCCATCAAGTGGTTCTACAAGTTCAAACCGACCTCAAAGTAAAATTTTTGGTGCTTTATATCACATGTAACTTAAAAATATGCAAAAAACGCCCTTTTGTAACCTCGAATTTACATACATACTATCGCAAATCTATCCACAATTAAGTAACTTTGAATGCGGGATTGATGTAGTAAAAAAACAATGTCAAAACAAAAGGATTAGGACATGAAAAAAAACATCATTTGGGCAACCATCGCACTCGTAGCATCTTTCTTTGCTGGATGCTCTAGTGTCACCCCCCCGAAAGCTGAACTTGCAATACACAACGACACTGTTCACAACATTCCCGCTATTGACAGTCTCATCGTCAGCATGAAGCAAGACTACATCAAGCAGTGCTATATGCCGGTTGCAAGCCACTTGCCGCCTGAAAATTCCTGCCAGTCCGACTTGTTCCAGATGGTGGAACGTCGCTACCACATGGAATACAACCAGAACCACGTAGCAGCAGCAAGCAACGAACTTTTCTTCAAGGATGTCGTGCCTGAAATCCAGAAAAAGGTCAAGAGAGAACCGGCCCTCCGCGACCCGCTCCGCAGAGCATTCAACAACAGCGACGACATGCTCGCCTACTACAAGGACAAATATAAGTTCAACACCCAGATTGAACAGTTCTAATTCTAGTTTTTCTTGTTAAGACTACATTGAACACGGCTACTCCGCCGTGTTTTTTTTGTCATCCCGGACTCCGTTCTCTTTGACAACTTGCAGCTATGCTGCTTAGTAGTCATGATCCGCGAATGGGGACGGGATCACCTTACACAATTCTAATTACGATTTAAATTCAATACTTTACCTTTTAAGTATTTGCAAAAAATTCTATATTTCGCCGCAATAAACGCCAAAACAATCCCGATGGATTCTTACTCTCGCAAGCCTTGTGGCCAAGGTCCCTGAGTGGGACACTGAGCCTGCCGAAGTGCTTGCCGAAGGGCCAGAATGACAGTGGGAATAAAAAGAGATAAATCTATGGGAAAATCACTCTATCAGAAAATATTCGAAAGCCACACGGTAGCTAAGCTGCCGAGCGGCCAGTGCCAGCTCTTTATCGGGCTTCACCTCTGCCACGAAGTGACGAGTCCGCAGGCCTTCGCCCAGCTCCGCGAAGAAGGCCAGAAGGTGCTGTTCCCGGAACGCACGTTCGCCACGGTCGACCACATTATCCCGACCACCTTCCCGGAACGTAACCGCCCGCTCCAGGACGGCATTTCCGAAGAGATGTTCTCCCACATTGAAAACAACACCAAGAACAACGGCATCAAGTTCTTTGGCCCCGCTACCGCCGAACAGGGCGTTATCCACATCGTGGGCCCCGAAGAAGGCGTGACCCAGCCGGGTATGACCGTCGCTTGCGGTGACTCTCACACGGCAACGCATGGTGCATTCGGTGCTATCGCATTCGGTATCGGCACAAGCCAGGTGGCAGACGTTTTGGCCACCCAGACGCTCGCCATGAGCCCGCTCAAGACTCGCCGCATCAAGTTCACCGGCAAGCTGAAGCCGGGTGTGACCGCCAAGGACGTGGCCCTCGCCTACATCGCCAAGCTCGGCGTGAACGGTGGCGTTGGCTACGCTTACGAATTTGCAGGCCCGGTCATCGAAGAAATGGGCATGGAAGGCCGTATGACGGTCTGCAACATGGCTATCGAAGGTGGCGCCCGCGTCGGTTACTGCAACCCCGACGAAAAGACTTTTGAATACCTCAAGGGCCGTCCGTACGCCCCGAAGGCCGACAAGTGGGACGAAGCCGTTGCTTACTGGAAGTCCGTGGCTACCGACGCCGACGCCCAGTTTGACGACGAAGTCGAAATCAACTGCGACAACCTCGAACCGATGGTCACCTGGGGTATCACTCCGGCCCAGGCCATCCCGCTCAACGGCAACATGCCGAAGATTAGCGAATTCGAAGGCAGCGAAAAGAAGGTCATCTCCGAAGCCTACGAATACATGGGCTGGGAAGAAGGTTCCAAGATGATTGGCCGCCCGATCGACATCGCCTTCGTGGGTAGCTGCACCAACGGCCGCCTCAGCGACTTGCAGGCCGCCGCCGAAATCATCAAGGGCCACAAGGTCGCCCCGACCGTCAAGATGTGGGTGGTTCCTGGCTCCATGAAGATCAAGGTGGAAGCCGAAGCTCTCGGTCTCGACAAGATCTTCAAGGAAGCCGGTGCCGAATGGCGCGAAGCGGGCTGCTCGCTCTGCCTCGCCATGAACCCGGACAAGCTCAAGGGCCGCCAGGTGAGTGCCTCCTCCAGCAACCGAAACTTCAAGGGCCGTCAGGGCAGCCCCACGGGCCGCACCATCCTCATGAGCCCCGCCATGGTGGCCGCCGCCGCCATCGAAGGCTGTGTCACCGACGTCCGCAAGTACATCAAGTAACGCTAAGGAGATTTAAAAAATGAATTCTATCGACATTGTTAAAGGTTCCGGCGTTCCTGTACGCGGCAACGACATCGACACTGACCGTATCATCCCGGCACGCTTCCTCAAGTGCGTCACGTTCGAAGGCCTCGGCGACAACGCCTTTGCCGACGATATCGCTGGCCTCGCCGCTCAGGGCAAGGTTCACCCGTTCCGCGATCCGGCCTACAAGAACGGCTCCATCCTCGTCTCGAACCAGAACTTCGGTTGCGGTTCCAGCCGTGAACACGCTCCGCAGGCCCTGAAGCGCTGGGGCATCCGCGCCATCATCGCCGAAAGCTACTCCGAAATCTTCTTCGGTAACTGCGTGGCCATTGGCGTGCCCTGCTACAAGGTGAGCCACGAAGTGGCTGACAAGATTCTCGCCTGGATCGAAGCACACCCAAGCGAAGAACTCGTGACGAGCACCGAAAGCCGCACGCTCAAGATGGGTGACGAAACCATCGAGCTCACGCTTGCCGACGGCCCCCGCGGCCAGTTCCTCGACGGCTCCTGGCACGCACGCTCCGCCCTCATGGCCAACGCCGACAAGGTGCAGGAACTTGCAAGCAAGCTGCCGTACATGCAGTTTTTGAAGTAGACAAAAGAACGGACCTACGGTCCTATAGACGAAAGACGAAAGTTATTTTGCCTGTAGGCAGTAGGAAGTAGACAATAGGAAGTGGTTAGGAATAGCCGCCGCCCCTACACTTGTCATCCCCGCGAAGGCGGGGATCTCCTTTTACTCAAAAGCGCCCGGTTTAAAAAACCGGGTGTTTTTTGTATATTCTTTTCAATGACAAACGATATTAGAAAAAGATTTTTGTTTACCATTGCTAGCATAATTGTTTTCTTTGAAACAATTATTATCGATTTGATTTATATGGGCGATAAAAGGGTGATATTTTTTCTGTTTATCTGTATCGTTCCCTTTTCTTGGCTTATGTTTGCAATTCTGAAATCAAAATCAATAAAAGACAATCCACTTATAATAACAAAGCCCTTTAGTTTTCGTGGAATAGACAAGCCTGAAGAAGACTCTCTTTTTTGGAGTATTATTATATTCCAAATAGCGCTATTCTTTCATTGTATAATCAGCATCGCAAAACTCGACATTGATACCAAAATACTTTCTATAAGCGTTTTATTAAGTTGGTTTACAATTGGAGCATTTATTCTTTTATGCATAAAATCATTTAGGCGATGGAAAAAGTCAAAAAACCTGCAAGACCTACTTTTCGACTGGCCTTTTAAAAACAAATCGTTGCCGAACAACTTGAAATAAAATGTCCCAAAGGGATGTGTCCGTCCGCATGGTCATCGATGTGTGAATTCGTCGAAGCCCTCGCCAAGGGCGAAGGCAATTTTTACGACGGCTGGATGAAGAATCCCATGAGCGCCATGATCAGTTGCAACGACGGATTTAGACCGTTCAGCTTTTATATCGAAGTGATTGAATAATCACCAGAACAAATTTTTATAACTCGTTCCGAGGGCGTTCGCAAGCCTGTGAACCATCTTGCGGCCAATCGGCACCCTACCCGCTCCATCGCAGAAGAAACCAGAAAAAAAATAGTGCTTTTGTTTGTAATTTTCTCAAAATGCCATTATTTGACGTTTGATGGATATATATTAATAGAAAAAAACAATATTCAGAAATATTGGATACAGAATATGCCGTACACAGACGAAGAACTTGAGGAAATCCTTCAAAAAGACGAGGAAACGATACGAAGTGAGATTGAGTACGTCCGCAAGCACCCCGTCAAGATAAAGCCGAAATTGGAGCACTTCTTGGACCCAGATCTTTTCCGCCTGCATGCGATGTCTTACAACCGCCACAACCAGAACAGAGACCGCATAAAGATTAATTGGGAATTCCGGGACAAGCGTTTCGAGGAAATCCTCGGAAATGATTACTGAGTCAAATCAAGCCTTATTTAATGCCGTTTTTCTCGCCCGTTTTAAAAACGGATATTTTTTCTAGAAATTAAACACTCACATAGTTTCATAAAAAAAAATATTACAAAAAACAAGACATATTTTATTACAGGAAACTCTGGCATGGAATTTGCGGAAAAGAATTATAAAATAAAGTTCAGCGGTCGTTCTGTCGAATTGAGCAGGGGCAACAGCACTACCCTTGCTTATCGAATCCCTTACCAAACAATTATTGACGATGAGCTCCCATTGACAATAGACAACAACTTTATTGTCTATATCTTGGTAGGAAAAGAGAAAGACAATGACAAAGAAGTTGCCTATGTCGGAAAGTCAAAAAATGGAATAAAACACCGTCCAAAATCACATGACGATAAATGCAGCAACTGGCAATACTGTTATGTTCTGACCCAGTTTATGGAACGTACTTTTTTCAATGACGGAACGATTCAACACATTGAAAATGAGCTAAGCAAAGTTATCGGTTCCTTAAATAGATTCCACAATACAACTTTGCAAACAAGCAGCGATACGGCCAATCCTTCCGACAAGGAATACTGCAAGGAGTATCTTGACGAAGCTCTAGAAATGTTGTTTATTCTTGGTCTTGATCTTTATACAAATACAACAAAAGATGATGTTGATGAAGACTGTGAGGAATCAAGCGTCACAGATATAAAGAATATTCCTAACGGAATCTACACATTAAAGAGAAAGCTGAAAAGAAACAACAATAATTATATCAGTGCTAAGATGCAAGTGAGCGATGGTTTGTTTACCGTCCTGGAAACCAGTGAAATCTGCACTATTGACGGACCAGGGATGAGCGACGAAACAGTAATGAAGCGTAAATCTGCTAAAATTGAAAACGGTATTTTAAAGGAGCCCGTATCCTTCAAAAGCCCTTCTGCAGCAGGCTGTTTTGTTATAGGCGGAGCCTGCAATGGATGGCGAAATTGGAAATGTGAAGATGGAAAAGATTTAACAAAATTTTTAAAGACTTCAAAAAAATAGCCGTCAAAACAAATGTCAACATCTGACATTTGTTTTTTATATATTATAGGTGTAGATAAAACGGAGGATAATATGGAAAAGAGCCTGTCATATTCCGATGTGCTTAACACCCCAATTTATCTTGAATTTAAGGAAAAATTCAAGTGGGAGAAAATATTCATTAATATAACACATAACCTCCTTGCTCGAAAAAATGCCGACGGTCCGGATCTTGATGTAAATTTTTCTCCTGAAGCCCTATTTAAAGCAATGAAAAAATCCATCGAGATTGGCAAGGATTTAGTAATTCAGGCAACAAAGCCGCATGTTATTACCTACGCAGACGAAGATCCCTTTGACGAAAAAGATATTCAAGAACTTGTTGAGCGAGTCCGCAAACACCCCATCAGAACAAGGCCAAACATTCTTGATTGCTACGATCACGATATTTACATTCTTTACGTAAAATCATACAATCGACATGGTTATGACAGAAGAAAAATCGACCTAAAAGGGAACGACTTCTTCGACAAACGTTTCGCAGAAATTCTTGGAGAAGATTACTGAATTAAATTCATCCTTAACTAAAGGAAATTTTTCGTCCAATAAAAAAACAGGTGTTTTTTCGTTAATACAACAAAAACTATATTCAAATTATGTCTAGAATAAGCCTATATGTTTTTTCTGTTATTTCAATCGGATTAGCACAATCAGACTTAACACAATCCGTCGGTGATGCAATAGCAAATGAACCAAGTAATGCTAAATGGTGGATTATTATAGCATTTATCGTCGGAGCAGCAATTTTCTTAAGGATGAAATAATCTTTCAACCATGCACAAAGTCAAAATCACAGCAATTCGCCAAACAGTTTACCCTGACCTAATAGCAAAATATGAGAATCCCATCGAGCACACTTGCGACATCAAAGAAGGTCAGCAGTGGATTTCTGTTGATGGCAAATGCCCCGAAGGAATGTGTCCGTCCGCATGGTCA
The DNA here is from genome assembly GCA_946413655.1 of uncultured Fibrobacter sp. GTDB lineage: Bacteria > Fibrobacterota > Fibrobacteria > Fibrobacterales > Fibrobacteraceae > Fibrobacter. Next base: position 9,169 of record CAMKLO010000045.1, on the reverse strand, counting down.
TCGATGTGTGAATTCGTCGAAGCCCTCGCCAAGGGCGAAGGCAATTTTTACGACGGCTGGATGAAGAATCCCATGAGCGCCATGATCAGTTGCAACGACGGATTTAGACCGTTCAGCTTTTATATCGAAGTGATTGAATAATCACCAGAACAAATTTTTATAACTCGTTCCGAGAGCGTTCGCGAGCCTGTGGGCCATCTTCCGACCGATCGGTTCCCTACCCCGCTCCATTGCAGAAATCTGCTGTTTGGTAATGCCTACCTTATCGGCAAGTTGCTGCTGCGTGTACCCGAATGTCGTGCGAAGCAACTTCAAGCTCTCGGCAGGCGTGGATTCTGCCTTGATTTGCTTAGCAAGGTCCGTTTCGCCCCACTCAACATACTCTTCATCACCATTCACAACATCTTCTACATTCGGGAATGCAGACTTGATATAAAGCAAAAGATGTTCAGGGATGTTCGTCCCCTCAAACGTAAACATAGTACCACTCACATCCTTACTAGTAAGGCGCATTTTCACGGCTTCCAACATAAGTAACCTCCAATTCAATTCCTTCTATTGTTTCAATCCAACAAGCCACCCAATGGTATGACAGATGGCAATGATACGTATTCGTATCAGTGAGTTTCTTGTAGTTCGGCCAATTTGGCAGGACCGGTCCTTTTTCCTTCAAGTCCTCCACAAGCTTGTCAAAAAGAATCCGCTCTCTTTTCGGCATAGAAGCGACCGCTTTCACAATTTTCTTCTTTAAAATGACTTTTCTCATAATATATATTATTTCTTTACTCTTGTCAAGATTTTTTCTTTACACCCTATTCGATCCTTCAATTTCGCGCTCATGCAGCATGTTGTGAACAGCGCGATTATTATCAGCGAGTTCCTTATCAATCTTCTTTTTCGCAACAAGCCTTTTCGCTCGAGTATTATGCAAAGTCATTTCATTTGCCAAATCTTTAGCTTTGGCAATAACCGTTGAGAAAATTTCCTTAGACTTCATATAGCCTCCATTGATGTGGCCGCATTTTACGACCGGTTGATTTTTAGAGGCGTTTTTCAAATTATCCAATCATTTTCCTGATGCTAGGAAAAAGATAATTGGCATAAATAAAAAAAACGCATCTCGCCTTTGATAAGACGAGATGCGTCGGGGATGCAGTAATTGTACCTATATTTTAAAAAGTTGGCAAGGGAGGTAGAAAAATTTTACATTAACAACAACTTAGCCTACAATACAAATTCGGTTCATTCAAACCGAAGCTCTTATGAACTTACTTAAAAAATGGTATATTCAAAAAGTAGATTTTACAGGAACCCCTTATAACTCCAGCCGCAGTCATTGTGGTAAATCATCTGGCGGGTCATGCCGCCATCTCCAAAGCGCCCGGTTTAAAAAGCCGGGCGTTTTTGTATAATGAGCAAAAAAAGACGACAATTTCCAAACGTTTGCGAACCCACACAAAATAAGCTATATTCATAAAATCAATCTTTTAGAGGCTCCTTATAAGCTGAGGTAAAACATGAACAGTCCTCATTCGCACACAAACTTCTCTATCATCTTGCTTCTAGGAATGCTTTGCCTTGAAGGATGTTCCCTCTATCATAACTTTATTTGGTACGAACCAAGATTACTGAATGAAAAAGATGAAGTTATCATACCTGAAAAAGACGACTACATAATTTCGAGCTATTATACTAAAACAACCGCCAACGCATGGCTCATTTTCTTTCTTCCGTTCATCCCTTTAGGGGAAGATTATGCTGGTCCCCACCCTTATCGCCATAAGGGGGACCTTGTAATATGGGTAGAAAAACAAAATGAATGCCCCATAGTATATGTCAAAGACAATCCTGTTTACGGAAAAGTTTTCGAAAACGAACCATATGATATTACCGGAAAGAATGAAAGCCATGATCTATGTCATTACGGGAAATTGCCCATTGAACAACAACAGATATACACAATAAAATACAAGGGCGAAGAGAGACGATATCTCTTTATAAAGGACCAGTGGCAGGGGTATACCCCCTTTTGGTTACCAAGTGCCTAAAGGTAATAAATCTTCTGCATGCCGCATTCAGTCTTACAGGGATTATTTACGAGCTAAGAACTTCAGCGCGGCCCCATACCCTACACCATTTCGGCCTTGAGCTTTGCGGCGAGTTCAATCACGGCGTCATCGACAAGGGTCTGGTAGTGTCCGCCAAAGCGGTCCGTGAAAGCCTTGATGACATCGACAGCTCCAGAGTGCAGACGAATCGTATAGGGTTTCTTTGCTGAGGCCCTAAACTTGTAGGAGGCATTAGCCAATGAAGCGAGTTCCCTTTTGCGTTCTTCGGTAATCTGCGGCTTGCCGGCATGGTTCGCCTCGAAATCGGCAAGGATTTCTTGTTCCTCTTCGTCCAGATTGAACTTTTTCGCATGTTCTTTAAGCTTGTTTATTTGTTTATCTAGCATATTTTTTCATCTCCTTTATTACTTGACTTTCTTTTTAACTTCAACGCCTTTTTTCAATCGTCTTTCAACCTTTTTGACATCCTCGCCTGCCGGCAACTTTTCAGGAACGATGCCGCGCTCAAGCAACATCTTGCGGACTGCACGATTGTTGTCCACATGTTCCTTTTCAATTTTCTTCTGTCCAAAAAGATTTTTGGTTTGCGTTTTGACAGACGTCATTTCAGCAGCAAGGTCCTTGGCCTTGATACTGACTGTCGGCAAAAAATCCGCCAACGGACGACTTGCAGGAACATTATACTTGCGCTTAAGCAAATTCGTATCAATATTGAACAAAGCTTGATCACCCTTCGAACGAATAATAGCGAACCCCTTGCTATCTACGCCGCGTTCAAACAAGACTCCAGAAAGAATCTTCTCTGTCTGTGCAAGTTTTGCACGAGCCTGAACGCGTTCAAGTTCATGGATACGAGTTTCTACAATTTCAGCAACACGGGTCTGAACAGCAAAATAATTCTGTGCAAAGGAAATTTCTGGCTTGCGGGAATCACCGTTCTGCGCAATCAAATAACAAGCATAACGAGAAAGCATGTAATCATCTACTTCACGCCTTGCACCCTTAGCAAGATCGATCATTTTCCCCACGCGGGGAAAATGATCCTCAGAAAGTTCTCCCGCATTATCACAGGCTTCTTTTGCCTTGTCAATCACATTCAAAAATTTTTCCCACTTGCTATACCCAAGCACTACAGCGAGTTCGCGAGCACTCCAGCATTCAATGCCTTCATATTCGCATGCAATTTGTTCAAACTTATTGAACAGTTCCTTGATTTCTTTAGACTTCATATAGCCTCCGATGTTATAGTCACTTTTGCGACCGGTTGGTTTTTAGAGGCGTTCTTTCGCATTGGGCTGCAAAGCCCAAATAAAAACGCACTAAGCCGAGAGCAGCGGAAATAAGTTCACTTATTTCCATTGCCGAGGCCAATGCGTTAGCGCTACAAGCGAAAAAACGCACCTCGCCTTTCCTTAGACGAGATGCGTTCGGGGGATGCAGTAATTGTACCTAAGTTTTTTTTGAGCACAAATGCGTAGGGCGAACATTGCAACAATAAGCTCGCTTATTGTTATAATTGAGCCCAGCATTTGGCGCTTGCGCCAGGGGGCCATGAAAATTTTACATTTCAACCCAATACATGAATGAGCAGCCAACAAATAAAGTATATTATAAACTACTACAATTTTCAAAAACTCGGAGACACCTGATTATGCCTATTTCGTTAGACGATTTTAAAAACGGAATGGAACGTCTTGATGTAAGAGACTTCCACAAGAAAAAGATTTGGCACGGTTTTGAATATTTCAAGTCAGACCGGAAAAAAGGCGTTAAGGTTTCCATAATTTTAGGCTATAACGAAGGCTACGATAATTTTCATATCGATTCTTTTTTCGCTTCCCTCTATTTTAAATCTATAGAAAGCGCTCGATGTCCATTGTTGAACAAATACCATATCGTCGGCGGAAACACAGTGTCAACTCTTACGCATTCTTTTATGAAAGAATTGGAGGGGTGTGAGCTAAGAATTTCACAGCCAGAGCACATTGACATTCTGGTAAACAAGATTCAATGTATATTGAACGAGAAAATTTGGCCATACATCGACCAATACTCCAACATTGAAGAAGTCGCTAAAGAAATTGCATCTAAAAAGATAGATGAATTACCTTTCGACATCGCCTACGCTGGACCACACGCAGCGGCAATGCTTTTCTTGAAGCAAACAAACAACCCCGCTTATGAAGAAAAATTAATAGAAACCGTAAACGGCTTAAAGCAATACGTTATTAGCGATGTTGCTGAACACGGGTCTCTCGCCGAAGGTTCCGTAAGCGTATTGAAAATGGTCGAAGAGCAACTGCACGACGATTTGGAAAAAGTTGGCTACGAATTTTATAAAGGTTAACGATATTATCAGTCATGAAAAAAAATCTACCCTAAGAGGCTAATCATGAATTTGCTAATGCCATTATTTATAATCCTCATTGCTGGTGTTGCTTTAGCAGCTCTAGTTTATGGTTTGTTCACACTCATCGTGAAACTGGCGGGTAAGGAAAATTTCCTTCTGACGTTATCTCTGACAAAAAGGCTATTTGGAGATAAATGGGGAAAAATACTTCATGATCTATTCTTCACAATACTTCCGTTACTGATTAGCATTTGGCTTACAATTTGTGTCATTAGTGCTGTGAATTAGAACATGAAAATTGCTTGTAAAATGAAGTACTTACTTCTCTTAATCGCAATCCTATTGATTTCTTGCGCAGGGACGCAATACAAAGTCGACACAAGCAGACTCAAAAACTTGGATGACTTTTCAGAAGCAAAAGACCTACTCGCAATGAACTTCTCGAATTTCGCCAAGGATTCCAATCGCAATGTAGTCTATTATGCAACCGAATATTTAGAACAGGCCAATGAAATACAGGCCAAACTTTCGACCATTGATTCCAACATGGTTTTCAATTCTGTAGAAGAAACCGAACTACTGATGTTGTCCATGGTTTCAAATGCACGATACTACGAGCCATCCAATAACGAAGAATCATTGGATTCAATCACGGAATTGTCCCCCACGGATTCCATCGTCAACACATTCTTGCAAGCAATCGATAACCACAGCAACAACATCGAAAAACAAAAAACAAAAAAAATCATCAAAGGGGAAATCACAAGGACAAAAAAAACAATCGCCGAAAGCATCGATTTTGAAGCAACCACGAGAATCGTCAGCAGCAGAGCCTTTTCCGATGAAGAAAAGGACATCATGCTCCTTTACACTCAATACCTTCTGATAAAATACAATTTCAACTTTAGTCGATATTTGTGCAAAATAAAAAAACTTGGTCCATTCGATCTCCACGGTGACGAATGGTTCGACGCGAATAAACAAAATTTTTTGCAAAAATACCCCAATACAAAATACGTCCTATTTTTGAACAGCATCCAAACAGCAATCGAAGACAGAAAAGAAGCTAAAAGAAAAGAAAGAATTGACAATATTTTGGGGGCACTTCTGAGTCTAGCGGCAGCAATTGCTCTTTCTATGTCATTTATTACGGTGTTTGGAGCTAGTCCTGGATTGGGAGATTAAATGTTATTTTTTTCAAGGTCTTTTACAAAAGGAATCGAACCTATGAACAAATTTTTCCTTATCTCGTTATCAGCGGCAATCTTCGCGTTCTACGGATGCGGAGATGATTCTTCCTCAAGCGTAAAACCTCAACCAGAATCTTCATCTTCACAAGAGGAATCTTCCTCCAGCGAAGTTGCCATCAAGACTGGCCCCACCATCAAAGACAGGGGAAATTTGAAGGCGATAAAGAACTATCCCGTCGCCAAATACAAGAATATCCAGGAAAGTGGAGCTGCTGGATTTGCGGCTGCATTCTGGGACGCCTGCCGCCCCAACTGCTCGGACCCCGAGCTGTTCAAGAAATTCGGGGCAAACCCGTACAAAGATTCCTATGGAGCATCCAAGAGTTGCAGCGTGCATAGCTACGAGATTCCGGCATTCACGTTGGCAAAGGGAAGCTCCTCCGGAACATACTCCGCCGTGCCCAATGCTTGCGGTTCCAAGATTCCGTCCCAAAGTGCATTCACGTGTACCGACATGGCTCCCGTAGCCGTAAACGACACGCTCGCCTACGGTTTTGCGGCCGGCTACTCCGAAAAAGAACTCCTGTGCGGAAAGTGCTTCCATATACAGTTTACCGGAGAATCAGAATACACGAAAACGTCAACCACCCCAAACATCAAGGGCAAGCACATGATTGTCATGGTTTTGGCACAGGGTTCCGACGGACAAAGCACACAGGTTGACCTGATGATTCCGGGCAGCGGCAACGGAGCATACGACGTCCTCCCACAGATGGTCCCGAATAACAACACCAAATGGGGGGAACCATACGGGGGATTCGCAGCGGAATGTTATAACAAGTTCGGTTACGATAACAGCAAGCCTGAAGAGATCCAGGAATGTATTCGGGAAAAATGCAAGGTCGCTTTCGACGGAGAAGACAACCTGCTCGAAGGTTGTCTGTGGTCCGCCGACTGGTTCTACGGAGCAAACATGCCCAAGCACAGGCTAGAAGAAGTCGAATGCCCGCAGTACCTGGTAGATAAATACAAGTCCACAATCAATACAGAAGCCGACAACAATTTCAAATACCAAAACGACTGGTCAATCTACAATCCGGGTGATTTCGTAGAAACTATCGAATAAACGAAATTTTACAGCAATAACTTTTGAAAGCATCCAAGATCAAGACATCCGATGAAAATCAAACGAACTCTCCTACTTTTACTAACATTTCTTTTGTTATCTTGCTCATCAGATAAGGAATCCCCCAAAGCCATGCTCTCCTCACCCATTGACAACATTCTCGTAGAAAAAGCAAAGCGCCAAATGCACTTGCGCAACGGTGATAAAGTTGTCAAGACGTACAGGATTTCGCTTGGCAAGAATCCCGTGGGTGCGAAGGTCAAGTCCGGCGACAACAAGACGCCCGAGGGTAATTACACCATCGAGAGACACAATCCCAAAAGCATTTTTCATTTATCGCTGAAGGTTTCGTACCCGAATGCGGAGCAAATCAAGGCCGCGAAAGAAGGCAACTACGAGCCTGGGGGCGACATCATGATTCACGGCTATCCGAACAAGGTTCCGGCGTTTTTATTCAAATATTGGCACAAGTGGAAGGACTGGACCGCAGGCTGCATCGCGGTCACGAACGACGAAATCGAAGAAATATACGAAGCCGTCAAAGACGGAACACCGATAACCATTCTACCTTAGAAACTGGTTTTGGCACACCAAAAGGGTCCGAAATGCGAAAAAATGCTACCAAATGCTAAAAAAATCTTTGTTCGGTAGCACATTTTGCGTACAAACTAAACATTTTTCTCAAAAAATTTGAATTTATACCGCAGATCATGCTACCAAAATGGTAAAAAAAGCAGATTCAGTAACACATAAACCATCCGTACGGCCGAATTTTCATCATACAAAGTAAAAAAAATGCTACCAAAGCATCAAAAAATGGGGATTTGGTAGCACAAAAACGCAAAATTCGTCCTGCAAGGAACACAATCTCCATAAAAAACGTTAATTTTACTACGACCTTTTATGTTAAGGATCATTTGAAATGAAAAAAAACATTTGGATTGCAGTTTTTAGTTTTCTTGCACTAAGTGCCATAGCTTTAATAGTCTTTCACGAAAGTATTTTACATAAACTAGACGATACGGGAATTATCGTCGATTCGTTTCATGAATTCAACGATGATGACGAACACAGCTTGTCCATAAATTTAGGAGAACTTAAACTTTGGCCCATGTCCGCTGGGAAATTTTTCTCCATAAGGTATTCCCTTGACGCAGACGACATGGGTGGATACGCCCTCGATTTCACTTGCGAAACACCCGATTTTTCAAAATGCTATAAAACGGTCTCCAACAAAATCAGCCTTGGCGACGACATCCAAAAAACAGTCGAGCAGATTGATTCACTCGAAGCCAAAACCATCTACGATGAATTTACCGCTTTGGATGTTTTCAACTTAAAGTCTGTCGAATCGCGACCATTAGGTGAAAATTTAGGCGTTCGATTGGGAATATACCCTTCCGCTTCATTCTCCCTTGTCAGCATTTCTGTTGAAGTTTCAGACGACAAGCGCCTGAACCGTTTTTCCATTGTGCCCGGCAAACATAAAGACGAGCGTTACATCAAGATTTTCAAAATTTTCAAGAATCACGGCTTTATGCCAGAAAATCCCAAAAAGAACACAAGCAACGACGTAGACTCCAAAGCCATAGCAAAAATCCAGACGTTCTACAGCAAACATATCTTTGGAAACGAGTTTGCGAACGATTCCGTCATTACAAAGTATTGCACGAAAGAGCTCGCCCAAGAACTTTCAAAAGCGTACGACAACGAATTCATCGATGGCGGCGGCTACGCCGTCTGGAAGTTCCGCAGCAACGCGCAGGATGGCGAGGACATCCAGGAAGTCGAAAAGATCGAGCCTCTAGGCGACGGCAAATACCTCGTCCATTACAACGACATGGGCAACAAAGGGGCGCACACCATCACAATCGTCCAGCAAAGCGGCGAGATTTTCTTCGACAAACTAGATTAATCTATTTTTAAGGCCATCGTAAACCGCAAAGGTATTTCAATGGATATCAAAGTTCTCCGGGCAACAGAAGAATGGCAACGTGCGGGTGCGTACAGCGTACGCATCCAAGCAATGAATCGAGCATATCACATTTCACTCCGAGACGAATTCGACGAGCACGACTGCGACGGCACCAAGTACATAGTCTTGCTGGATGACGAATATCCGGTCGCCACCTGCCGTTTCTACGAGTTTGACGCAAACACGGCAACCATCGGCCGCGTGGTCGTTCTGCCGGAATACCGCGGGAAAAAGCTCGGCGCCATGGCCGTGCGCGAAGCTGAAAAGTGGATTCAAGAATGCAGTTACAAGCAGATAGTCATCGACAGCCGCATCGAGGCCATCGGCTTTTACGAGAAGCTTGGGTACAAGAGCGCCGGCGAAAAAACTCACCAATCCGGCGTTTTCGAATGCACACGGATGAAGAAAGTTTTATAGCGAAAACCGCGTAGTGCCAGACGGTTACCCGCGATACCTGGA
>CAMKLO010000044.1 GCA_946413655.1 uncultured Fibrobacter sp. | reverse complement strand
CTGCAACAGTCAATGCGGATGCTGCCAAAAGCTGTATTTTTTTTAAAGACATAACTTCCTCCAAAGTCTTTTTTTTAATCTATTATTTCGGCCTAGCAAACGCAATAGGAAAAGACCATTCTCCTAGCAAATTCTCCCGAAAAAAAAAATAAATCGGCTATATGACACAAAAACTCGCCCGGGAGCACCGAGACGAGCTTCGTATATTATACAAACCGTTAGAATTAATTATTCATCGGTTTCGGTCGGTCCGACGTCTTGCTTTTCAGCATCGTCTTTCACGACAGAATCGTCATCGACTTCGACACCCTGCACATGCTCGAAGGTTTCCTTGGCATCGGCGCTATCCTGTTCGATATCTTCGACACTCGGAAGTGCAGTTGCATCTTGGACAGCATCGCCTTCGCGAAGCGTAATCGCCTTAACGCCCTGGGCATTGCGGCCCGTGAGGCGGATATCGGCAGCCTTGATGCGGATGACCTGGCCGTCCTTACTCGTGATAATCAAGTCGTAGTCGTCGGCAACGCTTTCCACGAACACGGCGGCACCAATCTTGTCCGTAACGTTCAAGTTGCGGACGCCCTTGCTACCACGGCGGGTCACGCGGTAAGATCCCGGTTCAGAACGCTTGCCATAACCCTTTTCGGTGATGGTCAGAATCTTGTTGCCAGCCTTGAGCCACAAGAGCGAAATGACTTCGTCGCCTTCAGCAAGCGTAATGCCCTTCACACCGTGCGTGCCACGACCCATAGCGCGGAAGCAGCTAATCGGGAACGTGACTGCCTGACCGTTCTTGGTCGCAAGCATCAAGAGATCCTTCGGAATCGGATGATTTTCGGCAGAGATTTCGTCCATGTCGTTTTCGGCTTCAGGAGCTTCGTTCACTTCGGCTTCTGGCACATCATCGCCCTCGCCCGCGTTCTGAGAAGCCTTGTACTCTTCTTCGGTCATGCCCACGAGCTGGACCTTCACCAATTCATCATCGTCGTCGAGGCTAATGGCATTCACGCCAGCCTTGCGCGGACGGCTAAACAACGTGAGGTCCATCTTGTTGATGACACCCTTCTTCGTTGCAAACACGAGGCAGAAGTAACCGCCGAACTTGCGCACCGGCACGACGGCCTGCACTTTTTCGCCTTCGGTCAAAGCGACAAAGTTCACAATCGGGCGGCCCTTGCCATTGCGTGCCCCTTCCGGCAAGCGATAGACCTTTGTCCAATAAACACGACCCTTGTTCGTGAACACGAGCAAGTAGCTGTGCGTGCTAGCCGTAAAGATTTGTTCGACGTTATCTTCGTCCTTGAGGCCTGCACCGATAATGCCCTTGCCACCGCGGTTCTGAGCCTTGAACGTATCAATCGGCAAGCGGCGGATGTAACCTTCCTTGCTGAGCGTAATGACCTGTTCTTCTTCGGCAATGAGGTCTTCATCATCGCTGTCGTCAATAGCTTCACCAATCATGGTGCGGCGTTCATCGCCATACTTCGCCACAACGGCGTCAAGCTTTTCAAGCATAATCGCAACGCGGCGTTCGCGTTTTGCCAAGATATCCTTCAAGTCAGCAACGGTAGCCACAAGTTCGTTGTATTCGGCTTCCAACTTTTCGAGGTTGAGTCCGGTGAGCTGACCAAGGCGCATATCGACGATAGCCTGGGACTGAATTTCGTCCAAGCCAAAGCGTTCTTGCAAGTTCTGCTTTGCAACATCTGTCGTCTTGCTAGCCTTGATAATCTGCACGACCTCGTCGATGTTCTGCGTTGCAATACGCAAGCCTTCGATGATGTGGAGGCGAGCTTCCGCCTTCTTCAAATCGAACTGCGTTGCACGCGTAATCACGTCAAGGCGGTGGTCAATATAAACCTGCAACAAGTCCTTGAGCGTAAGGAGCTTCGGAAGATTATTGACGAGCGCCAAGTTGTAAATGCTAAACGTTGTCTGCAACTGCGTATATTTGAACAAGTTATTCAAGACAACTTCGCCAACAGCATCACGACGGAGTTCAATCACAATGCGGATGTCGCGGCTAGATTCATCACGGATGTCCGTAATGCCATCGACGCGCTTGTCGCGAACGAGGTCCGCAATCTTCTTGCAGAGTTCCGCCTTGTTCACCATGTACGGAATTTCCGTCACGATGATACGCGGTTTGCCCTTAGAATCCGTTTCAATTTCAGTGCGGGCGCGAACGCGAACGCGACCATGACCCGTGAGGTAAGCTTCACGAATACCAGAACGGCCACAGACAATAGCGCCTGTCGGGAAGTCCGGGCCCTTCACATATTCCATGAGGTCTTCGCCAGTCAAGTCTGGATTTTCAGCCAAAGCATGGATAGCGGCACCGACTTCGCGCAAGTTGTGCGGAGCCATATTCGTCGCCATACCTACTGCAATACCCGATGTTCCGTTCACAATCATGTTCGGGAGCGCAGACGGGAGCACCAGCGGTTCTTCGAGCGATTCATCGTAGTTCGGGCCCATGTCAACAGTATCTTTTTCGAGATCTTCGAGCATAAGGGCGCCAAGGTTGTTCATCTTCGCTTCGGTATAACGCATGGCAGCCGGGCTGTCACCATCAATAGAACCGAAGTTTCCCTGACCAAAAACTAGCGGATAACGCAGCGAGAAATCCTGCGCCATACGGGCAAGAGTATCGTAAACAGCAACGTCACCATGCGGGTGGTACTTACCGATAACATCACCCACGATACGGGCGGACTTGACCGTTCCCTTGTTCGGAACCACGCCCAACTTGTGCATACTGTACATCACGCGGCGGTGCACGGGCTTAAAGCCATCGCGCGCATCCGGCAATGCACGAGCGACAATAACGCTCATCGAGTAGCGAAGATAGCAGTCTTGCATGTCTTGTTCGACAAGACTCTTGAACTGCGATCCTGGTACCATTTCTTCTGACATTATTATTCCTCAGTTAGTGGTTAGTGGTTAGTGATTAGTGGCTAGGACTTTCTAGCCGCAAGCACCTCCCGCTAACATTTCATTTATTACTTTCAAACTTTCTTCATCGGTCTGGTCGATTTTATGCGGTGTGATTGTTGCATACCCGTGATTCAACAGATAGTCATCACTATCCTTGGGTTGCTCATCCCACAGCTTATCACCGTCCAATTGCCACAATCCCCCATCATGGGAATAGTGGTCCGTAAACATTCCAAGGGCCATCCTTGTCGCCTTAAAACCTTTAAAGGATTCGATGGTGACCTTTGGAAAATTCACGTTCCAGAACACTCCTGCCGGAATTTCGCGGTACCAGCCTTTTTTCACGACATCAACCGCAAAATCAACAGCGACCTGCAAAAGAGCATCACCTCCACGCAACGAGAGCGCCACTCCCGGCACACCCCAAAGGGCAGCCTCGCGAGCCCCGGCAACCGTCCCCGAATAAAGCGACGACACACCGGAATTTTCACCCACGTTCACCCCCGAAAAACACACGTCAAAAGCACCCGGACCACCCCCCTCGGACACTGTTCCGTGCGAGGCGAAATGCCCCAACGCAAACTTCGCACAATCCGCAGGTGTTCCCGACATGGCATAAATGCGTTCAGCAACATTCCTGAGCGAAAGTCCACGGCGTACCGTAAACGCATGAGAAACGCCACTCTGCTCCGTTTCAGGGGCAAAAACAAACACCTCGGCCACCTGCGAAAGCGCGGTCGCCAAAGTGCGCATATAGGCACTTTCTACCCCATCATCATTTACAATGAGAACACGTGTTTTTAGGTTGTTTTGCATGCAAAAACAAAGATAGAAAAATCCGCCAAAAGCTAGCGTTTTTCAAGCGATTTTAGCAGGGAATCAAGGCGCGAAGTGAGCTTTTTAGCGCCTTCGACGCACAAGTGGTCAAAATCGCACGCGACATTCCCCAAGTAATCGTGATTCCCCATTTTATTTTCATCCATCAAGACAAAGTTTTCATTTTCTTCAGCCAGTTTTTTTAATCTTTCAATCAGCATTTCAGCCATGGAACGGCGCATTCCGTGCCGACCAAAACTCCCCGTATTTCGGTAATACGGACTCACCGGGAAAACAACCCCGACAACAACGACATTTTGCTTTTTGGCGATATCCAGGACTTGCAAAAGTTTCGAATAACTGGACTCGTAACGTGCGCCATCATCGAACGCCGTGCTATCTTCCTGAATTTCTACCAAGCCGGTTCCTTGAGAGCCCCAATCCGGAACACACTCATGCGAACTCCATCCCCTATTTTTCCTCATATTCACAAATTCCATATCGGCCAAAGCGATTTCTTCCACGCGTTTCAAGAACAAACTATCAACACCATCACGCCAATACTGATGGTGCATATCGTACTGGAATCCAGCAGCATTGCCAAAATTCACCTGAATAGCACCCTCCGAATCATACTCGGTCCACAAATCAATATCCAAGCCAATTACCAAATACTTCAAAGCCTTCGCCTGCGCAGAGACATATCCTTCATACAAGAACTCTATGCAGTGCATATCACAAGGAATCGTACCCATGTTGATTGTACTTAGACTCATATTCAACGGCATCACGCTCTGGATCATGTGAGAATTGCCCAAGCACACCACCTCTGCCGAATCCTTGTATTTCCACAAAAGCGGAATTTTTTGAGCAATAATTTGGAAATATTGTCCCTCTTCTGCGCGGTAAACGCCCAAACTGTCGTAATCCCAAGACGATTCGCCCAAAGCGCGCATACCAGACCACAGCACCGGATGCCACAAGTCTTCACCTTCGACAACAGGTAAAATCTCGCCCGTATTGATGTTCACCAAAACTATTTTCCGGTGAGCGCCGTTCACATCGGTCAAAGTTGCAACAAAGATGGAATCCGAGTTTACAATCCATTCCGTATGGTCAAAAGAATAACCCTTCGGGGGAGCGATAGCCATCACAAGTTTTCCCGCAGAGTCCACAACAAGAGTGCGTTCATGAACGCCATACGATTCACCAACAAACTCACGCCCTGTTTTCCCGCCAAAATCGAGAAATAATACTTTATTCGCACCGCCATGATTCAAGGAAACATTGCACGCCTGGAGACCGTCGTACCAAACATCATCTTTCCCATTGACTCGTGCACGCAACAGCGTCGAGCCCGTTACAGCCAAATTACCATTTCGAGAGACGCCCCCATGGTAAGCACCCGCAAACAACTTTTCAGGTTCACCGAAATAACCAGGCGCACGCGTTCCAGAAAAATCGACTTGCCATGTTCCTTGCTGCAAGAAATCCGCCTCGCCCTTATTGTTTCCGGCATCCGTCACATAGACAAGAGCGGTATCGCCATTCTCCAACACGCGCCATCGCGGAATCGCAGCCGAAGCTACAGGCAACTGCACCGGCGTTCCGGAAAGATCATCCAATCGCTGAACAAAGATTTTAGATGTACCGACAACGCCTTCCATCCCCGTAGAAAACGCAACGAACTTTCCGTCTGGCGAAATATCGGGATGATACCCACCTTCGACACTCATCTCTTCAACAGAACGTATCGCACCATCAAAATTGACAAAAACCAAGCGTTCCGTCTCACCATCCCTAAAAACCAACTTGGAATGCTGCGCCCCTACAAAATCATTGACCGTTCTAGAGTTAGCCAGCAACGAATAACCAACAACGTTTTGAGAGCCTTCCGAATTGAGGTACGTCGGATTCGGGATTGCGCCAAACGCCAAGCGGAAACCAACATAGTCCGCTTTCGTTGAAGATGTTACCGTATAGACATCGCCCCTATTGTGCAGATTCATCGAAGACGGGTCATTACGGAAACTTCCGCCCTTCACAATACGTTCTTCCAAACCGGTTGCAACTTTGCCCCCGACAAAATCGGTCACGCCTTCCGAACGGAAACGGACTTTCAAGTCGTTGACCCATTCCGCAGCGTTCCCCGCCATGTCGCAAAAACCATTCTCCCCCACTTTTGCCGAGCAAACCGGATGGAGTTCATACCCGGAATTTTGGCTATTCCAGCTATTAGCCGGATTCCAGTCCAAGCCCGCCGTATACATCCATTCCGCCTCGGTAGGCAATCGGTACGCATTCACTTGCGGATAAAAAACAAGCCCTTCCATTCCAATGCAGGAACCGCTTTGATCAAACTTTACCGAAGTGTAAGAATATGCCGTATCGAAGCCTTCCGCGACACTGCGCCTATTGCAATGCAGAACGGCATCGAACAAAGTCACATCCGTCGCAGGCAACGAATCCGCACAATCGCGCCCCATTTCCTTGCACGTCACCTCGTGCTTGCCCATCAAAAAATCGTAATCAAAAGCGGATTCCATCTGTGATCCCAAAAGCACAGACTGGCCTTTAGACCGTACCAGCAAAAAATCCTTTAAACCAAGCGATTCCAAATAATCCTGAGTTTTTGGAGAATCCGAAATAGAATCGGAGTCCGAGCAACCGCCGACAACAAGAACTAAAGTCAAAGCAATGAAGACAACAAAATTTTTCACTTTAACAAAATAGATTTTTTCTATCATTTTGTACATGTACACCGAACCTAAATTTTTAGCCATGAAAGAGACCTCCAAGGCCAAACGCATGGCAGAACTCCTACGCGTCATCATTTTGCAATTAGGCGACGACGTTCCGCGTGCCCGCCGTGAATTCGACACTTACGCCGACTGGATGAAGCTCCCCGAAACCGAGCGGCTCACCGGCAAGAATCAAGCACAAATGATTGACTTGTACAAGACGTTCCGCACCCGCGCAGGGCTGGGCTTCGAACGCGACGTTTATCTGGAACAGGAACCGGGCGACCGCGAAATTGCGAACGAAAAACCGATTCCGTTTGCCGTACTCGTCCACAACCTCCGCAGTGCATTCAACGTAGGTTCCATCATCCGCAGCACCGACTGCTTCGGACTCGAAGGCGTACACCTCAGCGGATACAGTTGCAGTCCCGACCACGTGACCGTCAAAAGCGCCGCACGCGGCTGCCAGGAATGGATTCCCATCAAGCGCTGGGAAAGCCCTTTCGACTGCATTAAATATCACAAGGAAAACGGCTACGAAATCATCGCGCTCGAAACCGGCGAAGACATCCCTAGCATAAACAACGTAAAATGGCCCGAAAAAGGACTCATTGTCCTCGGCAACGAAGAACTCGGCATCGCCCCGGAAATCATGGCCGAAGCGACCATGAAAGTCACCATCCCGATGGCAGGTCGCAAAGCAAGCATGAACGTCGCAGGCGCATTCGCCATCATGGCATTCTGCCTCCGCAGTAACGCAAAATAGCATCTAAAAAAAATAAGGTATGTGGGTAGTTAAGGTTGGTGAGCCAGCCGAACCACCCCCTTTGTTTTATATGTCGCAATTTTTGTTTTATATAATTCAAATTTTTATTTTTATACACATCAAAAACACATATTTTTGAAAAATTTCTGCATTTTTGTTTTACAAACTATTGCTTTTTGTGTTTTTTCTTTGTATTTTTTGGGTATGCTCAAATCCGTAATCGAATATCAAGATTATCGCCAGTATATCCTGGACTACTACGCCGAACGAAAGCGCTGTTCCGCTTTCACTTGGAGAGAGTTCGCCAAGCTGGCCGGATTTGCATCGGGTTCCTACCTCAAGCTCGTCAGCGACGGCAAAACCCGCCTCGTCGAAGAAGGCGCCAAAAAGACCGCAGTCGCCATGGGGTTACTGGACTTTGAATACGAATACTTCATTTTGCTGGTCCAATACGAAAACGCAAAGAACGACCAACAGAAAAAGAAATACTTTGAACGAATTCACGAAATCACGGCGGCTCATAAAGTCAAGCTCCTAGGCAGCGAATCCTATGCCTATTACGAATCCTGGCTCCATTCCGTTGTCCGCGAACTTGCCCCCAACATGCCGGGCGCAAAACCGCTCGAAATCGCAAAATCCATCCGCATCCCGGTCACCGCAGCCGAGGTCAGCGACAGCCTGCATTTTCTCGTAAAGAACAACTTCTTGACTTTGGACGAAAACGGCAACTACCACCAAAGCGACAAATTGCTCACGACGGGCAGGCTCAACTTCGTCTCCATTCCAGTGCATTCGCTCATACGGCAGATGGGCGAATTCGCCTTGCAGGCATTCGACGACCTCCCCATCTCCGAAAGGTTTTTCAGCGGCCTCACGATGGGCGTCACCGAGAAGAGCTACAACAAAGTCATCGAAGAACTGAAAGAATGCCGCCGTAAAATTTTCACCGCCGTCTCCGCCGAAGACGAAGCCGAAAAAGTTTG
Organism: uncultured Fibrobacter sp.; assembly: GCA_946413655.1. GTDB lineage: Bacteria > Fibrobacterota > Fibrobacteria > Fibrobacterales > Fibrobacteraceae > Fibrobacter. The sequence continues at coordinate 18,963 of CAMKLO010000044.1, read as the reverse complement.
CAGGCTGAACATTCAGCTATTTCCTTTAACAAAGAGCATCAAGAAACGCGTCAGCGAGAATTCCGAACAAGCAGACGGAAGCGCCGAAAGCATCAAAGGCAACGAGGTTTGATTATGAAGCACATTTCTTTAAAACTTTTCAGTAGCCTGACTCTTATTGCAAGCATCTGCGCCTGCGTCGATAGCAATGTCGCAGGCGGCATCAGCGAAGAAACCGAAGGGATTGTCGCCATCACAGACAAGACCATCGCAGGCGTTTCGCAGAAAGGGCCGTTCGCCAAGGGCTCCAGCGTCTATCTCAAGGAAACGAAGGACGACGGAAGCCTGACCCCCACGGGCAAGGAATTCTACGCCACGATCAGAAATGACGCAGGCGAATTCAAGATTGAAAACATCAATCTCGAAAGCCAGTACGCGCTATTGACCGTTGAAGGTTACTACACCAGAGAATCTACGAATATGTTCTCAAGCTGCGCCATTTCGCTGAACGCTGTCACCGACATCAGTAAGCGCAATTCCACGAACATCAACCTGCTCACGCATTTCGAATACCAGCGCATATTGAACCTCGTCGAAGCCGGAGCCACGTTCGCCAACGCAAAAGCCCAAGCCGAAAAAGAAATCTTCGCAGCATTCGGCTACGAGAAGCACGAAAGAACCGCCGAAGACCTAGACATTACAGGCGAAAGCGAAGAAGACAGTATTCTTCATGAGATCAGCGTTATGATAGATAACTACTTTCGTCCTGATGACATCGCTACTGATAACCCCACGTCCTGCCAAGAAACCAAAGCTCTTATCGACAACATTGCAGACGATTTTGCCACAGACGGAATCTTTAGCGAAATCTTAACTGCAGCAATCGTGGATTATTCTTACCAAAGCAAAACAAGCAACTCCCTCCACATTTTAAAACAGTATGCAGGACTTGGAGAATGTTCCCCCGCAGAAGCCGGCGATACGTACCAAACGCAAAGAACAGTTTTCATAGCGGAAATAAGCTACGATTATGCAATTTGTACGGGAACAAGGTGGATTCTTCTCGATGAAGGAGACTACATCTATGCTACCATAGGAATCCAGCACAAAACAGGCACCATGACCGATCCGCGAGATGGCAGAACCTATAAAACAACAACTATCGTAACTAACGGGAAAAAATACGAATGGATGGCCGAGAACCTTCAGTACGCTGGAGGCAAATACACATGGACAGAAGCGATGGCCATAAACGACAGCCTTGTATCCAAGTCCAATGCATCATCCATTTTAAATGGCGATTCCGTTCATCAAGGAATCTGTCCTGAAAACTGGCATATTCCAGGTTCTTGGGAATGGATGTATCTTCTTGATCACGTCGATTCGCCGGACAAGCTTTACAGCAAAAAATGGAACAAAATCAATTTCACGGGAGTTCAACTCGAAGACAATATAGACTTCAGTGCCGAACCCACATTTTTTGAACCCTATATTGATTGCGATGGTTGCGAGAATCCATACGCCAATTTTATCACATACACACTAGCCCCCACCTTAGATTCAACGACAATAGAACATCCACATTACTTTGTCGATTACAACTTCACCTACAATCCTTATGATGAAGACTATGGTGATGACGATTACATTAATGAGTTAGCAAGCCAAAAGCCTCGTGGAGAATTAAACTTTGTCTCTGTGTTATTCGGCACACATACTATTTACTCTTCTTACGAAAACACATTTTACCCCTTTTTTACGATTATCGAATCAACAAAAACAAACTTTGAAGTCAACGTTCGTTGCGTTAAAAATTAAGGAGGATATATGTTTATCAAACCATTAAACAAGATCTATTGGTCAATACCAATACTTCTCGCATGCTTGCTGCTTTCTGCATGCGGTAGCGAACCAACATCCAGCCCAAACGGCAACAACAATACTGTTATCTTATCTGGAGAAACAGTTTCGGGTGTTTCGCAAAAAGGTCCGTTCATCAAAGGTTCTACAGTGAAACTCTATGAACTCGATGAAAAGCTCCATCAAACAGGCATCCATTACTCGACAACCATAGACAACGATGAAGGCAAGTATCACATCGACAACGTCGTTCTCACCATGCCTTATGCCTGGATGGTCGTCAACGGTTATTTTTTGAACGAATTTACTGGAAAAAAGTCTTCCAAAGAAATCACATTGAACGGTCTTGTCAAAGTCGAAAAAGGTAAGGACATCAATATTAATGCTTTGAGCCACTTGGCGTTCAACCGCATCAACTACTTGGTTCAACAAGGCTTAAGCATTGCTGCCGCACAGAAGCAAGCTGAAGCCGAAGTTCTAAAAGCATTTGATTTCGAAGCCGACGAAACTTCATTTGAAACCATGGACATTTTTGCTAACGGAGAAGGCGATGCCAAGCTACTCGCCATTTCGCTCATATTGCTCAATGAAAGATCTGAAAATGAAAAAAATGAATATGGAAATGATGTCGCCCAAACGATCGACTTGATGGCACAAATCGCATACGATCTTGAAACAGATGGTACATGGGATGACGACATCCTAAAGCAACAAATAAAAGGCATGTTAGTTGGTTTTATATACGAGTATGACAGCAATGGAGACAACATAATCACCAAAGCACGAAAACAAATGGAATCCATGACGACAAAGACCATTCCAGATTTTGAAAAGTACATTAAAAAATTTATTTCACCTGACACCATCTGGGGGCCATGTACAAACGAAAACGATGTTCAGACTAATCGTTTTTATGACCGCCTCATCTGTCATAATTCAGTATGGACTCCTTACAACATTTTAAATCCTGAATCATCGAGCGATGCTGCATCCAGCAGTTCCCAGTTAGACACCAAGTCTTTGATCGAAGAAGAATGCAATGCTGAAAACGAAGGAATGGTGAAGTCTGTATGGGTCAGTTCGTCTGGCAATCCCAGATTCCGTTTTGTTGGACATCCAGAGTATTATAGATGTGAAAAAGGCTCTTGGGAATCAAGAGGTCTGGACGCGACATGTGATACGGCGGGGATTGCCGTTGGCGATACCTGCATTAAGGAACAATGCCTCGCAGGAACAGGGTGCACGATATATTCGTACACTTATGAGGGAAATGGAAATTGGAATAGCTCGAGTTGGGGTTCGAGAGACTCTAGAATTTTTTCTGCATGCCAAAAAGAAAATACCCTTATCGGTGATACTTGTTCCGTTAGAATGCCTGAAGGCATGGTTCATTACGTATTCAATAAAGACAGTACTTGGGATAAGTGCAATATTGATCCAAATTTAGGAGCCTGCCCGCTTGAAGCAGATCACTCATTCTCTCAACTATTCAATGATTACAATGGTAAATATTACTATTGCCATGGCGGAGAATGGACAGAAGTAAAGCTTGTTCCGCATCAATATACAGATCCTCGAAAGAAAGGTTTGACAGACGAAGAATATGATATCTTGGATTTGCCTAAGGATGCCACCGTTGGTGACCGTGCAAGTGGTTTATTGGAATATTGTTACAATGATTCATATTTAGCAGATGAACTTTATGGAAGCATTTTCTGTATGCCTCGTTATTATTACCGTTATCGCGAGAATGGAACTTGGACTCTTGAAACAGAAGAGGATAGAAACGCAGACAATCGGTTTAATGATCCTGAATGCTCTATTGACGAAGAAGATTTGATTCGGGAAATTCTCCCAAAACCTGTTGGTAAAACAGGCGTGTTTGCCGAGCCTGGTGAAGTTATCAAGTGTGTTTTCACAAAAATCTGTGACGGTCCCTACGAGGCCGCAAAAGATGAGGATTGTCCATTAGGTGATAATGGTACATTATATCCAGTATATCAGCACGTTGAATACATCTTTGGAAGAACGGAATAATTTTTTTGCGATAAAGCAAAAGCCGCAGCACTAAGCTGCGGCATTTTTTCTTGCAAATCGCACACGCGAAAGCGGTCATCACCCTCTTTTACGGAGCAAAGTTCGCCGAAGGCATAGGTGCAGCATAAGAATGATCTACAACTGGTTCAGCCGCCGGATTCGTATTTTTTGCAGATTCATTCACGCCCATATTAGACATTGCAGATTCCCAGCGCATGGCTTCATTTAAATCCATCGGCTTGTATTTCAGTCCTATTCCTGAGTATGCGCAAGAGCATGTAACTCCGGAACAAGATTCTTCCATTACAATGTCAACAACCTTGTCCATGCCTTCCTTTACACGAGCATGCTTTTTGAACATAACTGAATCACAGCGATCTTTTTCTGTATAATTTATCTTCCCCGCATATTCAGCCTTGAAAGCGCCGTAAACGACAATTTTTTCCTGTATTGGGCTGGCTTCATGAATTACAGGCTTAAAACCGCAGCCGGCCACAAAAAGAAGCGCGCCTAGCAAACAAAAGAGCTTTTTCATTTAGTTTCTCCTTATTTTTGAAGATTACCTATTAAATATAAAATGCAAAAGCCGCAACGTCAATGCTGCGGCATTTTTTATTTTTGTCATGCCCGACTAAGGTTAGTGAGCTGGTATGCTGAGCCTGCCGAAGCACTGTCGAACCATCGGGCATCTCCCCATACTATTTACTCGGAGCAAGCGCTTTCACGGCTTCGGTCAAGCGGTCAATGGCCTTGATGAGTTCATCCATCTTGGCTTCGCTCACGCCGCCAACAGCCTGCACCTGAGCGGCAGTCGCCGTTGCGGTCTCGGCAGCATTTGCAACAGCCTGTGCGTCTGCCGGAGCCTTACTTTCTGGCAATTTTCCAAACCAAATATCCGGCCAGCGGTCATTACCACTGTTGTACGTAATGCGCGTCGCCGTCTCGACCGGTTCGCCAATCTTCCACAGATAAAGTTCATAGTCGAACAAGTCGTGGTCATGGCCCTTGTCGGTCGCACCCCATACAAGCCACTTGCCATCCGGCGACAAGCGCGGGAAATATTCATGACTGCGGCGACCCGGCAAGTCCATCAGCTTCACGTTCTTCGGGATTCCAAAGAAGCCGACCTTTTCCACCTGCTTGCCGTCCTTAGCGGTAAACCACAAGATTTCGCTCGGAGCAGCCGTTCCGCCGTTGCCCGTAGGGTTCACGCGGTAAAGCTTGGAGCCGTCAAAATTCCAGTCAATCTGGCAACCATCACCGGACTTCGTCCACACGTTCTTCGCCAAGTCCCACACGCCCGTTTCGCGCATCGAACCGCGAAGCGTAATCGCCAAATGCTTGCCATCCGGGCTCATGTTCGGCTCCTGCAGAATCACGCCAGACTTCTTGAACGCCTTTTCGCCATCAAGCACGAGCGTTTCCTTTTTGCTTGCGAGGTCCATCGTAAAGACCTTGCCCGCACGGCTGAACACAATGGACTTGCCATCAGGCCGCCACGTGCCCCACGTCGCGTTTTCGACAAGCTTCGTTTCGTTCGTACCGTCAATACCGACAGTCCACAAGTCCCACTTTTCGGGGTAGTTCGCATCGTTTTCTGGCACCCAGCCGCCCTTGCTGCGGTTAAACAGCACCTTCGAACCATCCGGTGCAATACGCGGGAACCAATCCACATTATTGCTCTTGGTAAGCGCACGGGCGTTCGTCCCGTCCGCATTCATAATCCAGATATCATGAAGCGAATTAACGCGGCTTGTCGCCCAGACAATCGCCCCTTCGAGCTTGCCTTTCAACGCATCGAGAGCCTTCTGTTCTTCGGGAGTCGGATCGACAGAAGCGCCCACCGGAGCACCCTGTGCTGCAAACGCAGAAACGGCCAAAAAGCCAATCGCAGAAATCAACGCAAACTTTTTCATATTCATGATTTAAAGATAGTAACACAGAGAAAATCGTGTTGGGAATCACAGTTTCTGCACCCAATCTTTTGGCAATGGGGCAAATAAGTTTTTTGTAAGATGACTGTACTCACATAGGGAACGCTTAGGGAACATTTATTGCGTTTTCACGCATTTTTCGCAACCGCACGTCGAATTGTCAATATATTTTTACAACGAGTGGAATGATTATGAGAAATCTGTTTTTCAGAGTACTGATACTGGCTGGAATTATAGCCACAGCATGGAACTGCTCCGAAAGTGCAGCGACACAGAACGCTGCTTCGAAAAAAAAGACGGATCTATCGGACATCCAAATCCCGCAAAGCATCGTCGTGAGCGAGACCAGCTACTTTTACCAGATTGGTACAAACTATTATGTCATCGCGCCCAAGTCCATGTCCGTAAGCGACGGCTACGGAAAAGTCATCGGCACATTCAATACCGCCACCGGAGCCATCATGTCGCTCTCCGGCGAAATCATCGCCATCAATCTGGACTTGAGCAAGCTCCCCGTCCTTACGCCGAAAAATCTAGAGATTAAAAAATAAATTCTAGACGCCGGGTTCGTTCATTTAATTCTACATTTATACACATGAACGCAGCCTTGGAAAAGCGAATCAAACGACAGATTATTGGAAAGCAGCATCGCTTTTTAGCGGTTTCTCCGCTAGGTTTCGAACAAACGCTTGTCCGAGAGCTTGAATATATCAGACAAGAGGATTCTCAAGAAGGTGCTTCATCACGTCATCCTGAGACGCAAAGCGTCGAAGGATCCAGTGCTACACCCCCTGCAACCCAGCCGCACGTCACCGGAGACGGCAAAGTCGAATTCACCGCAAAAATAACCGAAGCGTGGAAGGTCATCGCATTCAGCCGCATCGCCAACCGCGTACTCATGGAAGTCGCAAACTTCAAAGCCGAAAACTTCCGCGAACTCGAAAAGAAAGCAGGCGAAATCCCCTGGGAACTGTATTTAGAAGAGAGAACGGCCTTCGACCTACAAACGAAAGACGACAACCATGCAAGGCGAGCGACGCGGCCAACGCAGTTGGGCATGGCCGAGCCGAATGGTTGGGACAAGAGCGAAGCGATTGTCCAAAGACGAGAGACGAAAGACGAAAAATATTTATCTAGTAACTCAGAACTAGTAACTAGTAACTCCATAAACATTCACGTCACCTGCAAGCATTCGCGCCTTTACCACAGCGACGCCATTGCAGAACGACTACAGAAGATTATAGACGGGGGAAGCCTCCCCCTCGCTCCATCTAGACGAGAGAACGGACCTTCGGTCCTACAGACGAAAGACGAGAGAAAATCAACAGAAGCAGCCTCTCGTCTAGATTACGCTACCCCCTCGCCTAAGGGCTCCGCCCCTAAAACCCCGCCGCAAAACCTATACGTCAACTTCCTCGACGACCGCTGCACCATCTGGCTCGACCTCGCCGGCGAAGAACTCTACAAACGCGGCCACGAACGCTTCGTCAATGAAGCCCCGCTCAAAGAAACCATCGCCGCCGCCATGCTCTTTGAAGCATTCGATGCAACCGCCCAAGCCACAAACAATGTCACCCCGGACCCCGTTCCGGGGCCACCTTACACATTACTCGACCTAATGTCCGGCAGCGGTACATTCAGCCTCGAAGCCGCCTACATTGCAAACAAGCTCATTCCCGGAGTTTGCCGCGACTTTGCGCTAAAGCACCAACCCGCCTTCAAAGAAGCCACCTGGAATTACATGATTAGAGGAGAGACGAGCGACGAGAGACGAGAGAGGAAATACAGCGTCACCCTGAGTGAAACGAAGGGTCCAGTAAAGTCTTGCAAAGCATTTGCGACAATCAAGAAAATCATTACAAGCGACATTTCCGAACGCGCGGTAAACATCATCAAGCACAACATTGAATCCAGCCCGCTCGCGAATATCACGCCCGCGCCCATCACACCGCAACTCCGCGACTTTTTCAGCTACACCGCCAAAGAAATCTCCGACGCCTGCGGCGACTCCTCGCCCATCATGCTGCTGAACCCGCCCTACGGCAAGCGCCTTGACTTCGATGCGCCAAGGCTTTATACAAGAATCGGGAAAAAATTAACGGAACTCGCGAACAGCCTCGCCGCATTCAACAAGCGCCTTACAGTCGCCATCCTCGCCCCGAAAGACGACACCCGTGACGGCTCCAAATACACATGCACCGCGAACCTGCTGCGTGAATGCCCAGCAATTTCGCCAGAGCACAACAAATCAGCAAAAATCATCACCACAAGCCACGGCGGCTTTAGCCTGAACGCTATCTTCGCCACAATTTAATACAACAAACCCCAGCACATTGTGCCAGGGTTACAACTGTTTTTGTCAACAGCACTGGATCCTTCAGGCTTGCGCCCTCAGGATGACCCCGCAACAAGTGCGGGGCAGGCTCCAGTCTACTTCTTCAGAATTTTCTTCCCGTAGTACGCGCCGCGAGCGTTATTCGAGCCATTCACGCGACGACCCTTGAGGTCGAACTTACCGCGGTCATAGTTCATCTTGAACACGCCCGTACGGGTATTGAACTGGCCGATGACAGTTGTTCCGTTTTCATCGCCAGTGCCGTCAATAACGATGCTCATGAGTTCTGGCAGTTCTTCCGGTTCAACGGTCGGACGTTTTACGTAAGCACCGTTCGCACGGGCAAGCGACGCTTTTTTAATTTTATCGTCACGGACGAGGTAAGCACGCATCGGGCGAATCCACGCACCTTCGCCAACCTTCACGAAATCACCAACACTGATTCCTGCGGCGTCACTTGCAGCAAAGCCATAGGCAAAGCCGGTTTCCGGATCACCATTTAGCCCATCGGTCGAGCGGGGACCCCACACCTTGTATTCCCAAGTACCGCGGAACGTCCATTTATCCAAAGAGACTTCGGCAGGCGCGGTTTTCTTCAGCGTTACCGACTGATTGACCTTGAAGGTAGTTTTGTTCATCTGCACCAAGTACGGAATGTTACCCGTCAAGTTCGCATGGGCATACTGCTTCAAATTACCGTTTTCATCCTGTATGTTATTTTGGCGAACCCACTCATCTGTAGCCCACACGACTTTCATGCGGATTGACGACACCCCATCAACCGTCTTAATGCCGTTATAGCGCAGCACCACATTGAGTCCGTCGACATTTTCCGTATTCGCATCGAACGGCAAAACAAGCGTCGAGTAGGCACCCACTGGGAAATCACGTTCAAAAGCGACCGTTTCAACCTCAGTATCTTTTTCAATATTGGCGGGTTCCAAGCCATTATACGCACCATTAATATAGGCATGATTCTTACCCTCAGCATCAGCCATAATAACAATGGGCTGAACCGCAGGACGGAGCGTCTTACCAGCAAGTTCCTCAATCTGTTCACCAGTCAGTTCACCACTGTAGAACTTACCGTCTTCGCTCATGAGCGTTTGCCCATCGGCAACCTTGAAAACACCATTATTTTTTTCGTATGCCTTTACCCTGATATAATCGTTTTCATTTATCCAACCGAGAACAATAGTTTTAGCATTAGCCTGGCCAACAACGCCATCAACATCTACACGACCACCCAAAATTTCAAGATTAACTGTGCCAGAAAAGAAACCACCATTCGTCACTTTAACATAACCATTACGAATAATTACTGTTCCTTGGGAAAACACACTCGTTCCATTTTTGTCATTACATATAACATTAGCGCCATTAATAGAAGATAAATCCGACGTTGCCAAATGACCTGTAGTAAGCGAGCCTGTCTGTTCCGATTGTCCATAAATATTTATTTTCTTCCCCAAAAAAACCTTAGATACAGTAAGGTTTGCTCCATCTGCAAGTACTACATTATATGTTCTATTCAATTGTATCCTCGGCACACTAACATTGCCCTGAACCACATACCAACCATCAATGAGTGTATTTACATCTGTTTCGCTCGTCAATTCGCAGTACTTCTCAAGCAACTGCGTTTTTCCGTCCGCATCAACGTAAGTAACAGGATCAAGTTTTCTCCACTTGGCATAAATCGTTGCATCTTCGTTAAAACCTTTTGTCCAGTCAAACTCGATTTGACGCGCTTCATCTACAAACCAACCTACAAAGCCATAGCCGAGGCGAAGAGGGATTGCAGGCTTAATAGGCGCTAGCCCGACAGGGACTTTCTGCGGTTGCAAGTCTATCCCATCGACTCCTGTCTCATAAGTGAGAGTTTTGTTTGGCTTCGGAACAAGTGTCTTATTTGCCCAATCGCTCACTTGCCCGTATTTTCCATAATCGCCCCTTACAACAATACCGTCTTCAGTAATGAAGAACTGATCTTCAACAATGCTCAATGTACCTTTAAATTCGTATCCATTAGATTTTATACTATTGAAATCATATCTCCAGCCTAACGTAATATTGTGATAAGCACGAATACCAATATCCTTTGCATTCGCCTCAACATTTCCGCCAATAATCGTGATATAGTCAGCATATAAACCGGCATAATTCCCCGTCGCCTTTACATGTCCACCATAAATCGAAATATTATAAACAGCATAAATTCCTTCGTAGCCAGAAACTACTAGTTTACCAGTTTGCTGTTCCTGTCCATAAATGTAAATGTTCTTTGCCTTGATTGCCTCTTTATTTTCACCATCAACATCAATGTTTGCGCCATCTGCAAGAACAATGTAAAGGTTTTCTTCAGAGTTGATTCTGGAAGAATAGCTTAAATCACCCTGGACAACATACCACCCACCAGGGAGATTTTCCACGTTCGCACTGTTTGTCAACAAAGTATATTCTTTAACCTGCTGCGAATTTCCATCAGCGTCAATGTAACTGACGGGATCATTTTCTTTCCATTTAGCATAGACAACAACATCTTCGGTGACAGGCTTAGTCCAATCGAACTCGGTAAGACGTTTTTCGTCGATAAACCATCCCGCAAGCACATAATCCTTACGAGTAGGAATGGGTTTGGAGGTAGGAACTTGACCCAACTCAACTTCTTGAGATTCAACGGAAACATTTTCGACGCCAGTCACAAAGGAGATATAGCGCCCCTCAAACGGAACAAGTTTTTGGCCGGCAATAGCCTTGATATCAGTAGGACTGAGTTCACCAGAGTATCTGTTGCCATTTTCGTCCTTGAACTTCTTACCTCGAGCAATTGTCACCGAGCCGCAATCATAACCACTCGCCTTGATATAGCTGGATGCATCACTCCAATCCAAAAAAAGTCCTTTCGTGGTTTCAATAGAGCCTTCAACATCCACAAGGCCTCCAGAAATGGCAATTGTTTTTCTCGAGTAAATTCCCTCGCTAGAACCAACAACCTTGACATTGCCTCCACTAATCGAGACTCCTGCACTAAAGCCAACCTTCCCTTCAACGTTAACAGAACCGCCCTCAATCTTCAATTCATTTGCACTGATTCCAGTCTCTGTTGCTATAGCATTTACGTTTCCTCGAATAATCCGAACTTCACCAGAGGAACAATACACGGCATTTCGACTTTTCACTTGAACTACTCCACCAGCAATGGTTATATTTCCACCCCTTAAACCATTGCGATAGCTAGTTACAGAGAGTGTACCTGTTTGCCTAGATTGCCCGTAAACGGCAAGACTTTTTGCATAAAAACCTTCCAACTCCTCTCCAGAAATCTTTAATTCAGAATCATCCGCAAGAATGAGTTTGATATCTTTATCGGTGTATATAGTACCTTCTTTTATCGCGACCGTTCCCCTAACCACATACCAGCCTTCTTTATTGAAGGTAGTCATTTCAGTCACATCGATATAATCGGTAAAAGATTGATTATCGCCGTTTTCGTCAATATAATTAACAGGCTGATTGGCCTCCCAAGCTGCGTACGCAGTAGCATTTGCCATAAATGGCTTATTCCAATCGAAACTTTCAGTCAAATTTTCGTCTGCATACCAACCGAGGAACTTAAAGCCCGAACGCACTGGGTCAGCAGGTTTAACAGGAGTATCACCGCGTTCGATATTTCGAGAGCTGATAGTGACATTTTCGTCACCCGTTACAAAAGTGAGAGAGAAAGTAATATACGGGCTGAGCTTTAGACCTGCAATGTCATCAAATTTTTTATTGGAAATACTAGAAGAGTACCAACGGCCTTTTTCATCCTTGATCTTTTTGCCGTTACTGATAAACATATAATTATCACAGTCATAGTTACTCGCCTTGATATAATCGGAAACATTATTCCAATCGAAGTCAATACAATACTTCGCATAGATTCCTCGTTCAGAACCATCAGCCTCAATTTTACCACCCAAAAGTTCAATATCGCCGTTACAAGAAATAGCAGTCTTGGCTGAAATAGCAAGAGAACCAGAACCATAAAATTTAAGACTACCATAGGCATTAATACCGTAATCATTTGATATCACGTGATTTTCACCAACAAGAAGTATCGTAGCATAACCTTCACAAGTAACAGGACCATTAATAGTAGCGTTTTCAAACAAGACCAACGTTTCTTTAGGAATTGTAACCAGGCCATGCGATCCAGAAACAATCATAGGTTTTATTTCTGTTGATCCTGTGTAATTGCCTTTACCCTCTATGATAGCAAACTCAAATCCCCTTTCGTCGTAAGTAATACTGGTTGTATAATCAGTCTCACTTGACAAATAATGGGCTTTTCCTTGGCAAACAGCGACAGAAGTAATTTTGTGCCTATCATTGACATCATCATAGCGCCAGTATCCAGTAAACGTAATGTCTTCGGAGGAAATCAACTTAGGTAAAGGTGTCACCGGACCATCCACCTGACCTTTGTATTTACCCATGCCAGTAATCTTGATAGAACCCTGACTACCGACATTAAACGCGGCCGTACACTTATACGTATAATCTGTATTTTCCACAAGCGTTTTTTCACCATCCTTCACGACAACTTCAGGACAAAGCGCATAACCTGTATAAATAGGATGTTCGTTATAAACAAGTTCTGCGCTCTCTATCGACTTCCGAGTAATTTCAAAAATATTGCTGATAGAGCCCGTATAGTTTCCCATACCATTGACAGTAATCACGGCATCTGTACCGATTTCAATGTTGTTCATACATGCAACGGAATAATCCTTGTTTTGCACAAGCATTCTTTCGCCGTCCATCAAAACGACTTCGGGGCAAATGGCAGAACCTGTATATTCGAGCGATTTATTGTAATCAACGGCGACACCCGTCACCGATTTCTGGACAATTTTAAACGATTTTGTTATGGAGCCTGAGTAATCACCTATGCCGGAAATCGTTATATTAGCGTCACCGACGTTGATGTTGTTGGCACACGAGGTCGTGTAATCCGAGCCTTTTCTAAGTGTTCTATTGCCATTTTGTACGCTAACATCAGGGCAAATTGGCGAACCGCTATAAGTTTGTTCAGGAATCGCAGCAATCACCAAATCTTTTATTGGCGGATTTATCTGAAAAGACACGGCAGGAGTCGTATATGCATAGCAATTGTTATCGCCATTAATAACAGCCCTCACCCAGTAAGTTCCCGAAGATGCCGGCTTGGTTGTAGAATAAGAACCATTTTTCGATGTAGAATATTGATAAGTCACACTTCCAGTGCTCAAATTCGTTCCAGTAATATACGGATAAAAACTTTCTCCTACAGTATAAGCCGAACCGATACCCACATTAACGTTTTTATTAGACGACTTGGCAATGGTAACCGTCTGGGAGTGCAATGTAGACGACACCGCATAATCAGTCGGGCCCGCAAAATAATAGACGGTATAAGTTCCAGGCGCCGTCGCTTTTATACTTTTTATGTCGGTGATATTTGATCCCGTCGATGAGCCGAAACGGTAGTACATTGTACCATTCCAAAGAGTCGCATTTGTCTCCACCAGTCGTCGTGGAGAACCATTGTAGGCCAAACCAGAAGCCATTACTGGGTCAGATTTCGGACGATTATGCTTGGTCAATGTATCAAGGTACATGTAAATGTAAGTACCCCCGGCATATTGGTTCAAATCAATACCACCAACTGCGCCTTTGCTACCGGGATTACTTTTACCGCTATAGAAATAAATTTTATTAACCGCACGCTTATCACTAAAATTCTTTTTGGTGTAATAGAGCCACATATTGGTGCAACCATCTTTCGCTTTGCTGTTCAGGTTGCCATTATTTTGCTTAAAATAAGAGCCACCGTCGTAATCAACACGGTAATACGTAGCATTGTTGGACGTATATGAAGTAGTATTTGTAGTACTGATGTCCAAGTCAGTAATATATCCGCCATTGGGATCTTTTCGGTCGTCCTTCTTGTAGAACAGGTAGATGTAGTCGCCACCAGCCCCTTCGTTCAAGTCTTGATCAATGCGAATCCAACCTTCACTCTCAAGAGTATTGGTGAGCTTAGTCACCTCACTTTCAGTTCCGCCAACAAGCTTTAATTCGGTGATGTATTCCGGCCAGGAATCCGCCCACGCAGTCGAAACCATAAAGAAGGCAACTACTAGTGTTAACACCACGCGCATTGAATGCAGACAATGAATAATTCGATCTTTGGTCATACCGTTTTCTCTTTACCAAATAAAAAACATACGCAAAAGTTATAAATTCCTAACAAATCCATCAAACAGAATAACATAGTAAACGTTTGTATTCACATATTTGTTAGCAGGTATTTGTCTATACAACAAACCCCGCAACAAGTGCGGGGTTACAATTAATTACGCTGTCATGCCGGCCTCAGTGCCGGCATCGGTTGTTCTGTGTAAAAAAACTGGCCCCGTGACGGAGCACGGGGTGACAGTGTTAAAGCCGGAGTGGCATAATAAAAGTGACCGTTTTAATTGCGGATGCTATGGTTCAATCCCCCAGGGCATGCATTTTCCATTGCTATACTGTTCAGAAGTGCATTCGAGAACACTGCCTTGGGTACGGAGTTCCAAGACCTCCATCTTCGGTTTCTGGTAGTCCTTCATGGCCTCGTTATTAGCCAATTTCACCATTGGTATCCCCAACGCCTTCACCATCCTTATAAAAAAGACGTTCACTATCTTCTAGGAGAACCTGCTTTTCGTAAGCAAGCTCGAGCGTTTCCATCTGAGGAACAGCGTATTCTTTTTTCTTTCTAATATTCATGTTCATAATCTTAGAATGTTAAAGCTGACGGATAAATAACAGGAAAATATAACAACTGACTCCGGCATCCCGGAATAAATCCGGGACAGGCTCAGGCCGGAGTGACAGTGAGCGTTTACTTCTTCAGAACCTTCTTGCCGTAGTATGCGCCGCGGGCTTTGTTGGCCTTGTTGCCCACGTTACGGCCCTTGATGTCGAACGTGCGGTTCTGCGGAATCATCTTGATTTCGCCCGTACGCGTGTTGAAGTGGCCGATGACCGTCGTCTGTCCTTCATCATCGCGACCGTTGTCAATGACGATGCTCATGATTTCGGGCAGTTCCTCTTGGACGACAGAAGGACGCTTGACGTATGCGC
The DNA here is from genome assembly GCA_946413655.1 of uncultured Fibrobacter sp. Classification (GTDB taxonomy): domain Bacteria; phylum Fibrobacterota; class Fibrobacteria; order Fibrobacterales; family Fibrobacteraceae; genus Fibrobacter. The sequence continues at coordinate 3,663 of CAMKLO010000044.1, read as the reverse complement.
CGTTTGCACGAGCCAGCTGTGCCTTTTTATCATCCCTGACAAGGTATGCTCGCATCGGACGAATCCAGGCGCCTTCGCCGACCCTGACGAAATCGCCAACATTAATTTTATCGCCACTGGCTGCTGCAGAAAAGCCGTAAGCATAACCCGTTTCCGAGTCATAGTTTTCCGGGCTATCCTCCTGTTTCGGGCCCCACTCCTTGTATTTCCAGGTGCCACGGAATGTCCAGCCACTGCCATTTGCATCTTCTTCGGCAGATGTAGTCCTTTCGAGTGTTATTGGATAGGCTTCAGATTTAATCGCGAAGGTCTCATCCTTCATCATCAACAAGTACGGAGTGTTTGCGAGCATGTTTGTATGATTATAATGCACATATTGTCCATTTTTGCCCATTATAAGGTTGTCTTCGGCCCACAAGACCTTCATGCGGATGGTACTCTTACCATTTTCCTTTTTGATGCCGTTATAGTAGAGCACCGCACTAAGACCTTCGACATTCTCCGTATTCACGCTGAACGGCAGCACTATTGTCGAATACACGTTCATCGGGAATTTACGAGACATTATAACGCTGCTAACATCGATGTTATTAGGAATAGCGACAGCATCGCGTTGCTCATTTGGTTTATTTTTATGGCTGTAATCTCCGTTGATGACGGCTTCCTTACGGCCATCAGTAGCATAGGTATAGATTTTCACAGCGCCGTACTGAACAGAATCACGGCTTTCAACCCAATGCGGATATAGCGTCAGGTTTTCGTTAGCCGTATATTTTACATTAAGATTATAAGCCTTTTCGCCACCATCGCTCAAAGACCAGCCATCAAGAGTGTATTTTTCAAGTACAAAATCTTTTATAGACGACTTAATAGTATAATCTTTGTTCAAATACTTCTTATCTGTCGTACTACCCAAATTACTATTCACAGCTTTCAACCTACTACCAGGATTGTAGATAATCTTATTATACCACCTAGCATATACGGTCAAGTTCGCATCAATATTCTGAACATCGCGTATTGTGTTCTTAAAGTCACGTTCTTTATACCAGCTATCCATAAAGTATTTGTTTGCTGGATCAAACGCATTTTCCAACGTGAGCTTAGCCGGTCCCGTATATTGGGCGGGATTTCTATTTGTCGCCGAAGCACCGAATATTTCGTATGTAATAGTATATGTATTGCAAACCCAATGCGGATAGAGCATCAAGTCTTCGTTTCCTTCATAAGTGGCGCCAAGTCCATATACCTTGTCTCCCAAATCAACTAATGACCAGCCATCCTGTTCACAGCCCTTATGGGCAAACTCATCAACAGCACCCTTTAGCTGTATTGGCTTGTTATACTCTTTTTCATCAGTCGGTGTAGTTCCCGCCACAGTGCTACCAGAAAGATAATGAATAGTATATTTATGCGGAGTCCACTTCGCATAAAGAGTCTTATCGCCCGAAGATCCCTTAGAAATCTGAGTTGCTCTATTGTTGAATTGAGCATCATAGAACCATCCGTCAAACGACGCCCCTGCATTAGTCGGATTTGCCAAAACTATATCATCGCTATTGATGGTATACGTACTTGGATTATCTTTATCATTTGTTCCATCATTCAATACGTAGTTAATGTGGTATTCAACAACTTCCCACTTAGCGTATAAGGTCAAATTACCCCCTAACGGAGCATCGAAACCATACTTATTACTTGCCGTGCAATTTGCATCAGTATACCACCCAATAATTTTATACCCTGGTTCAGTAACGACATCATTTGGGCCCGGTTCCGGAACAATTTCACCCTCAGTTAAAATTCTGACGAACGTAACTTCTGTTTTTCCATGTAATGTTGCATTGAACGTAACAGAGAATGTTTTCGCCTTTGTCCATACCGCATACAAAACAATATCTTGAGTTATTTTAAGGTCGGCCAAATGCAACGTATCGTTCTTTTTCAATTCGTAATTTTCATCATCAAACATTTTTGGTTCAAAAGCCCAACCTGTAAAATAATATGTCGCATTACCCACAGATTTAGTACTAGGAACAGTAAAGCCATCTACAGTAACCATGCCGTTTTTCGCCACTTGAACATTTCCAAACGCATTTGCATTTTCAGGCGTATCTTTGAAAGTCACAGTATAGAAGTCATACCATACTGCATAAATTTTCTTTTGAGCATCTGCAATACCAAGATTGGAAGAAGGTTCTGTGGTATCAGCCTTTGTAGCCCATCCTGCAAATTTTTTTCCGACAAGCGTTGGCGTTGCAATTTCATCAGCGGTAATTGTCTCTCCATCGGCAAGAATCTTCGATGTTTTCGCGCCAGAAGTGAAGCTGCCCCCATTCGCATCGAACTTTATTTTATAGCCATCAGAACCATTCAACGACAAGCCAGAAAGACCTTCCGACCAATAACTCGACATATTCTCTGTTTCTGTGCAGGCTTCATTTTCCCATATTCCACCATTTAAAACGCAAACAACCTTCTCTGAGTTCAGTTTATCTGTATCAGTAGCACCCGTAACAGATTTGTTACCCACAGCAGGAATATCTGTATTTCCATTGTCATAATAAGTGTTTGTTGGTTTCACGCCAGCGCCCGAAACGACATAACCAGCCACCGCACCAACAGAAGATCCAGTACCAGTACTAATCAAGGTTTCACCTGCATAAACGCACGATTGAATCGCTACTTCATTATTCTTAGTAAGACCAACAATGCCGCCAACATACGCATTATCACCACTTGCAAGAATATTCACATAACTGATGCTGTTCTTTATCGTACCGCTATGAGCATTTCCAACAAGACCGCCTACACCCTGAGTTTTTCCGCTTGTATTTATGGTTCCCGAAGCACTGCAGAAATCAATTACACCCCCATTAGCGTCTTTCCAGCCAACAAGAGGACCTACAGAAATTTGGTTATTGGTACTTGATCCGTTCGTAATATAAAAAGACACATTCGTCACACTCAAATTCTTTATTGTTCCGGAGCCAAGGGTGCCAACAAGTCCAGCATTCTGTACATATTTCTTACCCATATCATTATTACCAGTCCAATTTGGGTATTGAGCGTGATATCTAGAGTATATGGAGTCACTAACAATCGTCATATTCATGATAGAATGACCAGCTCCGTCAAAGATGCCATTACAGTGGACATTTCCTCCACCAGGGCAAATCGGCGTCCAAATCTTACCCGCAAGATCAATATCGTTTTTCAAAATAAAATTGAGGGTAACTTTTTTTTCATTTGAAGGATGATCGGTCGCCGTCTGTAAAGCAATCCAAGCCAGTTCCTCAGCAGAAGAAACAACATAAAATGATTTACTATCAATGGTGGTATCTTTTGTCGGCTGAGAAGCATGGTCAGCCCAGAAATTAGATGCAAACGCCGTGCCCATCCCCAGCACTAGCCATACAAGAAGTGTAAGTGTTTTAAAAAACGGGAATTTTTTCTCCATATTTAGCCTCTTATTTTTTTAATAAGTATAATTAAATTAACAACCAACAAAAAGAGTTTGTAATATTTTTTTTATATATTATAGCGTTTTTGTGACAGATAATACATTTAACGGCGCTTTTTTTACATTTTGTAAAAAAAATTACACCATCATACCGCGCTTGCGATGCACTGAGTTTATCGAAGTGTTGCGGCATCGGTTGT
>CAMKLO010000043.1 GCA_946413655.1 uncultured Fibrobacter sp. | reverse complement strand
CGCTTATCGGCGTTGATTCGCTTAAAGCCTATTTCCGTAAAGACGGTAAATCACACAACATTAATTTGGCAATCGGCATGAAATACCTAAATTTCAAAAACGAAAAAGTATTATTGGGATTTAACAAGTATAAAAAAGAAGGATTAATAAAATATGGTCATAAAATAGAGGATCCTGAAAGAATTGTATCCATAACAGGAACATATTTAGTCGATAAATATCCAGTCACAAATTGCGAAATAACACAATTACTTTGGGACAGCATACCCATGAATCCTTCTTTTACACAAGGATCAACAATGATTGAGTTTGCTGAAAAATGGGCACAAAGAAAAAGGAGTAATATACGTAACGAGAATTGTGCAGTACATGATTCTGCAGCATGTACAATACTATTATACCAAGCAATGAAATACGCTAATGCACGTAGTCTCAAAGAAGGATTAAAACCATACTACATATTTTCTGATACAATAGCTTATAGACAAAAAATTTTGTCAAAGGGAAACTATATTATCGGTTATTTTGATTTTGACTTACAAGAAAACGATTTCGTCAAAGTTACAGTAGATTTTTCCTCAGACGGTTACAGACTCCCATATTATGACGAATGGATGATGTTTGCGCGAGGTGGAGATAAAAAAAATATAGCTCCTTGGGGCGATGAGTCTGCAGATATTGAAGAAGTTCAGAAGTATGCCTTATTTGATAAGTGGAAACATTATTATGAATCTGAGCCGGTAGGTCAGTTAACACCTAATGGTTACGGTTTATATGACTTTTTTGGACTAGTTTGGGAGCATGTTCTTTTTGAAGAAATTAATCCCTTTTTAGCACTACAAGGTCGCCCGTCTTGTGCTAAGGGAGGAGACAACCATGTCACATTACAGTACAAAGAACAAGCTGTTGATCCTTATTGGAAGCATATCAACTATGGATACAATGAAACAAATTATAATGGAGGCTTTCCGGCAGGTTTCCGTCTAATCCGCAACATCGGCAATAATGCCAAGTGGAAAGAAATAGAAACTGATCCGAAATAATAACTTAAAAGAGAGACCCGAAGGCCTCTTTTTTTATATATTCCGTTATATGAACCGAATTGTCATTACGAAAACGATTCTGCTATTATTCGTCTCATGCCTTGCTGTGGCAAATGCGCGTCAGTATACCATTGAATCTTTAAAAAATCCAAGTCTCAGCCAACAGACCTTGGCCCAGCTGAGTCAAGTTCAAAAGAGCATCGACTTGAGCCGCGACACGTTAGGCGAAGAACAATGGCTTGAAGTCGAGAAGAACGAAATAGTCAAAGTATGCATAGACGGGCAAATCCCCGTATGGGAGACTTCGTTAAACGCGGCGATATACAACGACTCGTGCTTAGTATTCCAGGCTCCGACTCTCATCGGTGTCGATTCGCTAAAAGCCTTTTTCCGTAAAAACGGTGGATCGCACAAGATTAATTTGGCCATCGGCATGAAGTATCTGAACTTCAAGAACGAGAAAGTGTTGTTGGGTTATAACGAAACTTCAGATGATTTAAAAAGAATTTTTGATCTCAAAGAAAAAGATCCTGAAAGGTTTGCTTTGGTTACAGGTACATATTTAGTCGATAAATATCCTGTGACGAATTGCGAATTTGTTCAGGTGCTGTGGGACAGCATCCCAGAAAAATCAACATACTTTAATGATTATATTAGAGAAGTTCAAGAAACATGGATATCTAGAAAAAAGTCTATAGTGCGTGACGAAACTTGTGATGTCCATGACACTGTTGTAAGAAATGCGTTCATTTATCAATCGATGAAATATGCAAATGCTCGCAGTATCCGCGAAGGGTTGAAACCATATTATATTTTTTCTTCGACAGAACATAAAGGAATAGGAATGCTGTCTGTAGACCAATATGTCGTAGGTTATTGGGACTTTACGAAGCATGATAAGAAAAGTATTCTAGTTACTACAAACAAAAATTCTGACGGCTATAGGCTTCCGTATTATAATGAATGGATGATGCTTGCCCGTGGTGGTGATAAGGTTAACGACGCCCCTTGGGGAAATGGCAAAGCTTCTTTTGAAGAAATTTCAAAATACTCTAGATTTCATAATAAAAGACCGTTAGATCGAGATAATTTAAACAGGCCAGAACCTGTCGGTCAATTGCTTCCTACAGGATATGGGCTGTATGATGTATTGGGCCTAGTTGAGGAATTTGTTCTTTTTTCGTTGAGTCAATATATAAATTATGATGGAATTCCATTTTGTATGAAGGGAGGTGGTATTAATTATGGATATACTAATTTCGGGTATTATGCAGCAATGGCCGGTTTCCGCCTAATCCGCAACATCGGCAACAATGCCAAATGGAGCGAAGTTAAGGATTAAGTATTTCTATGAAACTGATTTTTCTATTAATCGCCGCCTGCTTTGCGTTTGCCTTGGCCGACAAAAAAGTTGATTTAACATCTGATTCTTTAAATCAAGAAATTTGGATTGAGGCTGAAAAAACTGAAACGATTAGAATTTGTTTGAATCGCCGGGTGCAAACTTGGGAAACCTCTCTTAAAACCGTGATTTTAAATGATTCTTGTGTCGCGTTTCAAGCTCCAACGCTTATTGGAGTTGAATCCATAAACGTGTATTTCCCAGATGCGGATAGTTCGCATAAAATCAATTTAGCAGTCGGGATGAAGTATCTCAATTTCAAAAACGAAAACATACTATTAGGATTTAATGAAAATTTAAATGGAGGAGAAGATCCCGAAAGGTTTGTTTCCGTTACCGGTACGTACTTAGTAGATAAATACCCCGTCACAAACTGCGAGTTTACACAATTGATGTGGGATAGTATTCCAGAAAAAGCAACATATGAATATTGGGATTTTCAAAAACACCATAAAAAATGGTTATCAAGAAAAAAACACAGTATGCGAAATGAAAATTGTATAGTACACGACACCGCTGCTAATATGCTATCCGTACAGCAGGCAATGAAATATGCTAATGCACGCAGTATTAAAGAAGGGCTTAAGCCATATTATCATTTTTCGAAAATCGATGCCGATGGTCCAGCAATTTTATCCGATGGATATATAATTACCTATTGGGACTTTAAAGACTACGGAACGAGATTTTTTGACGGAGAAGAATATCACTACCCAAACCCATTCATAAAGGTTACAGAAGATAAGACATCCGATGGATATAGACTCCCTTATTACGATGAATGGATGATGTTCGCCCGAGGAGGGGACACAAAAAAGAAAGCTCCTTGGGGAGACACTACCGCAACTTTTGAAGAAGCCCTAAAGTACGCCAAATTCTCTGATTTTACCCAAAATAAGAACAATTACGAAGATACAGAACCTGTTGGTCAATTATTACCAAACGGATATGGTCTTTATGATATGATAGGCTTAGTTCAAGAAAATGTTTTATTAAAAAAACTACTCAGATACAACTTTAGCAATATAAGTTGTATGAAAGGGGGTGGTTATCGCATTGTTTTAGACCCCTCTAAAAGTCAATCAATCCGTTATTGGAAAAGATTCAATTATGGATATTACCAAACAGGAAGCTCACTCTTAGCCGGTTTCCGCCTAATCCGCAACATCGGCAACAACGCCAAATGGAGCGAAATTAAAACAGTTGACAATGAGTAGCAACTAGTAACACCACAACAAAATTCTATCTTATCTCCTGTGAATAAGAAATACATTATCCCTGTCGTTATTTTTTCGATTTTGTTGTTGCTCCCGTTTGGCGTGCAAACGGTTGCCGACTTGCGTGGCGAAAAGCGCTTCCAGCCGTTTGACATTTTCAAGGATGTGGTTTACACTCCGATTGTGCGCGAGAAGAAGGTGGCTGCGGCTGCGGACTCGCTGGATGTCAAGTGGCGTGCGGCCCGTGAGGCGATTGCGGCTGGAACAGAGACGGCTGATGCGTTGGAACCTGTGGTTTCTGCGCTTTCGGACTTGGAAGCGGCGGTGCTTTCGGTGAATACGTATGCCGAACTCGATACGGCTGAAGCTCGTTACAAGAGTCTCAAGTTGGCGGATACGCTCCTCTCGAAGCTGGAGGACGAACCGGAATCGTTCCCGCAGGCGGATTCTTGCATCAAGTCGCTCGTGGCGGACCTTGGGCATGTGTCGCTTTGGCGCGCGTTCTTGGACGTGAAGCATTACGGCGTGTGGACGAGCCGCTATTTGCGTGCTTTCGAAAATAAGATTGACGATGAGAGTGCGATTGTATTGGCATTGCGCCCCAAGTACCAGCTTGCGGTTTGGAATCTCTTTAGTGATCCGGGCGAGAAGGTTGTTCTCGGCGCTGCTGGCGATTGCATCGGTGCGGGCTGTGGGCGCGATACCGCCGCGGCTTCCGACCGTTGGCTTTTCTACCGCCAGGATGTGGAATTCCTGGTGCAGCCGTCTCCGCTTGATGTGCGCAGTGCAAAGCTCGACAATCCGGTGAAGGCGATTGAAAGGTTCCGCGACCAGCTCAAGGCGAAGGGCGTGGAACTCTTGGTGGTGGTGACTCCGGGTAAGCCGAGCATTTATCCAGAACGATTGACGGGCAAGAATTCGGATGCTGCGGGGAATGCTGGTGCTGCGGAAAATGGAAATGCCGCCGCGGTTGGGAATGCCGCGAACCTCGAAAATGCCGTCGGGTTCCAGTCGCATGGCAAGAAGATTTTGGATTCGCTCACGCGTGCTGGTTTTAACACGGTGGATTTATATACGCCGCTGTTGGCCGCAAAGTCCCGCGATTCTGTTGAAGGTGCGCTCTACCTGAACGACGATACGCACTGGACTCCGCGCGGTGCTGAAATTGCGGCTGACGTGATTGCGAAGAAAGTTCGTGAAATGGTGGATGCTGGAACTGTCAAATTCCGCGGAAAGGATACTGTGCGCTACGTTGCTTCTGATTCCATTGCAGACCGCATGGGTGATGTGGGCGAGATGAGTGGGCTTAACAAGTTTGGCGTGTTCAAAGTGCAGAAAGTGACGGGACATGTTGTGATGCAACAGAATATCAAGGAACGCACCGAAAAGCTCCCGGTGGATTCAACTTGTGTCGAAGCCGCAAAGAGCGCTTGCAAAAAGAACGATTCTTGCTTTACGGCTCAGTCTGCACTTTGCGAGCGAGACACCGTGCTTTACGACACCACAGTCGCTCCATTCAAAGACGATTTCCGCAAGTCCGAAATCTTGATTCTCGGCGACAGCTTCAGCCGCATTTACCAGACCGATTCCCCTGTGAATGCCGGTTGGATTGCACACTTCGCGAAGAACATGAACCGCCCGGTCGCATCTATCGTGAGCGATGGCGGCGCCTCGACGCTTGTGCGTGAAAAGCTAGCCCGCAAATCAAGCGTACTCAAGGGCAAAAAGCTCCTCATCTGGGAATTCGTCGAACGCGACCTCCGCTTCGGCGCCGAAGGCTGGAAGGACGTGGAATTTTAGAGGAAAGACGAAAGAATGTGAAATTCTAATGCTTTGGTCATCCTGACACCGTAGGTGGAAGGATCCAGTAAAGCTCACTGGATTCTTCGCCATCAAATGGCTCAGAATGACGTTTTAAAAACCTAACACCTAACACTAGCCACTATTTACTAACCACTGTTTACCAACCACTAACCACTATTTACTAACCACTAACCACTGCTTATGCCAAGACATGGAACCCCGACGCCGGGACAGGCGATCCTCGAAGGAATTGAATGGCTTAAAATCGACAAGCCGGAATTTGCCCGCAGGGTGGGCGTTTCTGTGGAAATGCTCGACCAACTGATTGCAGGTGAAATCAGCATCTCGACCGAAATCGCGAATGCACTCGAATCCGTGACCGGCAGCCCCGCCGCCTACTGGAAAATGCTCGAACGCAAAAGCCGCGCTTCTCGATAAGGCAAATCTCCTTCATATTATAAAGGTGATGCCCGCACGGAGGCGGGCATGACATTTCGCGCTGTCATTCCCGGCTTGACCGGGAATCTCCATACTCTATTTTTGTATACTTGACTTGTAAATAATTAAAATTTTGATTTTGCGATATGAATATTAAAGATGCAGTCTATTTTATGTGCGACCTCGCCAAGGGCGAAGCCGAACAGTTCGATGTTATCGCTTCCAATGCGCATTCCGAAGGGCTTTCTGTTTTCCAGGGGCAGGTGCAGAATACGGAAATATCGGATTCCGTCGGGCTTGGTGTTCGCGTCATCAAGGACGGACGCCCGGGTTATGCGCACACGGAACGCCTTACTGACGAAGCGCTCCGCCAGACGCTCAAGGACGCTCTTTGCCACACGCAGTGGACCGAAAAAATCGACATTACGCTCCCCAAGGCGGTAGAACTCCCGAAGGGTGAACCGAACTACAATCCGGCGTTGGAATCGTTGGACCTTTCGATGATGAAGAACTTCTGCATCGAACTCGAAAAGGCGACGTTTGCGAAGTCCAAGGAAATCGAGAACATCCCGTATCTCGGTGGCGATATCGAAAAAGAGTATTCAATCGTTGCAAACAACACGGGGCTTTTTTACGAGGCTCGTTCGAACTGTGCCTCTGCGGGTGCTGGTGCTGTCGCAAGTCGGGGTGGCATCAAGAAACTTGGCAACTTTGTAAAGAACGGCCGCGACTGGAACGCTTTCACGGTCGAAGAAATCGCAAGCAAAACCGCCGAATACGCCACGGAACTCTTTGGCGCCCAGAAAATCGAAGGCGGAAAGATTCCTGTCATCCTTTCGGAACGCATCTCGGCACGCTTCCTAGGCATGTACAACCAGCCGTTCTTCGCCGAAACCATGCAGAAAGGTCAGTCCCGACTTGATGGCAAGGAGGGCGAAAAGATTGCAAGCGACGTGTTCTCTCTCTGGAACGACCCGGTCGGCGAAATGTTCGAACACAAGTTCTACTTCGACTCCGAAGGTTGCGCGACAAGGCGCGTCAAGGTGGTCGAAAACGGCGTCTTCAATTCCGCGCTTTACAACCTCGAAACGGCGTCCAAGGCCAAACGCGAAACGACCGGCAGCGGTGCCCGCAGCTTTGGCAGCAAGATGTCCACGAGCTTCTACAACATGCTTGTGCCGCCGGGAACGATGACGACCGAGGAACTTCTAAAGCTTTTCCCGAAGTGCTTGCTCGTCGTGCGTCTGGAAGGTAATTCCGGCTGTAATCCTGTGAGCGGCGAACTCAGCATCGGAGCTCACGGCTTCTGGTGCGAAAATGGTTCAATCCAGCATCCGGTCGATGGCGTCACGCTCAGCGGAAACTTCTTCGATATCATCAAGAACATCGTGGCGGTCGGCAACGAATACCGCGATCCGTTCGCGACATACAAGGTACCAGCTCTCGCGGTAAGCGAACTCAGCGTTAGCGCTTAAGTTCCGTTTTTGCAAAAAAAGAATGCTGCAAGAATCGTGAATCAGGGGATGAGTCCTTTTTCAGGTCCGTGCAGCATTATGTTTGAGGTGTATTGTATTGAATATTTATTATATCTCTAACATTTACTTAATGAAAAATAATTCGGCAATGGTGGGGTTGGCAATAATCCATTTGGGTTATTTTTTTAGAGACTTGTCGAAGTTTGGTGCGTTTTCGCATCTTTGGGGAAAACGTTCTTGAGCGAATCCATAAAGAACGTTTTCATTTGCGGGTTGAGCCCCTTTAGGAGTTGGTCAATGTAGGGCTTGCCGAAGTTGGGGTGTTCTTCGTAGAGCGCCTTGATCTGGGTCTCGCTATCGGCGGTTTTGCCCTGTTTATTGTAGCAGAAAATGGTGAATAACCGGGCTGACATGGCTCTGGGATTGTATATCAGTATCTGCCTGGCGAGGTTGATGCATTCGTCGTATCGGCCCTGCATGAGCAGGATGAATGCTCTGGCGTGGTAGATGGAGGCCTGTACGGCGGTTTCCGGGACGATTTGCTCGCTCTCCTCGATAAGTTCCAGCGCCTTTTCGGTTTGGTTGGTCACCATGTAAATCTGTATGAGCAGAGTGCGTGCTGTAATGCTCTGCGGGTTCTCTTCGATGACCTGCTGGAGATAGGAGGATCCCTCTTTTTTGTGACCGGTTACTATGTTGTAGAGCCCCATGATCATCTTCGAATATATGGAATACGGGGCGTTATACATGGTCTTGCGTGCAAACTCGCCAAGGAGTTTTGTATGGGTTTGTGCATTTCCCCAGTTTTCCATGATGGCAATGTAGTGTGCCCTCGAGAGCATGTAAACGGCTTGTTCGCTATAGACTTTTTCTGTGGCAAGCGGCGAGAGCATATGCTTGCAGAATTCGAACGATTCGATGCCACGGCTTTCTAGCCTGACATCGCAAAGCGATACCGCGTACCACCAGTATGGAACGGGGCTCTTGGGCGTGTATTCCATTTTTGCTGTCGCAAGAATGAGATTCCGGAACAGGAGCATCGCCGTTTTACGGGCTAGAAGCAGGAGATTGTCCGTATTAATCTGGACCGTATTCGCCCAGATAATCTCGTGCGAGGAGCCGAGCCTGATTGATATGTACAGTATCTCGTCTGCGTCTTTCGCTACAGAAATGTCGATTGAAAATGCGGGCTCGACTTGGTTTTCGGCGGTCTCCATGATGCGAAATATGCGGTACTGCTGCAATGATTCGACTACGGAGTGGTAAAGGCCGTTCGCCTTGGAGTATGCCGAAATGTTGTCTGGTCTGAAAAAGATGATGTTTAAGTCTTTCTTGATATCGTCCGTTCTTCGTTCCGTATAGATATCGGATGATGCGGCCTCGGTTCTGTTGGTGACTTCGAGGGTCTTGTAGATGTTTGCGAGATGCACTTTGACAGTATTGGCCGAAATGCCCAGAGTCTTGCAAATCTCGATGTTTGTAAGGCCTTTGCGTAATAGGGACAATATCTGCTTTTGGCGAGAGGTCAACTCTTGCTTTTTGTTGTGCTCAAACATGCGCATAATTTAAAAAAATAAAAATGGCCTTGCTAAGTTATTTGTTGATTAGTTGTGGACAAACTTTTTACTCATGGTAAAAGAGAAAAAATTATTTTACAATTTGCATTATGTAATACTTATAATTATATTGCGCTCGAACCGTAATTCTAATAAGAGTAGGAATACATATAAATATGTATGTATAAAAGTGTTGGGATGCAAAGCACTGTAATTGTTGATATATCACTTTGTCATGAATACTTTAATGGGAGTTCATGTGGTTTTAAGGTTATTCCGTCGCGTGAAACTGCGGAAATTCTGAAAAAAGAACAGTTCCAGTACCACATTTATGACGGAAAAGTCCGGATTATTGCGCCTAAGGATGATGTTTTGCGCGAATTTACGTTTTTTTTCTACGTCAAGGCGACCATCGCCGAAGTCTGGAATGTGACTTGCTTTGACGGGATTGCGTATGACGAGTTCCCGGTGGCTGAGGTGTCGGCCAAGGGCAAAGTTGCGTTTGTGGGGCGGAATAAACAGTCCATTCCCGATTTGAATCGGATGTTCGGCGTGTTTTTTTGGCCTTGAAATTCATTCGGATTCATCGAAAAAGATTGAATGCACGGTCACGGTTCCGACGAAAAAGCTGAGGTGGGGCTATTGCTTCTCCGGCTCTTATGCCAAACGCGACTTGCAAATAAACGATGCGTTAAAGGCCGATAATCCGGTGCAGTTTGACTGTGTGGAAAAAACGTCGCGCTTTTCGCTTTACGTGTCCCGCTGCAAAATCCCGATTGTGAGCGGGGCGCCTCCGCGGTTCCAGCTGTTGGATTCAGCGACATCCAAGGTGCTCATTAAAAGATTGCCGAATGCGAACGCCAAGTCTTTTGCCAAGGCGAGGCTGGATGACGGGACAAGGACAATTGTTGCGGAATGTTTTGTTGATCTGTAAAATATTGATAACATAGAATGTTGAATGTTGCAAATGAAACTAAAATAATGTAAATATTATTTTATTTTGCTATGAATGCATAAATAAAAACGTTGTACAAAGAAGGAGCTTATGGCTAATTTAAAGATGCTCATCGACAAGATGACGAACCGAAAGAATTTTCAGCAGGATAGGAATTCCATTGTTGTTGATTCCATTGAAATTGATTTCCCGCTCGTATTTGAAGGTAACGGCAAGATGTATTTCTGCAAACTGGACCGTTACGTGTATGTCAAGGGCGCACGCTACACCAAGGCAGATAAGAAATTTCGGGACTTTATGCTGACGGTGCGTTTCAGGAGAGGCTTTATGTCGGACGGGGCTTCCGCTCCGGCTTTTGCAAAGACCTTTGTCCCCGATGTCAAGAAGGGCGACGATGTTTATAATGCGGCGCCGTTTATCCATGACGGACTGTATATGCTTGCCGGCCAGACGGATGGCTGCAAGTTGAGCCGCGAAGAATGCGACGATATTTTGCGCGGAATCTGGAGAATTGCGGGCATGAACCGCCTTGTCGCCGGAGCTGCCGATCTCGGTATCCAGATTTTTGCGGGTTCATCGGAACATTGGGGCAACGACGGTAACGACTGCCGACACCTGTTCGAAGCGAAGTTCGAATACCGTTAAAATAAATTTGATTCTTTAGCGTTATCAATGGCGCCATCCTGAACGGATGACGCTTGTTTTTGCATGTTTTTTTTTGTTTTTGTATGAACAGTGGTGGCTTTTTTATTTATCTTAATTGTTATAAGAAAGAGGAAAGTTTTTGGGTATGAAAAAGTATGCTTTTAAGCTTTGGTTAAAGAATGCCCCGGACAAGTTAAAGACCTTCCTGGAGCATTCCAAAAGCGTAATGTTGCTTATTGTGGTCGGGTTGCTTTTGAACGTTATACCCGCCAAGATTGCGCTTGCGATTGGTTTGCCGCTTTATTTGGACTGTATTGGAACTGTGGTTACCGCCATGCTTGGTGGATACCTGCCTGCGGTTATCGTCGGCTTTGGTTTGAATGTCATTAACGGATTTGCAGAGCCGGTCGCCATGTACTACGGTGTGTTGAGCGTGCTTATCGCGATTTCGGCCACGCTCTTTTTCCGCTGGGGATTTTTCAAGAAAGCCTGGAAACTGCTTGTTGTCATCTTTACGTTTGCCCTTATTGGTGGCGGCTTGGGTTCGATTTTTACATATGCGCTTTACGGATTCAATTTTGGTGAGGGGATTTCGGCTCCATTCTCGATAGCCTTCCACGACGTCATGCACTGGAACCGCTTTGTGTCGCAGCTCCTTGCAGACTTTGTCATTGATGTATTCGACAAAAGCATTATTGTCGTGTGCGCTACGCTGATTTTCCGTTTTACATCCCAGAACATCAAGGATAAACTGAAGAAGATTTACAACGATCCTAGCAGCAGCGCCATGAACAAGATGGTCCAGCATTCTTTGCTGAACAAGGTCGTGGTGATTGTGATGGTGGCCGAGGTCTTGTTGGGTGGTCTTGCGAGCATTATTGGATTTCTTCTCTATCGCGAAAATTCCATTAACAACTTTATCAGTATCGGAAAGGGCGTGACCGAGGCTGCTTCGGTGGTAATCGATGCCGAAAAGGTGGATGACTATGTTGCGCGGGGATATGAAGTGGAGGACTACCAGAAGACAAAAGATATGCTTGAGCGCATTCGAGGTAGCTTTCCACAGACAATGTATGTTTATGTCTATAAGATTGATAAAGACGGCTGCCATGTGGTGTTTGATTTGGATACGGATGGTATGCCGGGAAGTGTCCCTGGAGAGGTCGTCAAATTTGATCCATCCTTTGAACCGTATTTGCCAACGCTTTTTGAGGGCGGCGAAATAGAACCAATCATTTCGGATGGTCAGTATGGCTGGCTTTTGACGGTCTATCGGCCGTTGCGGAATGCCGCCGGAAAAACAGTCGCGTACGTTGCAGCTGACATTTCCATGGAGTCTATCATCCGTGACGAGACCATGTTCTTCATCAAGCTTCTTTCGCTATTCTTTGGCCTTTCGATTATCATCATGAGCATCGTCATCGAAGTGATGAAGCGCGGTGTCGTGATTCCAGTGAACAAAATGTCCCTGGCTGCATACAAGTACTCTTTGGATATCGGGCTTGCAAGCGGAATCGATTTTGAAACAGAAAGTGTTGATCTCGACGGCATCCAGAATTCTGCAAGGCGTATCGGGAAAATTGGAATAAGTTCAAATGACGAAATCGGCATGCTGTACGATTCCTTTAACGGCATGGCTCAGAGTTCGTTCGAGTTTATCAAGCAGGTGCAGGAGCAGAATGACCGCATCCGTCGCATGCAGGAACTCATTATTATGGAATTCGCCGAGATGGTCGAAGCTCGCGACAAGAGCACCGGGGATCACATTAAAAAGACCGCCGAATACGTGGAAGCTATCGCGAAGGCACTCCAGGCCGAAGGAAAGTTCAAGGGAATCCTCACCGATGCGTATGTCCATAAGTTGAAACGTGCGGCACCGCTCCACGATATCGGAAAAATTGCCGTGTCTGACTTGATTTTGAACAAGAACGGCAAGCTGACGGATGAAGAATTCGCCATCATGAAGAGCCATACGACCGAAGGCGGAAAAATTCTCAAGAAGATTGTCGATGATGCTGGCGATACGTTTGATGCGAATTACCTGAACGAATCCATCGAAATGGCTAGTTTCCACCACGAAAAGTGGGACGGCTCCGGTTACCCGAACCACCTCAAGGGCGAAGACATTCCGCTATCTGCGCGAATCATGGCGGTGGCCGATGTGTTTGACGCCTTGATTGCAGAACGCATTTATAAGAAGGGCTTTAGCTACGAAAAGGCTATGGCAATTATCACAGAGGGGGCCGGTAAGCATTTTGACCCGGATGTGGTCGAAGCGTTTACGCATATTTCCGAAAAACTCTACGCTGAAAGGACGAAAATTACACCGCAGCCGGAAGCGGGGGAGACCGAGCCGAAAGCGTAAGAGGTTTCTTTTCATGAAATGAGACCTGTCATCCCCGCGAATGGCCCGTATCCGATTTATGGAACGGGTGGTGTTATGGGTTATGCTTCGCAATATCGTTGTCCAGCCAATAGTATCATTATTGGAAGGAAAGGGTCTATAAATAATCCTTTATTTGTTGAAGAACCTTTTTGGAATGTTGATACAGCGTTTGGAATGGTGCCGAATCCTCATTTCTTGACGCCAAAGTATTTCTTTTATTTTTGTCGAAATTATGATTTTACTCAGCATGATGTTGCTGTTACAATCCCAAGTTTACGCCGTATTGATCTTGTGAAAATTCAAGTTCCCGTTCCGCCCCTTTCCCTCCAGCAATCCTTTGCCGAAAAAATCCAGTCCATCGAAAAGCAAAAAGAAACCATCCGCGCTTCCATCGCCGATACGCAAAAGCTCCTCGACTACACCATGGACAAATATTTCGGCTAATTTTTGCAAAAATCGGCATTTTTCTAATTATTTATTTGGAAAATGTTCAAAAATGTAAAATTATTTGTTTGGAAAATTACAGAAATTGACTATATTTTTCTTTGGAAAATATCAAAAAGGAGTCTGGAGATGTATTTTGAGCGAAAAATAGACAGATTCTTGCTGGAATGGTCCAAACAAAAAGACCACAAGCCGCTACTGCTGCGTGGGGCACGCCAAGTGGGAAAATCCAGTTCGGTGGAGCATCTGGGCGAACATTTCGGAAATTGCGTCAGCATCAATTTCGAAAAGAATCCGGAATACAAAGAGGTGTTCTGCAAGAATCTAGACGTAAATAGAATCGTGTCGGAAATTTCCGCCATGAGCGCCAAGCCTATTGTTCCCGGCCAGACTCTCCTTTTTTTAGACGAGGTCCAGCTTTGTGCCGAAGCGATTATGTCGCTCCGTTTCTTCAAAGAAGAATTGCCTGATTTGCATGTGATTGCCGCCGGGTCGCTGTTGGAATTCGCCCTGCAGGAACTCCCGACCTTTGGTGTTGGCCGCATCCATTCTATGTTCATGCACCCCATGACTTTTGACGAGTTTGCGCTTGCAAACGGTTTTGACAAGCTTTTGGAAATTCGGAACGCGGCATCTTTTGCAAATCCGTTGTCGGCTCCAATTCACGGCAAGTTCGTGGAGCTTTTCAGGACTTACCTTATGGTTGGCGGAATGCCGGAAGCGGTTGCCAAATGGGTGGACAGCAGAGATTATCTGCAGTGTCAATCTATCCAAGACGATATCCTGATTTCGTACGAAGACGACTTTGCAAAATACAAGAAGAATGTTGACCCCGTGCTGCTTAGGTCCGCGTTCCGGAGTGCAGCGTTGCAGATTACAAAGAAATTCACATATGCCAAGGTGGGGCACGGCTACAGGACAGAAAAAATCCGTGAAGCCATGCAGTTGCTTACCCTTGCAGGTATTATCATTCCCGTAACGCATACTGCAGCAAACGGGCTCCCCTTGGGGAGCGAAGCGGATTCGTCTTATCAGAAGTACATGCTTCTCGATTCCGGTTTGCAGCTGCGGCTAATGAATATGTCTCTTGGCGATATTTCAGAAACAGTCACTGAAATTCTTACTGCAAATGCGGCAGATCTTGTGAACAAGGGGTCTTTGGCCGAGATGGTCGCGGGGCTTGAACTTTTGCGGAACAAAGCTCCAAACATGCGTCATGAAATGTTCTACTGGACGCGGATGCAAAAGAATAGCCTGGCCGAGGTGGATTACATAGAAACCCTTGGCGGGAAAGTCATGCCTATCGAGGTCAAGGCCGAGGTTCAAGGGGGAATGAAGAGTCTGTGGTCTATGATGCGCGAAAAAAAACTCACGAATGCCTACCGGCTTTCCCTGGAAAACTTTGGCCAGCTGGACTATTGCGATACCGAAACCGAAAACGCAATTCGGCACGTTCAAATTTGCCCGCTCTATGCGATTTCGTTGATAAAATAGGCTTGGTTACACGAAAATCTTGAATTATATTATTTATTATTGCTGTCCGGTAAAATTTCTACATTCCATAGTGCTTTTGAATTTGTTTTATGTGCAAAAGAAACTATAGTCAAAAGCGGCGGCTCCCGGAAACGGAAGTCGCCTTTTTTGTTAGATTTCTGGTTGAATTAAAAAGTTTTACCGGACACTAATAATTATTTTTGTATTTTATTCCAAGAAGATTAAAAAGTAGATGGTAAAGTTTATAAGACTGTGAAAATTGGCAATCAGGAATGGATGGCAGAAAATCTCAACTTTAAGGGTTCACTTGCTCAAGAAACTTGGTGTTATGAAAATAAAACGGAATTTTGCGCCAAGTACGGACTGTTATATGCTTGGAATGCCGCTATAAAGGCTTGTCCTGGTGGATGGCATCTGCCTGATACAACAGAATGGAATTCTTTAATTTTGACGGTTGGCGGAATAGAAACGGCGGGCTCCGCTCTCAAGTCTGCTAGTGGCTGGGAAAATAATGGTAACGGCACCGATGCCTATGGTTTTAATGCTTTGCCTGCTGGACATCGTGCAGTAGGTTTTGCGGATGAGAAAAGAATCGCTTTTTTCTGGAGTTCTACAGAGAATATTGATAACTTCGCGTATTACACCGCTGTTGGTTTTGAGGACGATAGCACTCATCAAGGACCCATTTATAAGGAACTAGCTTTCTCCGTCCGTTGTATTAAGGATTAAACCAATGTTAACCTACGTCTTAATTGTGTATTTCGGTTGACGTTAGCCCTAAAATATGCTATCTTCGTGCTCGCTAATTAGCCTGGTTAGTTCAGATGGATAGAACGAGTCCCTCCTAAGGATTAAACTCGCGTTCGACTCGCGAACCGGGTATAGCAAAAGGGTCGCCCATTGCGTAATGCTTGTGGCGGCCCTTTTCTTATGGCGTTTGCGCTGGAATCAGCGAATGTGTTCCTTAAACCAACTCTCCGCGGATGACTTCAATGCTGTCGCCGACGAGACTTACGATGTTCGTCGGATTGATTTCGATGTTGCCGCAATCGACCATCATGTCAACGGAGTGCTGGAACGTGTTCCAGATGTCGTCGGTTTCGTACATGTCTTCGTCGCTGAGTTTTGCTGCGGTGCTGAGGATGGGCTTGTCGAAATGCTGGAAGAGTTCTGCAAAGAAGGGGTGTGTCGGGATGCGGATGCCGATTTCGGGGCGTTTGACGTCGAGCTTGCGGGCGATGTGCGGGTCGGCGGGAAGGATGAACGTGTAGGGGCCCGGAACGCGCTGCTTGATGATGCTGAATGCGAAGTTGCTTACGCGTGCGTAACCGGTGGCAAATCGGATGTCGGGGACGATAAGCGCCATGACGAATTTTTTCATGGGCTTCTTGAGGGCGTAAAGCTTGTGGATGGCCTTGGTGGATTCGGCGTTGCAGCCGATGGCGTATCCGGATTCGGTGGGATAGAGAACGAGGCCGTCGTCTTCGAGGATTTCGGCGGCTTGCTTTACGATGCGTGCTTGCGGGTTTTCTGGATGGACTTCAATTCGCATAAATTATTTTCTGTTTTTCGCTTTTGGAGGGATAATATATAAAATTTTTGAGCGAAAAACTGTGATGAAAATCGCGTCAAGGGATGACTGCTGTCGTTAAATATTTGGGATGACTTGCGTGCCTTCGAATGCGTTTTTGTAATGGACAAATTGGAACGGTTCCTGGTAGGTGCGGGCGGTGAGTACGTCAAAACGACAGGGTTCGTCGAAGCCTTTGGGGGCGTGCGCTTTTTGCGTGGCCAGAAAGTGGCAGGCGGTCTGCCAGATTTTCTTTTGCTTGAGGGCGTTGACGCGGGCCGCCGGGTTTCCTTGCTGGTTGTTCCAGACGGATTTGACTTCGACAAAGACGAGGGTCTCGCCATCGCGGGCGACTATGTCGAGTTCTCCGCCGCGGTAGGCGTAGTTGCGTGCCAAAATGTCGTAGCCTTCGCGCATCAGGTATGCGGCGGCTTGGGTTTCGACAAAATTTCCTTTTGGACGGTTGTATGTTTTTTTCGAAATCATTTGCTCCCCTGAATGTTCTGGATCCTACGCTTTGCTCAGGATGACGTAGATGAGCAATAGCTCACTGCCAACATCCTGCTTTCAACATCCTGCTTTCAACTTCCAACTTCCAGCTTCCTACTTCCTACTTCCTACTTCCTACTATTTATCACTTCACTTCCATGCCGAGCAATCTGATTTCCGAAATGGCGTAGTCGCTGTTGTCGGTTTCATAGACTTCGTCGAGGTAAAACCGGAGTTCTGTCGTTTCTACGGCCTGGATGTTCGGATATTGCATTCCCTTGATGTTGTCGAGGCGGAGTCTCTGTTTGAATCCGTTATTCGTTTCGACGGTGAGGATGCGGGGTTTCTTGAATATGCGGAATCGGTCGCCGAAGGCGTCATCGACAGATTTTTGGTAACCTACTGCGATTCCTATGTTCACGATAAGTGTCTTTTTTTCAAAATATGTGACGAGCACGGGGTTGAGCGGCTTCAGAGGCATCGTGTTGAGCCATGCGGTGGTGAGGTCGCCGTCGTTCAGGTTTGTGAGCGGGTAGCCATCTGTGATTTCGGGTTCGATGGCCTGCATTTCATGGTTGCCGACGGCTTCTGTCCATTCGATTTCGTGCAAAGTATTCATCGGCTTGTGCGTGAACATGAGCAGCATAAGCAGAATCACGATGAGCGGGAACAGTATCGAGAACGCCACGATGATGAGTCTGGATGGTGTGAGATTATGCTTGAACCTCTGGGCTGTTTCGGCGATGGATGCGGCAACGTGCCTGTTGGCTCCGGTTTTTCTTACGATGGACGGCGTCTGGTGCGGGGTGTCATGCTGCGGGAAAACCTGGTCGCATTCGTCCAGAAATTCCTGCATGTCGTGAAAGCGCTCGTTGAGTTTTTTCTTGAGGCACTTGAGGATAAGCTCCGAGAGTCCGTCGGGGATGTCTTCGCGGAAGAGTTCAGGAGACGGGGGCGGTTCCTGAACGTGCTTGAGCGCAATTTCTACGGGGCGGCTTCCTTCGAAGGGCAAGCGTCCGCATGTCATTTCGTAAAGGATGACGCCCATGCTGTAGATGTCGGACTGGAGCGTGACTTCGTCGCCGTGGCACTGCTCGGGGGACATGTATTCGGGAGTACCCATGGTCATGCCGGTGCGGGTGAGGCGTTCCTTTTCCATCTCTTGGATGTAGGAAATGCCGAAGTCCATGATATAGACGCGGTTGTCGCGGGTGAGCATGATGTTCGAGGGCTTCACGTCGCGGTGGACGATGCCTTTGCTGTGTGCGTAGAGGAGACCGCGTGCAATCTGCTTGATGATGACTTCGATGGCTTCGAAAGAGAGTTTACTCTTGTTCTGCAAAATCTCGGCGAGGGAAATCCCTTGCACGTATGTCATCGCGATAAAGAGTTGCTTGTCTTGCTGCCCGAAGTCGAATACGTGGACGATGTTCTGGTGGTCCAGTTCCTTCATCGCCTGAGCTTCGAGGTAGAAACGTTTGATGGCCTCTTCATCGGAGGTCGAGTCGAGAATCTTGAAGGCCACTTCTCGCTTGAGCTTTTTGTCGAGGGCCTTATAGACGTAGCCCATTCCGCCTTTGCCGAGTGTTCCCAAAAGTTCGTAGTTTTCGTTGAATGGGCGCGGAAAGGATTGAGGTTGTTCGGGATGGATCATCTTGGTTTCTTTAATCTGTGTAGTAGAATTGCAGTTACAATATAGAAACCTAGCGCAATGGCGAGGGCGAAAACCGCATTTAAGATATCATCTTTTCGTTCCAGCAAAATGTTCAGAAGCGAGGCTTGGTTGTAGCGCGACCAGACGATGCTCGAAAGGGCGCGGCCGATGGGCTGCATTTGGTCGAGGGGAACAAGTGCTCCGGCGAGGGCCACTTGCGGGATGATGAGGAGCGGTAAGAAGGCGTTGGCCTGGCTTGTGTTCTTCGCAAGAGAACTCGTGAATAACCCGACCGCTGTGGCGGGGATGGCGATGCATGCAAATGCTGCTGCAATGAGAGCGATGCTTGGGCTTACGGTAAGGCGCATGTTGATGAACGCATAGACGATTGCGGTCTGCATCAGTGTAAATGCAACGGGGAGTGTGAACTTGGCCGTAAGTGTGGAAAGGGAAGAAACGCCTCGGCGGAACTTGTCGCGGAGTATATCCTTTTCTTGGACGATTTCACGGATGGAGAGTGAAAGGGCGAACCAGTTTGCACAAAGGATGATGGCAAATGCGACTGTCCAGCATGACGACTTTTCGGAGAATATCTGCGAGAGGAGGAACCCGATGATGGCGGGTTGCACGAAGAGGGCGGCGATGCGTCCTTTGTCGCGGAACCACTGCTTTAGCGTTAGCCTGACCGTGTATGCAAAATTGTGGGGGAGTTTTGTACGCTCGAAGAAGTATTTGGTGTCGAAGATTCGCTGCTCGGTCTTGTGCGTTTCGCGCCACTGGGCAGCGTCGCTTGTGCTGATGGAGGTGAGGAGCGTTTGCGGGTCGGTCGTCTTGAAATGTGTGTAGGCTGCCTGAACTGTTCCGTAGAAAGCTTCTTCACCTTGGTGCAGTATCAGGACTTTGTTTGCAATCTGGAGCGCTTCGTAGCTGTGGGTCGTGAGGATGATGGTGTGGCCGAGGAACGAAAGCTGTTTGAGGTGGGTGCAGAGGATGCGTGAGTTGTACGGGTCGAGCCCTGAAAGCGGTTCGTCGAGAATGACGAGGCCGGGGTTGCCCATGAGTTCGCGGGCGAGGGCGACGCGGCGCATTTCGCCGCCGCTGAGCGTTTTCACGAGGTTATGCCGGCGGTCGCTCAGCCCGAAAAGTTCGCAGAACTTTTCGAGTCGCGTGAGTGCGTCTGCTTTGAACTGCTTGACGTCCATCGACGAGCGTGCTCCGTCGAGAATCGTCTCTTCGACGGTGAGTTCCGGGCGGAGTGGCGGGTCTTGCGGGAGTATGGCGATACGCCTGCGGATTTCGCTTTTGCGGTAATCGACGCCGCCGATGCGGACAACGCTTTGCTTGTCGCAACTGTTGATGCCCTGGATGAGCTTGAGCAACGACGATTTGCCTTGACCTGAACGCCCGATAATGGCGAGGATTTCGCCTGCGGGGAGCTCTAAGTCAATCCCTCTCAATAACTGTTTTTTGCCGGCGAAAACGTTCAGGTTCTTGATGTTCACGTCAAAGCCTGAACTCTTCGCTTCGATCAGCAGGTCGTTGTTACGGAAACCGACGATGGCGGATTCAAAACGATTCGCGCTCCCGTTTTGCATGGTGACGGTGCGCGTGCGCTTGCCGCCTTCGTCAACAATCGCTCTTTCGAACTTGATTTCGGCGCGGTTCCCAATACTTGCGCGGTTCCCTAAACTTGCGCGGTTCCCGTCGTCCGGCCCATTCCCGCGTTCCGTCACAAGTCGCGCCTGCGCCTTTACGGAAATCCCTGGAACATTGATGCTTTTCCATTCAGCCGAAAGCGGAACTGTCAGCATATCGCCTGCGGTTTCGCGTTCCATCACGAGGAGCGTGAGGCTTGTGCCACGAAGAGTCGCTCGCAACTGTCTCGGCCCAATGAGAATGACGTCGCCGTCGCTTATCGCTGCGGTATCGATGGTCTTCCCGTTCAGCATGGTTATGCTGTTCTGGGTGAGGCTCTTTAAAATCCACTTGCCGTCCGTAAAGTTCAGAACCGCATGGTACCTCGAAACCATCAAGTTATCAAAGTGCAAAACGTTGTCCGATTTGCGTCCGATGGTAAACGGTTCCGAGGGGTTCGGCGTTACAAGACGGAATGGAAACATGGCGCTTTTCCCGTTACGTCAATCCCTTGACAAAGGCTTCAAATCGGTCGCATGCTTTCGCGAGGTTCTCGTCGCTTGCGGCATACGAAAAACGCACGCAACTGTCATCGCCAAAAGCGGCGCCGGGGACAATTGCGAGGCCGTTGCTTTCTAGGAGCGCACTGCAAAAATCAATCGAACCTGTAATCACCTTGCCATCTGGAGTTTTTTTGCCGTAGTAATCACTCACCGGTGCAAACAAGTAAAATGCGCCTTCGGGAGCGCGCGGTTTTGTCGAGAGGAACGAGGTGCGCTTTAGCATGTAATCCCTGCGTTTGCGGAACGCGGCCTGCATCGCATGGACGTTGCTCTTGTCCATGTTGAGGGCACCGAGGGCGGCGTATTGCGCCACATTGCTTGGGTGATGCGTTGCCTGCCCTTGTATCTTGCCGATGATTTTTGCGATTGCGGCGGGGGCGGCGTCGTAGCCGATGCGCCAGCCGGTCATGCAGTGCGATTTCGAAAAACCGTTAATCACGATGGTGCGTTCGGCCATTCCGTCGAATATGGCTGCACTTGTAAATTCGGTATCATAGACAAAGTATTCATAAACTTCGTCCGAAATGCAGTAGATGTCCTGCTTGACGATTTCTTTCGCGAGTGCTTCCAGTTCGCTTTTGCTGTAAACGGCGCCGGTTGGGTTGCACGGGTTGTTCAAAAGAATGGCCTTGGTGCGTGGCGTGCATGCCTTGCGCAAATCTTCGGCGTCTATCTTGAAACCTTTTTCGATTCCCGATTGAACAAATACGGGTGTGCCGCCAAGCCACTTCACCAGTTCTGGATAAGTGACCCAGTAAGGGGCTGGGATAATTACTTCGTCACCGGGATTGATGAGGGCGGCGAGCGCATTGAATACGGCGTGCTTTGCGCCACTCGTCATGATGATTTGCGATGCGTCGTAATGGAGACCGTTTTCGTCTTCTAGTTTTTTTGCGACGGCCTTGCGCACGTCCAGAATCCCGACGGGGGCGGTGTAGCGTGTCTTGCCTTCGCGTATAGATTCTATGGCTGCATCTTGAATGGGCTTCGGTGTTCCAAAATCAGGTTCGCCTGCTCCGAGACTTACGACGTCCTTGCCGTCTGCTATCATTTGTTTTGCCATCGTGTCGATGGCGACGGTGAGCGATGCTGCGATATTTTGCGTCCTGTCGGAAAGGGACTTCATTTTTTAGCTTCCTTTTTTCTATGCTGTCTCAGACGGTATTGGTCTAGTGAGCCTGCAATAAGGGGGAATATGGTGAATTGGGCGATGAATATGCAAATCATTCCCATCAGCGAAACAAATCCCATGCTGCGGAGTCCCGGATGTGATGAGACTAGCATGCCATATGTTCCGATAAGGCCAGCCATTTGCGAGAGGAAAATGGTAAAGAACTTACTTTTTAGAATGGTAAGTGCAGTTCCTGTTTGCTTTTCGTAGTACGCCGTAAAGAATTGTAACGAACCATCGACGCTAGCACCTATGAGAATGGGGAAGATGAGGGCACTGTATGCCGAAATTTGAATATTAAATGCGTTGAGTGAAGCCAAGAACCAGCTTGCGGCAAAAACCGACGGAAGTGCCGTGAATAAGGCGCGGCTCAAACGGTTGTAATAAACTAGCATGAATAGGAATACCAGAAATCCGCCAATCTGTATGGACCTGCTTATGTTATTTGTAATTCTGTTTAGGAATATGGCTCGGGTAATCGGAGTGCCGGCAATCAGGTATGTGCCGTCCTTGATTCCCTGAATCTGGTGGAGTTCATTGTTCAGCCTCGTGCATTCGTTTCCGAGGTTTTCCTTGATGTCGGTGAAGATGAATGCAAACCGTCCTTGCTTGCCCTGCTTGTCGCGGAATTTTTTGGCGATGTATTCTGGAGGGTCGAATTCGTCGGTTTCGTCGAATTCCAAGGCTTGTTCGATTTTTTCCAGATTCTCGCGTTCGCTCTTCGATAGTGCTTCGCGGAATTCCTTGGTGACCATGCTGTGTAGCTGGCGCAACTTGTCCATCTTTTTTTGTTGCAGGTTTGGCGAAAATTGCGCCAAAGTAAAGATGGAATTGACGCTTGTTATGGCTCCGCTTTCTTTAAGCTCGTTGAACTGTTCCAGAAGCGTTTCGCTTTCGGAACGGTCCGGTAGCATGATGATGAGCGGTGTCTTGTTCAAAAAACCGGTTTCGGCAATCAACGAATCGATATGCGTGTCTTTGTAATTGATTTCTGTTGCCGAAAAGTCGTTGCGGATGTGGACGCGTGTACCGCCAATGTAGAGCCCGACAAGGCTTGCTGCGATGATGATGGAGAAGATAATCCAGTTCAATCGGTTCGAAAGCATGGACATCTTGTATTCGGAATGAATTTGTGCGTGCGTTACCGTGAACGGTTTTTTGCGTTGGGTGACCTGCAAAAGTGCCGTCGAGAATAGGAGCGTGATAGCCCAATTCAGGATGCAGCCCGTGGAACCGAGAACGCCTAGTTCCTGGAGTCCGGGGAGCGGAATCAAAATAAGGCATGCGAAAAGCGTTGCAAAGGTAAAACTTGAAACGGCGGTTGAGGGACCGATGCCAAGGAGTGCACTTTCGATGCAGAGTTGCGGACTCAGGTTCTGTTCGCGTTCAAGGAAATAGCGGTTGAGAACGTGGTTGATGATTTGCAGTGCCTGCCCGGGGAGCACAATCGCAAGCAATAGCGTAAAGAGGTTGATGCGCCCGTAGAACAGGTACGAACACGCCATTGTCGTCACAATCGGGGTCGCGATGGGGAGCGCCGAAATAAAGATGAGTTGCGGTTGCCTGAAAAAGTGTAGAATGAGGAGCAACAGGATAAGGACTGCGGTGACGATACCGACCATCTTCGCTTCGGGCAAAAGGCGCTTGCCGGTCTGGATGGATTCATAGACTTTGCCTGCGTAGTATATGTGAAAGCTGTCTTTTTCTTTTTCTTCTTGAATGACTTCTTTTACTCTGCTGAAAAGTTTTCTGTTGGCCTTGAGGTCGGAAATCGAGTGCGTCGGGTAAATCTCGACAATGCGGATTGTGCCCGCTTTGTTGGAATGGCTAGTCGATAGCTTGTCGAAATATTTCTTTTCGAGATCGCTCAAAAGCTGTTCGCGTTCTTCCGATGTGGTGCGCGTGATAGAGTCTATGGCGCTTTTCAAGTCGATGAACAGCGGATTATTCTTCAAAATATAGTCGCGCTTGAGGTCTTTAATACGCTGCACCATGATGTCGATGTCGTTTTCGCTGGCGTACAGGAACTTGTACTTTTTATAAAATTCGATGTCCGTCTCGAAGTCGGCGAAATGGACCAACGGCTCTTTCTCCATTCTGTGCGCAAGGTTTCGTGCAAGGCGGTAGTTCGCGCTGGAGTCCTCGGATTCCATAATTACGATGAGACTGCCGAGGCCGCCAAATTCATCTTCGATTTTTTGGATGTTGCTGGGTTCTCGGGCACTTGTAATCGTGTCCTGTAGCTGTAAATCCCAGCGCAGGTGCATGATGGGGTAGATGCTCAGGATGCCTATCGCCAAGAACACCATGAGGATAATTTTGGGATAGGTCGCTAATTTTTTTATAATTTTTGAAAAAAGTGAAAACATCATACTCAATATAATTATAATTTGCAATGGAATGATCCGTTTTTTGACGATACTATTGCTTGTTGGTGTGCTGTCCGTGTCAGCGCACGCAAAGAAAGCGGCCAAGGTGGCTCAGGATTCCTCGTCGGAGTCCATGTCGTTTACTGAAATCATATCGTGGCCGTTTATCCATGTTGTCCAGCCCGTCTTTGGAATGCTGGTCTATCCGATTTCGGAACCGCTTCATTATGCTATCAAGAATGGCGTTGCCGAGAAGGCTGTAGATTTGATTACGTTTGGCGAAAAACGGAACATCCTGATTTATCCGGCGTTCAATCTGAAACCGGGGAGTTCAACGATGCTCGGGGTGTGCTACCGCCACAGGAATCTCTTTAAGCAAGGGGACTATGGGGTTTTTGAAGGACATTATTATGCGAACAGTGATATCGACTTGAAGGTGCGCTATTCGAAACAGTCGCTTTTTGGCAAGAATTTGTACGGCGCCGTGGTTACGGCCGTGTATATGGATAGGGACAATTCCTTTGTGATTCCAGGGACGAGGGAATCGTTTAAACAGGCCGATACGACGATATTCTTCGAAACAAAATTAGGGTTTCCGTTGACGGAGTCGAGAAACTTGAACTTCAGTGTGGGTGCCGAAATAAATTACCACATTGTGGATTTTTCGGATACGAAGGATTCCGTGCTTGACGATATCAAGTTCCCGATTGCGGACCGTGGACTTTATCAGAACCATTTTGAAATACCGGTTTATGCGAATCTCGTGTTCGACAATCTGGATTTCCCGTATGCGCCTTCGAGAGGCAATCGTTTGAGCATCAGCGGCACATATGTGCTTGTGGGGAAGTATAGCGGTATCGGGGTCGATGATTTTTCGGAAGCCGGGCTAGACCGTACAGAAAAATTAAAGGATGGCGGCAAAAATCACGACTATGTGAGAGCGGAATTGTTTTACCAAATCTACTTCTTTATCGGGCGTGCCCAGAAGTACGTGCTCTCGGCAAAAGAAGCACGCAAGACAAGAAAGTTCTATACGGACTTTTCGTTGAACGAAGCGCTTCGCGTGTGGCGTCCGGAAAATTTGGTCGAGACCTTGTTTGAACGCCGTGTGCTTGCTTTCCAGTACCGTTTCTTGGGCATGTGGGAAATGGAAAAAGGTGGCGCTCCTTATACGGCGTTCCCCGGCTTGAATGCCAGATATCCGTTGCGTGGCTATTCGGGAGCGTGGGCGAGTCCCTTTATCATGGGTTTTTCGGCGGAATACCGCTGGCCGATAGATAGGCTTGTCGATGGCGTCGTGTTTGATGAATACGCCATGATTAGCGACAAGGTAAATCACTGGTCCAAAAAGAATCTGTACAATTCGTGGGGCTTTGGTGTCCGTGTGCGCAAGCCGGATATGTACCTGTTCCGTATGCAGTTCGGGTTCCACAGCTGGCATGGCATTAGCTTTATCTTGACCATCGCCCCAGAATACAGGTGATGCGGCCTAAGCTCTACCAACTAAATTCACCAATTACAATTCCAATTCTGTCTGCTCGTTGAGGAGGGCGTTTGGTATTGCCTTGTGGAGAATCCTGTAGGCGTTCGGCGTCGCGATGCGGCCCCGCGGTGTTCGCGAAATCAGCCCCTTCTGGATAAGGTAAGGTTCATAGACCTCTTCGAGCGTGTCGGGTTCTTCGCCCATCGCTGCACTGATCGTGCCGAGGCCCACAGGGCCGCCGCCGAACTTGTCTATCATCAGCGAAAGAATTTTGCGGTCCGTCGGGTCCAGGCCTTCGCTGTCGATGCCGAGCATTTCGAGTGTCTTGATGGCGGCGCGTTCGTCGATGACGCCGGTGCCGCGCACTTGCGCAACGTCCCTGCAGCGCCTGAGGACGCGGTTTGCGATACGGGGCGTTCCGCGGCAACGACCGCCGAGAATATTGGCTGCATCTTCGGTGAGTTCGACGCCCAGAATGCGGGCGCTACGCATGAGAATCTTGACGATGTCTTTTTCGTTGTAAAGTTCCAGGCGGTACTGGAGTCCAAAGCGGTCGCGGAGGGGGCCTGTCAAAAGCCCGCTGCGTGTCGTGGCGCCTACGAGTGTAAAGTGCTTGAGCGGAAGGTTCACGCTCCTTGCCGCAGGACCAGAGTCCAGCATAATGTCGAGCCTGAAATCTTCCATGGCGGGGTAGAGGTATTCCTCGACGACTCGGTTCAAGCGGTGGATTTCGTCGATGAACAGAATATCGTTTTCTTGCAGGCTTGTGAGAAGCCCCGCAAGATCGCTTGCCTTTTCGAGAACGGGCCCGCTCGTAATGTGGATGTTCACGCCCATTTCTTTCGCGATGATGCTCGAAAGCGTCGTCTTGCCCAAGCCCGGAGGGCCCGCGAATAAGCAGTGGTCGAGTGCATCGCCGCGGTGCTTCGCCGCTTCGATGGCGATGGAAAGACTTTCCTTGATGTCGTCCTGGCCTGTAAATTCGCTTAGGCTAGGCGGGCGCAAGTTCCGGTCGGAATCGCTTTCGTCAAAAGAGCATTTCTGCGGAGAAATAATGCGTTGATCGTCCATATTCTAGTTCTTGGTCAATAGTCGGTAGTCAATGGTCTATCGTCTAATTACAAATTACAAATACTTGAGAGCTTCCGGGATAAGTGCTGCCGCGTCCGCGCTGTCGCCGAGAACTTCGACTGCTTTGACCACCGCCTTCTCTGCCGCCGGATCCTTGACCCCCAGCGTATGCAGTGCCAAAACGGCTTCCAGCTTGGCGCCAGTCAGTGCGCCGACGCTCGTGATACCGCTCCCTTCGACATCGCCCAGCGATTGCAACATTACGCCAGCTTTTTCCTTGAGCGTCAGCGTCATCTGCTCACATGTCTTTTTGCCAAGCCCCTTGATTTTGCTGAGGGCGGCCTTGTTGTCGCTTGCAATCATGTTCAAAAGATCGGCGGGCGTCACGCCGCTCAAAATGCGCTGTGCCATCTTTGGGCCGACCCCGTTCACGTCCAGAAGCATGAGAAACAGGTTCTTTTCGGTCGTGTCGGCAAAACCGAATAGCGTCATGGAATCTTCGCGTACCACGAGATTCGTGTGCAAAGTGACTTCGACGCCCTCTTCGGGGAGCTTGCCTGCCGTATAGGCCGAAATATTGATGCCGTAACCGACGCCGGCGCATTCCACGACTACAAACGTAGGGGTTTTCTGTACCAAAATGCCACGAATCCGCTCAATCATAAAAT